>DATARK010000075.1:0-20499 GCA_036264175.1 Solirubrobacteraceae bacterium
TGGGCACGCGCCATTGCCGGCGTGGTGCCGCTGAGCGAGCGCGTGCTGCACGACGAGGAGGGCGTCTTCGCGGGGGTCTCCAGCGGCGCGATCGCGAGCATCGCCGTGCGCATCGCCGGCGAGCTCGACGAGGGCAACGTCGTGTTCGTCGTTGCCGACGACGGCTGGAAGTACCTCTCCAGCGGCATCTACACGCTGCCGCTCGACCAGATCGAGAACCTGGACTCGACCGTCTGGTGGTGAGGCGCCCGCCGACCGCCCGCGGAGCGTCCGAGCGGTCATGAAGATCGCCGCGCAGCTGCTCGACGAGATCGTCGCGCACGCGCGGGAGAACTCGCGCATCGAGTGCTGCGGCGTCGTTGCCGTCGCCGAGTCCGGGGCCGATGGCAAGCGCACCGCGACGCGCGTGTATCGCGCCGAGAACATCCACGCCAGCGCGCTCAAGTTCGAGATCGATCCGATGGAGCTTCTGCGGCTGAACAACGCGATCGACGACGAAGGCTGGGAGATCGGCGCGATCTACCACTCGCACGTGCGCAGCGCGCCCTTTCCGTCGCAGACCGACATCGGCTTTGCCGCCAGCTGGCCGGGCGTGGAGTGGATCATCGTCGGGCTGGCCTCCGGCGAGCAGCCGCTGGTGCGCTCCTATCTGATCGACGGGCCGGACGTGCGCGAAGTCGCCGTCGAATCAGACGGCTCTCCCGCAGGATCGGGCGCCGGCACTGCGACGGGCGCGGCGGAGACGCCGAGCTGAGCGACAAGCCGCTCATCTGCCCGTCCTGCGGCAAGACGCATCCACGCTCAGAGCGCTTCTGCCCGGACTGTCAGATGCCGCTCGTGCACATGCCCGGCAGCGAGCGCGAAGCGTCCGAGCGCCAGCGCAAGGCGCGCAAGATCAAGCCGCAGTACGCCGAAGGCCGCCTCGTGAAGGTCGCCTACGCCAACAACCAGCCCGAGGCCGAGCTGATCGAGGCGCTGCTGTTGGAGGAGGGCATCCCCAGCCTGTCGCGGCGCTAGGGCGGCTTTGACGTTCCCGACTTCCTCGCCGCCGGCCCGCGCGACATCCTCGTGCCCGAGTCGGGCGCCGAAGCGGCGCGCGAAGCGCTGGCGCCTGCGCCGCCGGGCTAGGCGAGAACGGCCTGCTGGCCGGCCGCTTCAGAGGTGATCGAGCGGATCTCCTCCGAGGCGCGCTCGAACTCGGCGTCGGAGAGCACCGGCGTGCCCTCGAAGGGCAGTTCGCGCTGCAGCTCGATCCAGGCCTGCGAGGCGGTGTACTCGTCCTTGACCTTGACGGTCACAGGGCGGGGGATGCGATAGGTGCGCAGCAGCAGCACGTGCAGCGGCTGGTGGCGGCGCCAGCCGAGGCGCTTCTCGGCGTAGTCGGGCGTCCACACGTAGAACGGCGACAGCGCGTCCACACAGCGCGGGTCGGCGATCGTGAAGTGTCCGGCGACCTCCGCCCAGGCGCGGATTCGCACGCGGTCGGGCTGCTGCATGGGCGCGCCCGAGGTGAATGCGTGCAGCAGCGGCTCGCCGTCGCTCCACACGCCCTCCTCCAGCGCTCGCCGCAGCTCCGGCTGGTGGGACTCGCGCACGAGATCGCCGGTCTGGTGGTCGAAGGTTGGATACAGAAAGAAACGTTCGTGAGCCAGCCGAAGCGTTTTGCCCGGTTCACGAATACCGCCCTTGCGGAGTGTTATGAGCTGCTCGCCTTCCGCTAGCGCACGGACGGTGACGGCCCATTCTTTGAAAGCAATTGGCATGACGATGGAGCTAAAAAAGCGTCTCTCTCTGACCTGCGTTCCGCGCATTTTCCGCGGCCACAGGCTCGTTAAAGATACGAAACAAGGGCGGAAATCCCAAATCGCCTGCAAATCGACGGTTTATTGGAGACCGTCCGAGCCGTATGCAGGCGGCCCAGAACTGTCCGCGTGGCCAAACCCGCCTCCGCCGGGTGTTTCTATTCGCAGCCGCTGTCCCGCGCGCAGCCTGCCGCTGACCTTGCCCGGCAGCGGCTGGCCGTCGAGCAGGTCGCGCCCGGGCGCGCCGTCGTGGCCGCCGCCGGCGCCGCGCGGCGCGTGGCGGCGACGCTCGGCGATCAGCGAGAAATCCATGTCGCGCAGCGCCTGCAGCTCGCGCACGACGCCGTCGCCGCCGCGCGTCGCGCCGTCGCCGCCCGAGTCGCGGCGCAGCTCGTAGCGCACCACGCGCAGCGGGAATTCGCGCTCGAGCGCCTCGACGGGCGTGTTGAGCGTGTTGCTCATGGCCACGTGCACGGCGCTGGGGCCGTCGGCGTCGGCACACGCGCCCTGGCCGCCGCCGAGCGTCTCGTAGTAGGAGAACGATCCGCCTCCGTCGCCGCCGGCCTCGGCGCCGAGCGTGAGGTTGTTCATGGTGCCCTGCCCGAGCGCGCGGCCGAAGGCGCCGAGCACGAGGTCGGCGACGCGCGAGGACGTCTCGACGTTGCCGGCGGCGACGGCGACTCCCGGGCGGGCGTTGAGCAGCGAGCCCTCGGGCGCGCGCACGTCGACGGGCCGGTAGGCGCCGGCCGACGGCGGTATGTCGGGATCGGTGAGCACGCGCACGGCGAACAGGCAGGCCGAGCGCGTGACGGCGAGCGGGCAGTTGAGGTTGCCGTCGTGCTGCGCAGCGCTGCCGGCGAAGTCCAGCGTCAGCCGGTCGCCTTGCACGTGCGCGCGCAGGCGCAGCACGAGATCGCCCTCGCGCGCCTCCAGCAGATCCTCGGCGACGCGCTCGCCGTCGGGCAGCTGCGACAGGGACGCGCGCGTGCGCCGCTCGGCGTAGTCGAGCACGGCGTCGGTGGCGGCGCGCAGGCGCTTGTGGCCCAGGCACTCGGCCAGCGCCGACAGGCGCAGCGCGCCGATGCGGTTGGCCGCGAGCTGCGCGCGCAGGTCGGCGCGCCGCTCGGCCGGCTGGCGCATGCGCGCGGCGAGCTCCTCGATGGCGGCATCGTCGAGCACGCGCGGCGAGATGACGACGCCCTCTTCGGCCAGCGTGTGGCTGTCGGCGGGCATCGAGCCGGGCACGCGGCCGCCGACGTCGGCGTGGTGTGCGCGGCTGGCGGCGAAGCCGAGCAGCGGCCCGGCGTCGTCGAACACGGGCGTGACGACGGTGATGTCCGGCAGGTGCGTGCCGCCGGCGAAGGGATCGTTGAGAATCCAGGAAACGCCCGGCGCGTGGCGCTGGTCGAGCACGGCTGCGACGGCGGCGGGCATCGAGCCGAGGTGCACGGGAATGTGCTCGGCCTGCATGATCATCTGACCGTCGACGTCGAACAGCGCCGTGGAGGCGTCGCGGCGCTCCTTGATGTTGGAGGAGTGCGCCGAGCGGATCAGCGCGACGCCCATCTCCTGACAGGCGGCGCGCAGCGCGCCGGTGACGACCTGCAGCTCGATCGCGTCCAGGCGGCTCATGCGCGCGCGTCCTGGCGCTGCAGATGCAGCGTGCCGTGCTCGTCGACGTCGCCGGACCAGCCGGGCGCGACGAGCAGCGTGGACTCGCCCAGCGCGCACAGTGCCGGCCCGCTGACGTGCGTGGCCGGGGCAAGCTCGCCGCGCAGCACGCGCGCGTCCAGCGGCGCGCCGCCGATCGCGATGCGCGCGCGCTCGTCCGACACGCGCTCGGCGCGATCGTCGACGTCTGCGCCGCCGCCACGCGGTCGCAGCTGCGGCGCGGCGCCCCACACGGACACGCGCATGTTGACGAGCTCGATCTGCGAGGCGTCGTCGCGGTAGCCGTAGCGCTGCATGTGCAAGGCCGCGAAGGCCTCGCGCAGGTCGACCGGATCGACCGACTGCGACTGCTCGACGGCCAGCTCGAAGGACTGGCCGACGTAGCGCAGCTCGTAGAGCACGCGCCGGCGCACGACCTCGCCGGCGAGCGCGTCGGCGGCCTGCGCGAGCAGCTCCTCGCGCAGCTCGCGCAGGCGCCGCGCGCCGAGCTGCTCGCCGCGCAGCAGCACGGTGCGCGAGACATCGTGTCGCGGCGCGGCGGCGGCGAGGCCGAGCGCGCAGAGCACTCCGGAGGCACGCGGGCAGAGCACGCGGCTCATGCCGAGCTGCTCGGCCATGGCGCAGGCGTGCAGTGGGCCGGCGCCGCCGAAGGGCATCAGCGCGAAGCGACGCGGGTCGATGCCGCGCTCGACGGTGAGCAGACGCAGCGCGCCGAGCATCTCTGACTCGGCCACGCGCACGATGCCTTCGGCGCAGGCGAGCAGGTCCATGTGCAGCTCGCCTGCCAGGCGCGCGACGGCGCGCTCGGCGGCGTTGCGTTCGAGCGTCAGGTCGCCGGCGAGCGGCGCGTCGGTGAGCAGGCGGCCCAGCAGCAGGTTGGCGTCGGTGACGGTGGGCTCTAGGCCGCCGAGGCCGTAACAGGCCGGGCCGGGGTCGGCGCCCGCGGATTGCGGGCCGACGCGCAGCGCGCCGCCGGAGTCGCGCCAGGCGATCGAGCCGCCGCCGGCGCCGACGGTGTCGATGTCCAGCGCGGGCAGCGCGAGCGGGCGGCCGGCGATGTCGCGCTCGGCGGTCTCGGCGACCTCGCCATGCTCGATCAGGCAGGCGTCGCAGGAGGTGCCGCCCATGTCGAAGCAGAGCACGTCGGGCTCGCCGGCCAGCTGCGCCAACAGCTGCGCGCCGCCGACGCCGCCGGCGGGCCCTGACAGCACTGTGAGCGCGGCGTGCGCGGAGGCGCGCGCGACGTCGGTCAGGCCTCCGGAGGACTGCATGATCTGCGGCGGGGGCAGCTCGCGTGCGGCGGCGTCGTCGGCGAGCCGGCTGAGGTAGTCGGCGAGCAGCGGCGACAGCGCGGCGTCGAGCGCGGTGGTGGCGGTGCGCTCGAACTCGCGAAAGGTGCCGACGACATCGCTGGACAGCGACAGGTGCGCGCCGGGCAGCAGCTCGGCGATCAGCTCGCCGAGCAGGCGCTCGTGCTCGGGGTGCGCATAGGAGTGCAGCAGCGCCACGGCGACGGCCTGCGGCTCGGCGTCGGCGACGCGCTCGACGAGCGCTCGCGCGTCGTCACGGTCGAGCTCGCGCAGGGGGCCGTCGGGCGTCATGCGCTCGGGCGCGGCGAAACGCAGCTCGGCGGGCACGAGCGGCGCCGGCGGCGCGTCGCACAGGCGATACAGATGCGGGCGCGCCTGGCGCGCGAGCTCGATGACGTCTGTGAAGCCGTCGGTGGCGATCAGCGCGGTGCGCGCCACGCGGCCCTGCAGCAGCGCGTTGGTGGTGACGGTCATGCCGTGCGCGAAGCGGCGCACTTCGCCGCCGCGCACGCCGGCCTGCGCGAGCACGAGCGAGACGGCCTGCAGCACGCCGTCTGACTGGCGCGCGGGCGTGGAGGGGACCTTGGCCGTGTGGACGGTCGAGTGCGCGTCCACGAGCACGGCGTCGGTGAAGGTGCCGCCGACGTCGACTCCGAGTAGCACGCTGGGCAGCCTACGCGACGGTCGCGCGCGCTATGGGCCTTGTGCGCGACCGCTATGCCGCCGCGAGCTCGCGATCCTCGGTTTCGGCGAGGTGCTGGTGCGATGGGCAGTAGCCGTTGTGGGCCAGCGGCACGCGTTGGCAGGCCGAGCCCTTGCGGGTGGTGGCGCGGCACTGCGGCGGCGCGCCGCTGACCGCGGCGTACCCCTCGTGAGGATGTTGGGCGACGAAGTCCTGCGCGTAGCCGACGTAGCGACAGACGACCTGGTGCACGTGCGACTGCGCGGACATGGGGAAGTAGTTGCGGATGTCTGAGAAGAGCGTGCGCTCGGGCCGTGCGAAGTAGTGGCGGTCGGTGGCCAGGCGCGTGACGACGGCCTCGCAGGCGCTCAGCACGGCGGCGTGGTTGGAGGCTGCCGGTGCGCCCGGTGGGGGAGCGACGATCTGCGGAGCTAGCTCCCTGTAGATCGCGCGGCTGAACTGGTACATGGCTACTCCTGACCCTCTTTTGTATGTGGAGCACACCCCCCGGTCTCAGAGACTCCGAAAGCCTCCGATTCCTTTACGCCCAATAACACGCGCGCGATCACAAAAGACCTTAGATAAAGGCGAAAAGGGCAACTTTTTAAGTTGGAAACCCCTTTCGGGGTCCTGCTCGGCGTGCGCGCTGCGCAGCCAAGGCGCGCGAGTGAGGCCGCGCGCGATGCGTCAGAAGGGCGTCAGCTCCAGCTCTGCCAGGCGATGCGCTCGTCGATGCGCTGCGCCTCGTCGCCGCTCGACTGTGCGCCGGCAGGCACGCCGGCGCCGACGACGACGTGCCGACCGTCGAGCTCGGGGTCGCGCTGCGGGTGGTCGGAGCGCTGGTGCGCGCCACGGCTCTCGGCGCGTGTGAGCGCGCAGCGGCCGACGGCGCGCACGAGCGGATGGCGGCTGTCGAGCAGGCGCGAGAGCCCGTCGGCGTCGCGCACGATGCCGGCGTCGCGCCACAGCGCCTGGCGCGTGGCGGCGTCGCCGACGGGCGGCGCGGGCAGCGCGGCGAGCGCGGCCAGCTCGGCCTCGCCGGGATGGCGCGGCGTGGGGGCGCTCTGGGCGAGCGCGTGGGCGACGGCGCGGCGCGCGAACACGAAGCACTCGCTGAGCGAGTTGGAGGCCAGCCGGTTGGCGCCGTGCAGGCCGGTGCAGGAGGACTCGCCGACGGCATACAGCCCGTCCAGCGTGGACTGCGCGTGCAGGTCGGCGACGATGCCGCCCATCATGTAGTGCGCGGCGGGCGCGACGGGCACGAGCTCGTGCGACGGGTCCAGGCCGGCCTGGCGCAGCGCGGCGACGACGTTTGGGAAGTGGCCGGGATCGACGGCGCGCATGTCCAGCCCGACGGACGTCTGGCCGGACTCGCGCAGGCGCGCGTCGATCGCGCGCGAGACCTCGTCGCGCGGCAGCAGCTCGTCGACGAAGCGCTCGCCGGTTTTGTCGTGCAGCGTGGCGCCCTCGCCGCGAATGGCCTCCGTGACGAGAAAGCCCTCGCGCCCGGCGACGCCGATGACGGCGGTGGGGTGGAACTGCAGCAGCTCCAGGTCGGCCAGCTCGGCGCCGGCCTGGTGGGCGAGCAGCAGGCCAACGCCTTGCGAGCCCGGCGGATTGGTCGTGCGCGCCCACATGGCAGCGGCGCCGCCGGTGCTCAGGACGACCGCGCGCGCGGCGACGATGCGGCCGTCCTCGCAGATCAGCCCGGCGCAGCGCCCGTCGGCGGTCCACAGCGCGCGAGCGCGGGCGCGCTCGAGCACGGCGATGCGCGGCTCTTCGGCGACCAGCGCCGACAGCTGACGAACGAGGCGGCGTCCGGTGGCGCTGCCGCCTGCATGCACGACGCGGCGCACCGAGTGCCCGCCCTCCAGCCCGAGCGCCAGCTGGCCGGAGCCGTCGGCGTCGAAACGCACGCCCAGCGACTGCAGGTCGCGCACGCAGTCGGGCGCCTCGCGCGTGAGGATCTCAGCGGCGGCGCGCCGCACGAGGCCACGTCCGGCGAGCTCGGTGTCGCGCAGGTGCAGCTCGGGGCTGTCGTCAGCGGCGAGCGCCGCGGCGAGGCCGCCCTGGGCCCAGTAGCTTGCGGTCTGCGCCAGCGGGGTGGCGGAGATGAGCACGACCGAGGCGTGCTCGCGCGCGGCGCAGAGCGCCGCATACAGCCCGGCCGCGCCCGCGCCGACGACTGCTACGTCGGTCTCGCGCGAGACCGCCAGTGATGGCGCGGACATCGCGCGAACCGTATCTGGCGCGCCGCGACGAGCGGCCCGCGGCTATTTGCCGGCGGTGCCGAGACCGAGCCGTCGCAGCGCTTCACGCTCTGCCGGCGTCAGCTTGGGAGTGGATTTGCCGAGCAGGCCGGGTGTGGTCGGCGAGGCGCCGCCGGCGCCGCTCGGCGTCGTGGTCGCACCCGGCGCGGTCGACGTGCTTGCGCCGGGCGTGGCCGTGCTCGGCGTCGTGGGTGCGCCGGCGGTCGCCGTGGGCGTCGTGGCCGGCGCGGTGGCCGCGGTCGGCGTCGTCGCGGCCGCAGTCGGCGTGGTCGTGGCCGGCGCGACAGGCGTGCTCGCGGCGGGCGCGGCGACGGTCGTGGTGGCGGGCGCAGACGAGGAGCTGGATTCGCCGGCGAGCTTGACGAGCGCGGCCGCGAGCACGCCCAGCGCGAGCACGGCGACGACGGCGATGACGGTGATGGGTGCCTTCCAGTTGGGCGTCGCGGCGAGCCGCGTGCGGGCGGCCGCGCCGCAGCGCAGGCACCAGTCCTGCTCTGGGCTGAGCGGCGTGCCGCACAGCGGGCAGGCGTCTGTGGCGGCGGGCCGCTGGGGCGCGGCGAGGTGCGGGTCGATGCTCATTGTCGGCGGTCCGGGCGCGGCGCCGCCGGGCGTGGGGCCTGTGGGCGCGGCGGCGACCGTCACGAGCCGCTGGCCGGCGGGCGGATGATCTCGGTCGGCTGATCGTCTTCGCCGGACTTCGCCGAGCTGCCCGGTGGTACGGGCGAGCGCCCGGCGCCGGGCGCGACGGGATGGGCCTGCGTGACCGGCGCGCCGTGCGCCGGTGGCGGGGTGACCGGATGGGCCTGCGTGACCGGAGAGCCCTGCGTCGCCGCTGGAACGCCCGATGCAGCGGCGCCGGCCGAAGCCGAGGCTGGTGTGGGCGCGGCCGGGACGGGCGCGAACGATGCGGTGGCGGCCGACGAGGAGGCCGGTGCGGGCGGCGCGGGTGGAGGCGCAGCGGCCGGCGCGGCCTGCGGGACCGGTGTGGCGGGGGGTGCGCCCGTCGCGGCCGCGGCGCCGGCGGCCGATTGAAAATCGCCCAGCAGATCGACGCTGCGGCTCATCGGCAGGCCGCAGTTGGGGCAGAAACGATCCTCGCCGCTGTGGATGGCGGCACAGCGCGGGCAGGCGGTGATGCCGGCCTCGCGCAGCACGGTGACTGGCTGACGTTCGGAGAGGCTGGCCTCCAGGCCGCGCAGCTCGGCGTCGATGCGCGTGAGCGTGGCGAGCTTGGCCAGCACCAGCGAGTCGTTGCGCTGGCCGAAGCGGTGCAGGCTGTAGACGAGGCCGCCGAGATCGCGATAGGCGAGCTCGCGCGCCTTGTGCAGGAAGCGTGCGCGCCTGCGCACGCGTCCGCGCGAGCCGAAGCCGGCCGAGCGCGGCTCGCGCGCCGCTGCGGGCTGGGCGTCGTCGGTCGACGCGGCCGTCTGCTCGGGCGCGGCGGTCGCGGCGGGCGAAGTCGTGGCGGATGGCTGATCCAAGGCTCACCAATGCTACCCAGCGCGCTCCCGGGCTACGCACCATGCACTGGCAACGCGCTGTGCCATGCGCTCGGCCGACCACCGCTCGGCGCGCACACGGCCCGCCACGCGGGGATCGGGCTCGGCCAGCAGCGGCGCCAGCGCCTGGCTCCAGCGGTCGAGATCGAACGGCGCGCATAGGGTGCCGGGCAGGTCGGCAAGCGCCTCAGTGTGGATGCCGACGGGCGTGGCCAGCACCGGCACGTTGCAGGCCAGAGCCTCCAGCACGGCAAGGCCGAAGCCCTCGCGCTCGGAGGGCACGAGTACGGCGCTGGCGGCGTTGATCGACAGCGTGACGTCGGTCGGCTGGACACCGCCGAGCGTGAGCAGTGGCACGCCGACCTGTGCGGCCAGCGCGACGGCTCGGTCGTGGCGCTTCTGCGGGCGCGCGGGATCGGCGGCGAACAGCAGACAGGGCGCAGTGGGATCGAGGCCGAGCGCCCGGCGCGCCTGCTCGCGCGGTATCGCGCGGAAGCGGTCGAGCTGCACGCCGCAGGGCAGCGCCTGCGCGCGCTGGCGCAGCGCGGCAGGCAGCTCTTGCGCGAGCGCGTCTGAGACGGTTGCCAGCAGGTCGATCCTGCCGAGCGCGGCGCGCGTGATCAGACGCGTGCGCGGGTGTCGCAGGTCGGTGCCGTGCAGCGTCAACGCGTGCACGTGCGCCGGCACGGCGAGCGCGGGCCAGGCGGTCAGGCCGTAGTGCGCGTGCACGACGTCCAGACGCCGCTTGGCGTGGCGGCGCAGGCGGCGTGCCGCGCGCGCGAGCGAAGCGGCTCCAGGCGCGAACTCGTAGAGCTCGACGTCGAGACCGTCGAGGTGCCGCAGCGCGGCGACCTGGTCGCGAACGAAGCTGCCGCGCTCGGGATGCGCGGGGTCGGGCAGCATGTTCGAGACGACGAGCGCGCGCACGAGCCTCCGACGGTAGCGCTCTGGAATGATGGCTCGCGTGAGCGAAGCGCCTGACAGAGCATCCGATCCGCGCGAGCGGCCGATCGGCGTGTTCGACTCCGGCGTGGGCGGCCTGACGGTGCTGCACGAGCTGCTCGTGCAGCTGCCGCACGAGGACTTTCTGTATCTCGGCGACACGGCGCGCTTTCCCTACGGCGAGCGCTCGCCGCAGGAGCTGGCGCAGTTCTCGGCGGAGATCGCCGAGGAGCTGCTGCGCCGGCGCACGAAGCTTTTGGTGGTGGCGTGCAACTCGGCGACGGCGGCGGCGCTGCCGAGCCTGCGCCGGCGCATGCTCGAGACGACGCTCGGCGTGGACGTGCTCGGCGTCGTGCGTCCCGAGGCCTCACAGGCGGTGGCTGTGACGCGAACGGGCCGCATCGGGCTGCTGGCGACGCCGACGACGGTGGCCAGCCGCGCCTATGAGGAGGCGGTGCACGCGATCGACCCGCACGTGACGCTGCATGCGGTGCCGTGCCCGGGCCTGGCGGCGATCATTCAGGCCGGCGAGCAGTTCGACGAGCGCGCCGTGCAGACCGTGCGCGAGGCGTGCGAGCCGCTGAGGGAAGCCGACGTGGACACGGTGATTCTCGGCTGCACGCACTACCCGCTGATCCGCCCGATGCTGCAGCGCATGCTGGGCCCGCAGGTCGAGCTGATCAGCTCCGGCGCGGCGCTGGCGCGCCAGGTGGAGCACGCGCTGAGCACGCGCTCGCTTGGCAACCCGCGCGGCGGCGAGGGCGAGTATGGCTTTCTCTGCACGGGCGACACGCGCGCCTTCGAGCAGCTGGGCACGCGCTTTCTGCAGATGCCGCTTGGCGAGGTCGAGCAAGTGGAGCTGGCAGCAGTGGCGGCGGTGGCATGAGCCAGCCGGCGCGCAGCTACGGCCGTGGACCGGGCGAGCTTCGCCCGACGGAGATCGAGCCGGGCTTCATGCGCACGGCGACCGGATCGGCGTTGATCTCGGTCGGCGAGACGCGCGTGATCTGCACGGCTTCGGCGCAGGAGAGCGTGCCGCGCTGGATGAAGGGGCGCGGCACGGGCTGGGTCACGGCCGAGTACGGCATGCTGCCGGCCTCGACCGGCCAGCGAAAGCAGCGCGACGCGACGCGCGGGCGCCAAGACGGGCGCACGGTTGAGATCCAGCGGCTGATCGGGCGCTCGCTGCGTGGCGTGATCGACTTCGCGGCGCTGGGCGAACGCACGGTGTATCTGGATTGCGACGTGCTGCAGGCCGACGGTGGCACGCGCTGCGCGTCGATCACCGGCGCCTACGTGGCGCTGTCGCTTGCCTGCGAGCGCCTGCGCTCCGAGGGCCTGCTGGAGCGCTCGCCGCTGACCGGCTCGCTGGCGGCGGTTTCCTGCGGCATGGTCGACGGACGCGCGCTGCTGGACCTCGACTACTCCGAGGACTCCACGGCCGAGGTCGACGCCAACGTGGTGATGACCGGCGACGGCGGGCTGGTGGAGGTGCAGGCGACGGCCGAGCGCACGCCGCTGTCGCGAGCGCATCTCGACGAGCTGCTGGCGCTGGCGGCTGCCGGCATCGAGCAGCTGCGCGCGGCGCAGGAGCAGGCGATCGCCGCGGGCGCTGCGTCGAGCGACGCCGCCACGTCGTGAAGCTCCTGCTGGCGACGCACAACGAGCACAAGCGGCGCGAGTTCGCGCGGCTGCTGCCGGACGGCGACGGCGCTGCGACCTGGCATCTGCAAGCGCTTCCGGAGGCCGTCGAGCTGCCGCCCGAGGACGGCGAGACGTTCGCCGACAACGCGCTGGGCAAGGCGCGCGCGGCGGCGACGGGCACGGGGCGGCCGAGCATCGCCGACGACTCGGGAATCGAATCGGCCGCGCTCGGCGGCGCTCCGGGCGTGCGCTCGGCGCGCTACGCCGGCGAGGATGCCAGCGACCAGGAGAACCTCGACAAGCTGCTCGCCGAGGCGCCCGCCGGCAGCGCACTGGAGTACGTCTGCGCGATCGCCTATGTGGATCCCGCGCGCGGGGTGGAGCGGGTCTTCGAAGGTCGCTGTGCGGGCAGCCTGGCCGAACAGCCCCGTGGCGCGCGGGGTTTCGGCTATGACCCGGCGTTCCTGCCGCAGGACGGGCCGCAGGGGCTGACGATGGCCCAGCTGAGCGACGAGCAGAAGGACGCGATCAGCCATCGCGGTCGCGCGGCGCGTGCGCTGTTCGCCTGGCTGTCGGACGCCGGTCCTGAGGCCTGACCGCAAGCGGTCGCGAGTCGCTCTGCTTCAGAGCAGGTTGATCGCAGCGGCGATCGCCACGGCCAGTCCAAGCCCGGCGTAGCCTTCGTAGCCGCCAAGCAGCAGCAGCAGGCCGGTGAGCAGCGCCACGAATGTGGTCGCGATCCAGGCGATGCGCGTGACGGTCACGGCGCGCATTCTTGCCGATCCGGCCCGTCGTCCGAGCCGTGGGCGAGGCCTGGCGCTCGTCCGCGCATGGTGTTAGCGTCGAAATGATGGTTCCGACAAAGAGGAGGCCCAAGTGACGAAGGCCGAGTTGGTCGACCAGGTGGCGGATCGGGCCGCATTGACCAAGCAGGACGCCGGGCGTGCAGTCGACGCGGTGCTGGCCACCGTCGAGGATGCGCTTCGCCGCGGCAGCGAGGTCACGGTGGCGGGATTCGGCAAGTTCCATGTCAGCGACCGCGGCGCGCGGATGGGGGTCAATCCGCGCACCGGCGAGCGCATCCAGATCGCCGCGTCGCGCGTGCCGCGCTTCACGGCTGGGAGCGGGCTGAAGAGCGCGGTGAAGGGCCGCTGACGCTGACGGTCTCCTTCGCGGACACGCTGGCGGCGCGCGTGGCGGCGCGCGAGTCGCAGATCGTGCTCGGCATCGACCCCGATCCGCAGGCGTTGTGGCCGCAGGCGGACGGCGCGCCGGAGATCGCGCTTGCAGATGACGCGGAGCCCGCGCAACGGGCAGCCGCGGCGGTGCTCGCGCACTGTCGCGCGCTGATCGATGCGACCGCGCCGGCGGTGGTCGCGGTGAAGCTGCAGCTGGCGCGCTTCGAGCTGCTGGGTGCGCCGGGACGCGTGGCGCTCGCGGCAGTCGCCGAGCATGCGCGAGCACAGGGCCTGCTGGTGATCGCCGACGGCAAGCGCGGCGACATCGATGTCACCGCGCGCGCCTACGCGGCGGCGCTGTTCGCGGGCGCGGACACTCCGTTCGGGCACGTCGACGGCCTGCAAGCGGACCTCGCGACGGTCAACCAGCTGATGGGCCTGGACGCGATCGAGCCGTTCGTCAGCTGCGCGCGCGAGAGCGGCGCGGGCGTGCTGGTGCTCGTGCGCACGTCCAATCCGGGCGCCGCCGACGTGGAGGATCTGGCCGTGCAGGACGGCGGTGCTGTGTGGGAGCGGGTGGCCGCGCTTGTCGACTCGCTCGGCGCAGTCGGCGTCGGCGAGGCGGGTCTGAGCGACGTCGGCGCGGTCGTCGGCGCCACTGAGCCCAGCCACCTGGCGCGCGCCCGCGAGCTGATGCCGTGCGCGTGCTTCCTGCTGCCCGGCGTGGGCGCGCAGGGCGGCAGAGTCGAGGATCTGGCGCCGGCCTTCGCGCCGGGTCGCGCGGGCGGTCTGGTGACCGCCTCGCGCAGCATAGCGGGCGCCTATCTCGCGTCTGATCAGAGCGCGCCCGGGGCGCATCCGGCGGCCGCGGCGCGAGCCGAGGCCGAGCGTCTGCGCGAGACCGCCTGGGCGTTGTCGGGCGCTTAGTGCGGCGATGCCGCGGCGGCTTCATGCGCAAGGACGCAATGCACGGGTTCGCTAGCCTTGTGAGGCGTCCTGCGGCACCACGGCCGGCGGACGGCACAGGAGGTGGGTGGGTGAGAGCCAGATGATCATCACGGTCACGCTCAACGCAGCGATCGACAAGTCCCTGTCGGTGCCGAACTTCCGCCTCGGAAGGCGTCACCGCACGGTCGAGCAGCGCACGATGGCCGGCGGCAAGGGCGTGAACATCGCGCGCACGCTGAAGACGCTCGGACAGCCGGTGATCGCGACCGGCTTCGCGGGCGGCGCGACGGGCACGCACATCGTCGAGCAGCTGACCGAAGAGTCGATTCTCAACGACTTCGTGCGCATTCGCGAGGAGTCGCGCACGAACACCTCCGTGCTCGACCCGACGACGGGCGAGCAGACGGAGATCAACGAACGCGGCCCGGCCGTGTCCGAACGTGAGGTCGAGCTGTTTCGCGACAAGCTGCTGTACCTGGCGCGCGGTGCGGCGATCGTGGTGTTCGCAGGCTCACTGCCGCCCGGCGTGGAGCCGGATCTGTACGCGGGGCTGATCCACGATCTCGAGCGCCTGGACGTGACGACCGTGATCGATACCGACGGCGAGCCGCTGCGCCAGGCCGTGCGCGCGGAGCCGGACGTGGTCTCGCCGAACGTGCTGGAGGCCGAGGAACTGGTCGGTCACGAGTTCTCCGGCGAGGAGGAGCGCTCGCAGGTCGTGCGCGAGATCGCCGCGCTGGGACCCCGCGAGGCGATCATGACGCTGCCCGACGGATGCATCGCCCAGGTGCTGGTCGACGGCCACCCGCGCAGCAAGCGCGCGCGCATCGCCCAGCGTGAGCCGATCGCCCGGCGCGGCTCCGGCGACGCCTTTCTCGCCGGCTACGTGGCCGCGCGCTACGAGGGCCGCCCGCCCGACCACTGCCTGCGCCTCGGTGTGGCATGTGGCGCGGAGTCGACCGGCCGGCTGGAAGCCGGGCTGATCGATCCGCGCGAGGCGCGTCGTCTGATGGGCGACGTGGAGCTCTCCTCGACCGAGCAGCCGGCGCAGGTCAGCTGAACGTGTCTGCCCGGCGCCGGGCAGACACGCCCGCTCGGCGGCGCGCCTGGCGCGCCTGGATCAGACGGCCGACAGGTCGCGAACCTGCGTGAGACGGATGTTGTTGCCGGATGGATCGCGAAAGCCCGAGTCGATCCCATACGGGCGCTCTTCGGGCGCTTCGGTGAACTCGACGCCGCGGCTGCGCAGCTCCTCGAAGGAGGCCTGACAGTCGTCGGTCGTCAAAAAGACGGTCCCGGCGAACCCCTTGGCCATCAGCGTGCGCACCTGCTCGGCTGACTCCGTGTCCATCACGGGCGGTCCCGGAATGGCCATCAGCACGATCGCCACGTCGGGCTGTCCCGCAGGGGAGACGGTCAGCCAGCGAAAGTTGCCCATCTCGGGCAGCGTCGCGTCGATCTGGACCTCCATTCCAAGCTTCTGGGTGTAGAAGGCGAGCGCCTCGTCCTGGTCGTTGACCCACAGCTGGGCGTTGGCGATTTTGATCATCTTTGCTCCTAGGTCTCGGAGGTGAGTGTCGCGCCGATGCTAGGCCGGGACTGAAGCGCTGTCTTCTCGAAACGTGCGGTGTTGGCGGCGCCCGTAGACGCGCATGACGCAGGCGGGAACCAGCGCATGCTGCGCCGCCGGCGGGAACGTCGCACGGTAGGCCGTGGGCGACATGCCGTAGGTGCGCGTGAAGCTCGTCGTGAACGAGCCGACGCTCTGCAGGCCGACCGACAGGCAGATCTCCAAGACCGAGCGGTCGGTGTGGCGCAGCAGCGCGGCGGCGCGCTCGAGACGTCGCGTCAGCAGGTAGGCATGCGGCGCCTCGCCGAAGGCGCGACGGAACTCGCGGCTGAAGTGCGACGGCGAGAGCCCGGCGGCGCCCGCGAGATCGCGCACCGCCAGCGGCTCGAAGTAACGCGCGTCGGCCAGGTCCTTGGCACGGAGCAGGTGGCGTGCCGGTGGGGCGAAGGCCATCAGCCGCCGGCGACGTCGCGGCGCAGGAACACGAGATACGCGGCCGCCAGGCTGGGGCCGGCATACAGCGCGCAGACCCACAGCGAATGCCAGATCGGCGCCCAGTCGGTCGGTGTGCGCAGCAGCCCGTGCCAGTTCTCGAACTGTTCGGTCAGAAGATACGGGTGGAAGCCTTCCAAGCCGGGGATCTGCGCGACGATGAACAGCAGGATCACGACGCCTACGGTGCCGACGACCGAGGCGGCGCTGTTGCGTGTGGCAGTGGACAGCAGTACGCCGATGCTCGTGACCGTCAGCAGCGGGATCAGATAACAGACGTTGGCAGCGAACACGAGCAGCAGCCCCTTGGGCGCGCTGACGACGGTGCCGGAGAAGGTCGTGATGCTGTTGAAGCCCCACGAGGCGACGCCCGCGGCGGTGGCGACGGCGGCCGACAGGAACACGGCGACGATCGCATAGGTGATCGCCGCGAGCGCCTTCGCCGCGAACACCTGGCCGCGATCGACCGAGCGCGTGAGAATCGTCTTGAGCGTGCCGTTGCTGTCCTCGTTGGCGACGATGTCGCCGGCCACCAGCGCCGAGATCAGCGGCAGCATGAAGACTGACAGGAACAGCAGCATCAGCACCGGTGTGGCCAGCCCCGACTGGGTTATCTGCGCCGCGAAGATGCTGTCAGCGCCGCGACCGTGGTCGTGCGGCTGGCGGACGTTCTGCACGATGACGAAGATCAGCGGCAGAATCACCGCAAGCGCGAAGCCGAGGTAGGTGCGCTTCTGGGAGACCAACTTACGCAGCTCCCAGCGCCACACCGTCAAGGTGCTGGGGCGCCGAACGCGGGCACCCGGCGAGAGTGCGCCGGCGGGCGGGGCGGCGGTGGCGGCGCTCATGCGAGCTCCACGGCCGTCTGCGAGGCGGCGCCGTTGGCGCCGCCGCTTGCACCTTCGCCGCCGCTCGCGGCCTCGCCCGCGGCGCCCTCGGTCAGCCCGAAGAACAGGTCCTCGAGCGTCGCGAGCTCGGGCGTCAGCATCAGGATGCCGACGCCGGCGCGCCCGAGCGCGAGCGACAGCTCGGCCACGGCTTGCTCGTCGCCTTCGAAAACGAGGCCGTGCTCGCTGGTGGCGACGTGCTGCAGCCGCGGCTGCTCACGTACGATCTCCAGCGCGCGCAGGTCGTCGGTCGTGCGCAGCTTGTAGCCGGCGCCGCCCTGGCGGCGCAGGTCTGCGAGCGCGCCCTCGTAGACGACGCGCCCGGAGTCGACGATGGCGACGCGATCGCACAGTTCCTGCACCTCGGGCAGCTGGTGGCTGGACAGCAGGACGGTGATGTCTTCGTCGGCCAGGCGCCGGATCAGCAAGCGCATGTCGCGCATCCCGGCCGGGTCGAGGCCGGTCGCGGGCTCGTCGAGGATCAGCAGGCGCGGGCGGCGCAGCAGCGCCGCGGCGATGCCCAGTCTCTGGCGCATGCCGTGTGAGTAGCCGCCGACGCGGTGCTTGGCGCGCGGCGTCAGCTCGACTGTCTCGAGCACCTCGGGGATCCGCTCGGCCGCGCCGCCGCCGTCGAGCGCGGCGAGCAGCTCGAGGTTCTTGCGTGCGCTCAGGTACGGGTAGAAGCGCGGCGCCTCGACGAACCCGGCGACGCCCTCCAGCGCGCGCGCGCCGTCGCGCATCGGATCGCGACCAAACAGCTCGACGCTGCCCTCGCTCGGCGTGATCAGCCACAGCGCCATGCGCAGCGTCGTGGTCTTGCCCGCGCCATTTGGCCCGAGAAAGCCGTAGACGTCGCGCGCGCGCACGTTGAGGTCGATGTGATCGACGGCGAGGACGTCGTCGTAGCGCTTGACCAGGCCCCTCGCGCGAACCGGCGGCGCCGACTCGCCGCTCACGCTAGAGACCTCGCGCGACTGTCTCGATCTGCGCCGGTGTTATCGCGCCGGCGAGCACATAGCGAACCCCGGAGCGCTCGAAGCTGAGCAGCGTGCCCAGCGCCGTGGGCAGCTCCGTCGCGGTTGTCGTCGCGTCGAGTTTGACCTTCTGCAGACCTTCGGGCAGGTTCGGCTGCTTCTCGCCCGGCTTGACCTTGCTTTCGAGCACCTGCACTGCCGTGATGCCTTCACCGTGCTCGGTCACGTTCGGGTGATCTGCGCTGCCCGAGTCTTCGCCGTTGGCCTTGGCGTCCTTGCTCGGCAGCTTGACTTCTTCGACCTTCGCGTTGGCCGGTGGCGTGAATTCGAAGACGGAGCTCGCGACCGGCTGGAAGGAGACTTCGCTCGCGGCCAGTTCGAGCACCGGCGAGGAGCTGCTCGACGAATAGACGGCGGCGCGCAGCGGCACGCCGTTGTCGGCGTCCCACGAGAGCTCGGCGCCGCCGATCAGGCTGCCACCTTCACTCGGCGAGATGCGCGCCGTGTACGCCGGCTGGCCGGCGATGTCGGTGGGTGTCGCGCCGGAGAGCGTCGCGTGCTTGAGCTTGGCGATTGCTTCTTCGATCTTCGCGACCGACGGGACTTCGTGGGGCTTGCCCGAGTCAGAGCCCTTGCCGCCTTGGTCGGTCCCTTCGTGCGCTGGCGGGGTGTAGCGGTACAGCGTGTTCGACGCGGCGTCGTAGACGGTCACGGTGTGGCCGTCGTACATCACCTGCGTGTCGCCCTTTTCGGCTTGCAGCTCGAGGCGCACGCGGCCGTCCTTGGCGATCCACAGGCGCCCGGAGGCGCCGGAGAGCAGCGGGCTCTTGGACAGCTGACCCGCTTCGCCGCCGTTGCCGCCGCTTGCCAGGCTCGCACCTTCGAGCAGGTTGTCGGTCAGCTTGACGCTGGCGCTGACGCCTTCGACGGGCGCCGCGGTGAACGCGTCGTGCACGGCTTGCGGGAGCGACTTGGCCGGCGGTGTCGGACCGGCGCCGAGGGCGAAGGCGATCGCCGTGGCCGATGCGCCGATCGCGATGACCCCCGCGCATACCAGGAGCAGTCGCGAGAGTGGGAGGCGGCGAAGGATGTTCATGACGGCTTCTCCATATCGGCTCGCTTGCATACGTGCAGCGCCACCTCTCAGGCTAGCGCCGAACCTTGCCGTCGCCTAAAGCTAAGCGTCCTCTCATCGCGCGGCTCGGGCGCGCAGGACGGGCGCCACCGCTCCGTCCGGCGCCGCCAGGCGATATGTTCTCGCGCGCAATGGTCATCGTGATCGTCCTCGCCTGGGTGCTGCTCGGGCTCGGTGTCTTCTTCGTCGCGATGCGCGGCGGCCCACGTGGCGCGCGCCAGGCTCTGCACACCGAGTCCAGGGCCAGCCGCCGCTCGGTGGGGGTCGGCGTCGCCGTGCTGATCGCGTTCGGGCTGGCCGTGCCGGCGATCGTGCTGGCGTTCAACGGCGACGACAAGGCAGGCGTCGCGGCCGGCGGAGTTCGCCTGACGGCCCAAGAGCAGACAGGCCGCGACCTGTTCTCGCGCTCCTGTGCGGTCTGCCACACGCTGGCGGCGACCAAGTCGGTCGGCCAGATCGGGCCGAACCTGGACATTCGCGTCGGTTCTGACATCGCCACCGCTGCCGGGCGCAAGGCGTTGGTTCTGAGCGCCATCTCCGAAGGCCGCGCGCGCGGCCTCGGCCAGATGCCGGCGCTGCTGTACCAGGGCAAGGAAGCCGAAGACGTCGCCGCGTTCGTAGCGGCGGTAGCGGGCCACTGAGCGCTGCAAGCTCGCGCGTACGCTGCGCGCGCGCTTTGGCCATCCGTCGATACCGCTGAGCCGAGGCCATCGGTAAGGTCAGCGCCCATGCCGGACTCGCCGAAAACCGCGGACGACGTCAAGGCGATCGTCGCCGAGCGCGACATTCGCTTCATCCGTTTCTGGTTCACCGACGTTCTCGGTCAGCTGAAGTCGTTCTCGATCAACGTCGAAGAGCTCGACGACGCTTTCGCCTCGGGCATGGGCTTCGACGGCTCGTCGATCACCGGCTTCAACGCGATCGAGGAGTCCGACATGATCGCGATGCCCGACCCGGCGACGTTCGCGGTGCTGCCCTGGCGCCCGGAGGAGCAGGGTGTGGGGCGCATGTTCTGCGACGTGATCACGCCCGAGCGCACGCCGTATGAGGGCGACCCCCGTCACGTGTTGCGGCGCGCGCTGGAGCGCGCGCACTCGATGGGCTTTGACGTGTTCAACGTCGGCCCGGAGCTGGAGTACTTCCTGTTCAAAGACTCGCGCTCGACCGAGGTGCTCGACGAAGGCGGCTACTTCGACCTGACGACGCTCGACGCCGGCTCAGACGTGCGCCGCGAGACCGTGCTCGCGCTGGAGCAGCTGGGGATCCACGTCGAGTACACCCATCACGAGGTGGGCCCTTCCCAGCACGAGATCGACATGCGCTACGCCGACGCGATGAAGATGGCCGACGACTGCATGACCTATCGCATCACGGTCAAGGAGTACGCGATGAAGTACGGCTGGCACGCGACGTTCATGCCCAAGCCGCTGTTCGGCGAGAACGGGTCGGGCATGCACACGCACCAGTCGCTGTTCAGCGACGGGAAGAACGCGTT
>DATARK010000086.1:0-43934 GCA_036264175.1 Solirubrobacteraceae bacterium
GTCCAGGCGGGCCGCGAGGCGCTCCAGCGTCGCCCGCTCCGGCCCGTCGCCGACGATCGCGTAACGCAGCGTCGGGTGGCGCGGCGTCAACACGGCGAGCGCGCGCAGCACGTCGGCGTGGCGCTTGCGCGCCACCAGATGCCCGACCGTCACCAGCGTCGGCGCGACACCGCGCACGGGCGGCCGCGCCGCCTTGGGAATGTCTGTGCCGAGGTGCACCACACGCGTCTCTCGCGCGCCGTGCGCGCGAGACAGCTCGGCGATGCCGGCGCTGTTGGCGAGCACCAGGCGCGCGCCCGCGAAGGCCCGATGGACGGCTCGATCGCCCGAGGGAATCCGCCCGGCCGTGTACAGCACGTCGCCACCGTGCACCGAGATCACCAGCGGCGCGCTCGCGGCGCGCAGCCTTCGTGCCCGCAGCACCGCGTCGCCGGCCGGCACGGCGTTGTGCGCGTGCACGAGGTCGAAGGCGAAGCTGTGCCGCAGGCGCGCCATCGCCAGTGCCAGCGGCGCTGCCGCCCACGATGCCCACTGGGCGTACGAGCGGCTGCGCTCGGGCGAGATGAACGGCACGTAGGCGATCTGCAGCCCGTCGCGCGTCTGCTCGCGCGGCTCGCGCACGCGCTCGGCGAGCGCGCCGGCGACGGCCGCGGGGCCGCCGGCAAGCGCCGAGCGCGGCGGCACCAGGCGATGCAGCACCAGCACGCGCACGTCTGCGCCGGCGTCGCGCGCGGCCAGCGCCTGTCGGTGCGCCCAGATGCCCATCACCGGGTCGCGCCGGCTGGGGTAGAACTCGGCGAGCACGAGCACCTTCACCAGCGACGGTGTGTCGTCACGGTGCGCTTCGCTTCCTGCGCGCTCACGTAAGGGCGCCCGGCGAGGAAGGCGCGTGCCTCGGCGACCGCCTGCTCGCGCGAGTAGGCGTCGGCGGCGGGAGCGACGCGATGGCCGATGGCCACGGCGTCGGTCACGCCGCAACGCCAGCCGTGCTGCTCTGCCACGGCCGCCCAGTGCGCGTCCAGGCCCCAGCCCATGCGCAGATCGGGAAACGGCAGCAGCGTCGAGAAGGTCTCGGCGGCGAAGGCCGTCACCGGGCCGATCTCCACAAAGCGCGTCTCGCGCACGACGCTGCCTGGCAGGCGGCGCGTCTGCGGCCACGCGGCGTGTGAGTTCAGACGATGCGCCGGCTGCGCCAGCGACAGCTCGAAACGCTCGCAGAGGAACAGAAAGCGGTCGAGAAAGCCGCGCGGCAGCTCGACGTCGTCGTCGAGCACGATCAGCCAGTCGTGGCCCTCGGCTGGCGACTCGGCGAGCAGGCGGTTGAGGTTCTCGAACTTGCCGCGCCCCTCCGGCGCCGTCACGAGCACTTCCACGTCGTGGCGCGAGCGCGCGAGCTCGGCCCGCGCGGCCTCGGCCAGCGCGCGGTGCTCGGCGCGTTCGATGCTCAGCACGAGCACCTTGCGCCGATGCGGCTTGCGCAGCGCCGCCAGCGCCAGTCGCGCGCGCTGCCCGCTCGCCAGCTCGCCGGCGTCGGCCAGCGCGTCGCGCGCGCCGCGCGTCAGCGCGTCCAGTCCGCCGACCGTGCCGCTGCTGCCCGAGAGGAAGTCGTCGGCGGCGACGCCGTTGGCCTGCTCGGCCGGCACGACTGCCGCGTCTGCGGTGGGCGCCACGCTCGCGGTGACCGCTGCGGGTGCAGCGACGGGCTCCACGCGCTGTTCGCGCAGCGCCTGGCGCAGACGTCCGGCGCTGTGCGCGACCATCGGCACGCCGCCGGCACAGCCATAGCGCACGATGTGCCCGGCGCAGCCGGCGAGCGTCAGCCACTCGCGTTGCAGCGTCGGCGCGCGGCCCTGCAGCGCGTCGAAGCTGCGAGCTGCGCGTCCGCGCACCGCGGCGCCGCGCGACAGCGCCCTCAGGCGCGCGTCGCGACCAGCACGGCGATGCTGCACGGAGGCGTCGGCGACGTACAGAACGCGACCCGAGCCGCCGGAGGCGGACCTAAAACGATCCTGCCACTCCTGCTCGTCGCCACCGTCGCTCAGCGACTCGTCAAACGGCCCCACGCGCTCCAGCGCAGAGCGGCGAATGGCCATGTTGGCGCCCCACGCGTAGCGCGCGTCGGTGTCCTGCGAGCCGAGATCGAGCGTCGTGATCGGCGGCTGCTCGCGCCCGCACGACCGCCAGCGCACGCCCTCGAAGCTCGCGCGGATCGGGCCGGCGAAGACCTCCACGTCGGCATGCTCGCCGGCGGCGTCAAGCAGCGCTCGCAGCCAGTGCGGGCTCGCGCGCACGTCGTCGTCCAGGAATGCGACGAGCTCGCCGGTGGAACGTCGCACGCCGGTGTTGCGCGCGACGTTCAGCCCCAGCGGGCCGCTGTGCGGCTCATAGCGCGCGCCGAAGCGCTCCACCAGGCTGCGCGTCTTGGCCGAGAGGCCGGCGTCGTCGATCACCAGCACCTCCACGCCCGCGTGAAAGGCCTGCTCGGCGATCGAGCGCAGCGCCACCTCCAGGTAGCGCAGGCGGTTGCGCGTGGGCATCACGATCGAGGCGGACGGCATCATCGTCGGGACAGTCTAGGTTTGCAGGCGGTTTTCGCCGTTTTGCCGGTGTACCTGCGACGCTCTCGCCAGTCATGGTGCTGTTCCTGCACAACCGCTATCGCACGACCGGCGGCGAGGAGCGCGTCGTCGAGGACCTCATGTGGCTCGTGCGCGAGCAGCTGCAGGAGCCCGTGCAACTGCTCTCGCGGTCCTCGGCCGAGCTGGGGCCGGGTGCGGCCGCGCTGGGGCTGCTGCGCGGCGGCATGGCGCCGAGGCAAGTCGGCGAAGCTGTGCGCGCCGACGGCGCGCGCGTGGTGCACGCGCACAACCTGCAGCCGGCGCTCGGCTGGCGCGCTCTGGCCGCCGCGCGCGCGGCCGGCGCGCGCGTGGTGCTTCACCTGCACCAGTACCGGCTGGTCTGCGCGATCGGCGTGTGCTTCACGCGCGGCGCCGAATGCACGCGCTGCCACGGCCGCAACACGTTGCCCGGAGTGCGCCTGAACTGCCGCGACAGCGTGCCCGAGGCGGCCGCATATGCCGCCTCGCTGGCGCTGTGGCAACGACGCATGGTCGACCAGGCCGACGCCTTCATCGTGCCCAGCGAGTTCGCGCGCGAGCGCCTGCGCGCGCTCGCAGCGCCGCTGCCGTGGGAGCGCGTGCACACGATCGCGCCGCCCGTGCGTGCGCTCGCGCTCGAGCCGCGACCGCCTGAACGCGCGCCGGATGAGCGCACCTACGCACTGGTCGTCTCGCGCCTGGCGCCCGAGAAGGGCGTCGACGTGGCCATCGACGCGTGTCGCATGGCCGGCGTGCGTCTGGTGATCGCCGGCGACGGTCCCGAGCGCGCCGCGCTGCAGGCGCGAGCGCGCGAGCTCCGCGCACCGGCGGGCGCCTCGGCGGCGCATGCGAGCACAGAGGCCGTCACGTTCGCCGGGCGCGTCGACGAGCAGGAGCTCGCGCGGCTGCGCGCCGGCGCATCGCTGGCGATCGTGCCGTCTCGCTCGGCCGAGACGTTCGGCCTGGCGGCGGCGGAGGCGATGGCCGCCGGCCTGCCGGTAGTGGCCAGCCGCGCGGGTGCGTTGGGCGAGCTGCTCGACGAGCGCGCTTTGGTGGCGCCGGGCGATGCCGACGCGTTGGCCGCGGCGATCGGCCGGCTGGACGGCGACGCTGAGCAGGGTGCGCGCAACCACGACCGCGTTCGCGCCCTGTGTGCGCCGGGCGTTGTGGCCGACGCGCTGGCGCGCGTGTACGACGGCGCATAAGCTGCGGCGCGTGTCTGGCGAGCGATCGGCGCTGATCACCGGGCTGACAGGTCAGGACGGCTCGTTCCTGGCCGAGCTGCTGCTCGACAACGACTACCGCGTGGTCGGCCTCGTGCGCGACGAGCACGCGACCTCGCTCGGCTGCTCGGAGCACCTGCGCGGTCGCGTCGAGCTGATCGGCGGCGACCTGCTGGAGTCGCAGACGCTGCGCGCGGCTGTGCAGCGCGCGCGAGCCGGCGAGATCTACCACCTCGCCGCGCCGTCGTTCGTGCCCGCCTCCTGGCAGCGTCCGCAGGAGACGATGCGCGCGATCGCCGGCTCGACCGCCACGCTGCTGGAGGCCGTGCGCGACGAGGCCGCCGACGCGCGCGTGTTCGTGGCCGCCTCCGGCGCGATCTTCGGCGATGCCGGCGAGAGTCCGCAGAACGAGCTGACGCCCTGCCGCCCGCTGACGCCTTACGCGATCGCCAAGCTGGCCGCGCACGAGCTCGTGGGCGCGCTGCGCGAGCACGACGGACTGCACGCCAGCTCGGGCATCACCTTCAACCACGAGTCCGAGCGCCGCCCACTGCAGTTCGTCACACGCAGAATCACGCGAAGTGCCGCTGCGATCGCGCTGGGCCGCGAGAGCGAGCTGACGCTCGGCGCGCTCGACGCCGTGCGCGACTGGTCGTTTGCCGGCGACGTCATGCACGGGGCCTGGCTGATGCTCCAGCAGCAGCGCCCCGACGACTACGTGCTGGCCAGCGGCGTGCCGCACACCGTCGCCGAGCTCGCGCGCGTGGCCTTCGCGTGCGTCGATCTGGATGCCGAGCGCCATCTGCGCATCGACAGCTCGCTCGTGCGCGCGCCCGAGAGCACGCCCAGCGTCGGCGACCCGAGCAAGGCGCGGCAGCAGCTGGGTTGGCGGGCGCAGCTGTCCTTCGAGCAGCTCGTCGAGCGCATGGTTCGCGCCGACCTGCAGGCGCTGCAGGACGCGTCGGCGCCCTGAGACGACCTCACGGCGGGTGCGCAGAGCTAAAGGCATGCGCCTGCGGGACCGATTCCCGTCAAGTGATCGCCAACCCCTACACTGCCCCCGAATGACGACCGTCGGCATCATCGGTCTCGGGTACGTCGGGCTGCCGCTCGCCGTCGCCTTCGCAGAGCAGGGCTGCGACGTGATCGCCGTGGACGTCGATTCGCGCAAGATCGAGGCGATCGAAGCCGGCGACTCCTACATCGAGGACGTGCCCTCCGAGCTGCTGGTCAAGTTCTCAGAGCGCATCCAGGCCACCACGCGCTATGCCCGCCTGGCCAAAGCCGATGCCGTGCTGATCTGCGTGCCCACGCCGCTGACGCGCAACCGCGAGCCCGATCTCGGCCCGCTGGTCTCCACAGCGCGCGCGTTGGGCGAGGTGCTGCAGCCCAACCAGCTGGTCGTGCTCGAGTCCACCACCTACCCCGGCACCACGCGCGAGCGAGTCGCGCCGCTGCTCGAGGAGTCCGGTCTGAAGGCCGGACGCGACTTCAACCTGGCCTTCTCGCCCGAGCGCGTCGATCCAGGGCGCACGGACTTCACGCTGCGCAACACGCCCAAGGTGCTCGGCGGGCTGACCGACGCGTGCGTCGAGCGCGCGGAGGAGATCTACGGCCTGGTCTGCGACACGCTCGTGCGCGTGTCCAGCCCGGAGGCGGCCGAGCTGACCAAGCTGCTGGAGAACATCTTCCGCTCGGTCAACATCGCGCTCGTCAACGAGCTCGCCATGCTGACCGATCGCATGGGCATCGACATCTGGGAGGTCGTCGACGCCGCCTCGACCAAGCCCTACGGCTTCATGCCCTTCTCGCCCGGCCCCGGCATGGGCGGGCACTGCCTGCCCGTCGACCCCTTCTATCTCAGCTGGCGTGCGCGCGAGTTCGACATGTCCACGGAGTTCATCGAGCTCGCCGGCAAGATCAACCAGCAGATGCCCTACCACTGCGTGGAGAAGGCAGAGCGCGCGCTGAACAACGTGGGCCTTGCCGTCAAAGGGGCGCGCATCGCCGTGCTCGGAGTCAGCTACAAGCCCGGCGTCGGCGACATCCGCGAGTCGCCCGCGCTGAAGATCATCGAGCTGCTGACCGAGCTGGGCGCCGAGGTCAGCTACCACGACCCGCACGTGCCGAGCCTGACCGAGTTCGCGCTGGACAGCCGTCCGCTGCACGAGGCTGTCGACAACGCCGACCTGACGCTGATCGTCACCGCGCATCCGAGCATCGACCACGACGAGATCGCCCAGCGCGCGCGCCTGGTCGTCGACCTGCGTGGCGTCACGCGCTCCTCCGGCGTCGCCGACGTCATCCGCCTCTAGCCGCGTGCCCGCGCCGCGCTCGCACCGGCAGCGTCCGCAGTGTTGAAGCCCGACCCGCGCGCGCCGGGCCTGCTGCTGGGTGAGCACGTGCAGATCGCCGACGACGTCGTGCTCGGCGCCGGCGTAATCGTGCACGCGCACACGACCATCGGCGCCGGCTGCACGATCGAGGACCGCGCGCTGCTGGGCAAGCGCCCACGTCTGGCAAAAGGTTCCGCCTCGCACGGCGAAGTCGGCGCGCTGACGCTCGCTGACGGCGTGAGCGTGTGCTCCGGCGCGGTCGTCTTCGCCGGATCGTCGCTCGGCGAGGGCGCCATCGTCGGCGACCAGTCGTTCGTGCGCGAGCGCTCGTCGATCGGCGCCGGCTCGGTCATCGGTCGCGGCAGCGTCGTCGACAACGACGTCACCGTCGGAGCGCGCGTGCGCGTGCAGACGAATGTCTACCTGACGGCCTTCACGACCGTCGAGGACGACGTGTTCGTCGGCCCCGGCGTCGTCACCACCAACGACGACACCATGGCCCGCCACGCCCCCGGCGCGCCGCTGCGCGGCGCCATCCTGCGCCGCGCCTGCCGCATCGGCGGCGGCGCCGTGCTCACGCCCGGCGTGCAGATCGGCGAGGAGTCCTTCGTAGCCGCCGGCGCCCTCGTCACCAGCGACGTCCCCGCACGGGCCGTCGTCATGGGCGCCCCCGCACGCGTAGTGCGCGACGTGCCGGATGAGGATCTGCTGGAGAACTGGCGTTGAGCTGTGAATGCAGCGTCTCGCGCCCACGATGAAGGCGTGACTTCATCGCCGCTCGGCTGAGACCCAACGCCTGAGCTGTCGCTCCCCCCGATAGGCCATAGATGTCTCGCAGGACAAGGACGGCACGTTGATCAGAGGGGAGCTCCGCGATCGAAGCGACAATCCGCTCGATCTCCACACGTGCGAGAGCGAGGTCCTCTACTGACAGCTCGCCCGTGGCGGGCGAGACGGGCTGACGGAACGCGACTCGCGACCTACGGATGCACTCGTTGCGCACGATTTGGAACATCCACGACGCGAGAGCCGCAGCGACTCGAAGCGTCCCAATCTTCCTGTACAGGATGATGAGGGCCTCCTGCGCGGCATCCTCGGCATCCTCCGGCGTTGAGCAAAGGGCGTAAGCAAAGCGTTGCACGTGCGTATGCGAGCGTTCGACCAGTATCGCGATTGCATGAGGTTCTCCCTGTTGTGCCGCTCGGATGATCTGCTCGGTCGGCCAGGACCGACCGCGTAAATTGGTCACTAGGCGCTTACCTCGTTGGGCACGGCATCTTTGACGAAGCTTCCGCGGTCGCGCCCCCAAGGAAACTCAGTTCCAACTTCACGGGCCAGCCGCCCTTCGGGCATGTCCTCGGCATGGTTATGTAGTAGATCGTCTTCTTGCCGCGTTTGTATGCGGCACCGACCTTGATTGCGCCTTCCACGAACGAGGCGTCGAGCGCTCCGGGAACCGTTTCGATCAGCGGCACTTCGCCGAGGAACTCAAAACCGAACGGCGGGGAGGAACTGATGACGTGAGCTGATGCGAGGATTTCCAGCAATACCGGTGTTGTGCCATCTATGAAAGCCACCAGCTTGCCTCCGGGAACGAAGATCGCCTGCACCGACGCCGTCTCCGGCACGCGTGCTTCTCCGAAGCTCACAGCACCGACCGCGCGACCCTTCGGCCCTGCGATCGAGCTCCTCGGACAAGGTCCGGGTCCGCTTGCTTCAATCGTGCTCGGCGCGCAGGTGCCGAACCCCTGTGGGTGCAACTTCGCGCCGGCCGGTGCATGGAACTTGATCCCAATCAGCGGAGATGGGAACCCGCCGTATTCGGTCCCCGAGATCTTTGCTTCGCCTTCGATCGCCGCGCCGGCTCCACGCATATTGCCGGTACCCGGAAACCCTGGCAGCGGAACCGCCGATACTTTAAACGCGGTGATCACCGGGTTCGCCAATGCGGTCGATGGAACGAGCATGGCGAGACCTAGCAAGGCTAGATAGGCAAGCGCTCTACGCGAGACGGCGATGGTCATGACAAGCCTCCGTTTCCGGTCGACGAAGTGTCGACGCGTACATAAGAGGCGCCCCGCCGCGCAAAGGATTCTTCCTGCGGGGTTGGTGTGGCTGCGACCTAGTGCAGTGCCACCCGCACAGCCGCCACGACCTCGTCCGCCTGCCCGCGCGTCAACACCGGGCTCATCGGGATCGCCAGATGCTGCGCCGCGGCCTGCTCGGTTGCCGGCAGCTCGACGCCGTCGCCCCAGCGGCGCATCGGCGGCTGGCGATGCACGGGCGTGCGGTAGTAGGGCTTGTAGCCGACGCCGGCGGCGCCGAGCGCCTCTTCCAGACGCTGCACCTGCGCATGGGCGACGACATAAAGGTGCCAGGCCGGCGAGACGCCGGCGACCTGCTGGGGGAGCATCACGAGCTCGCCGAGCCCTGCCTGCTCGTAGTGGTCGCCGGCCTCGCGGCGCCCCGCGGCCCAAGCGTCGAGATGTGGCAGCTGCACGCGCATGATCGCCGCCTGCAGCTCGTCCAGGCGCGAGTTGTAGCCGAGCTGCTCGTAGTCGACCTTGTCGCGCGAGCCGTGGAAGCGCAGGATGCGCGCTTGTTCGGCGATGCGCTCGTCGGAGGTGAGGATCATTCCTCCGTCGCCAAAGCAGCCCAGGTTCTTGGACGGGTAGAACGAGAACGTCGCCGCGGCGCCCAGCGAGCCGGGGCGCCCGTCCGCCGAGTTCGAGCCGACCGCCTGCGCGGCATCCTCCAGCACCGGCACGCCGAGCGCCTCGATCTCGCGCACGGGCGCGACGTTGCCGAACAGGTGCACGGCGATCACGGCCTTGGTGCGCGGCGTAAGCGCGGCGCGCACCGTGTCTGCGGTAACGCAGTACGTGGCAGGATCGACATCGCAGAAGACCGGCGTCGCGCCCGTCGGTGGGATCGCCTCGGCGGAGGCGTAGAAGGTGAACGACGGCACGATCACCTCATCGCCTGGGCCGACGCCCATCGCGCGCAGCGCGATTGTGATCGCGTCGGTGCCGTTTGCCACACCCACGCCGTATGCCGCGCCGGTGTAGTGGGCGAGCTCCTGCTCGAACGCCGTCACCTCGGGGCCGAGAATGAAGCGTTCGGAGTCCAGCACGCGGTCGATCGCGGCGCGCAGCTCGTCGCGCAGCGGCGCCAGCGTCGACGCGGTGTCGAACAGCCCGACCGCCACGGCGCTCAGCTCGGCTTGAGCAGCTCGAGATCCGCGCGCGTCATCAGGCGGATCAACTCCTCGAAGGAGGTTTCCGGCTTCCAGCCGAGGTCACGCTCGGCCTTGCCGGGGTCGCCGATCAGATGGTCGACCTCTGCGGGACGCACGAACGCGGGATCGATCGTCACGTACTGCTCGAAGTCGCCCAGCCCGGCCTCGTCGAAGGCGACCTCACAGCATTCGCGCACCGAGTGCGCTTTGCCGGTCGCGATCACGTAGTCCTCCGGTTTGTCCTGCTGCAGCATCGACCACATCGCCTCGACGTAGTCCTTGGCGTAGCCCCAGTCGCGTTCCGCGTCGAGGTTGCCCAGGCGAATCTCCTTGGCCAGACCGTGCTTGATCGCGGCAGCGTGCCAGGTGATCTTGCGCGTGACGAACTCCAGGCCGCGGCGTGGGCTCTCGTGGTTGAACAGGATCCCCGACGTCGCGTGCAGGTCATAGGACTCGCGGTAGTTGACCGTGATGAAGTGGCCGTACACCTTCGCCACGCCATAGGGCGAGCGCGGGTAGAAGGGCGTCGTCTCGGTCTGCGGCACCTCGAGCACCTTGCCGAACATCTCGCTGGAGGAGGCCTGGTAGAAGCGTGCCTGCGGGCAGACTTCGCGCATCGCCTCGAGCATGCGCGTGACGCCCACGCCGGTGAACTCGGCCGTCAGCGTTGGCTGAATCCACGACACGGCCACGAACGACATCGCGGCGAGGTTGTAGATCTCCGTCGGGTTAGACGCACGCAGCGCGTCGACGAGCGAGCGCTGGTCGAGCAGATCGCCCTGGTGCAGCGTGATGCGATCGCGGATCTGCTCGATGCGGTCGAACTTCTCCGTGGAGGCACGTCGCACCATGCCGTGGACCTCGTAGCCCTTGTCGAGCAGCAGCTCGGCCAGGTAGGAGCCGTCCTGGCCGGTGATCCCCGTGACGAGCGCTTTGCGACGTGCCGACATGGCCCGCAGCCTATACAGCGCTGCCGATGCGCCTGCCCGACGCCTCGGCTTCACGGAGTGCGGCGACCGTTCTGGCGGCGCCGTCCGCGAAGTCGGTCTGTGCCCGCCAGCCAAGCAGCTCGTAGGCCTTCTCGGCCGAAGGCCAGCTGCGTGCCGGCGCCACACGATCGGCCGACACGGCCGCCGGCTCCAGCGCCAGCTCGTCGGCGCTCTCGCCGCACGCCAGCCACAGCTCGCGTGCGATCTCCGCGACGCTCAGCTCGTGTGCGGCGCAGAGGTTGAAGTCCTCGTTGGCCGCCGCCGGCGAGGCCAGCGCCATGACGATCGCGGTGGCGACGTCATCGACGTGTGTGGGCGTCAGCGTCTGCTCGCTCGACGCGCTCACGCGCAGCGGCCGGCTGGCCGAGAGCGCGCCTTCGAACAACTCGATCAACGCTGCATCGACGCCGGGTTCGCCGTCGTCCCCAAGTGTCGCACCGTAGGTCGCAGAAGGGCGACAGATCGTGAACTCCAGGCCATGCTGCCTCTGCGCTGCGCGGCAGTAGCGCTCGCCCGAAAGGCGGCTGAAGCCCTGCGCCGAGGCCGGTGCGGGGCAGTCGGCGAGGTGGCTCTCGGTCGTCGGCAGCAGCTCAGCACGCTCGAACGTCAGCGGCGAGGAGACGTAGACGAAGCGCTCCACCTCGCGCTCCAGCGCAGCGCCGATCAAGGCGTTGTGCAGCGCGTTTTCGTACTCCAGGCGTGTGTGCGGCGCCGTGGCGCCTTCGCGGCCCGTCAGGCTTGCAATGTGGATGACCTGCGAGCAGCCCTTGACGGCGGCCTGCGCCTGCGCCGGCACGCGTAGATCGCCGCTGCGGACCTCGCACCCTTCGCGCATCCACAGAGGCGCCTCCCGCTCGTCGGCCACACGCACCTCGTACGCCGGATCGGCCAGCAGGCGCCGGGCGACCGCCGTCCCGATCAGGCCGGCGCCGCCGGTTATCAGCACGCGGCTCATGGCCTGCGAGCATTGCTGCCGGCACCAGCGCGAGCGGCGCGCCGCTGATCGGCGTACTGGCGCGCGAAGCCCACGACGAAGCGCGGGTTGTAGCGCGCGTAGCGTCGCCACAGACGGCGCGGCTCGCGTGAGAGCCGGTAGGTCCACTCCAGTCCGTTGCGCTGCATCCACGCCGGCGCCTGAGAGATCAGGCCCGCGTGGAAGTCGAACGCCGCGCCGACGCCGATCAGCAGCGGAGGCTCCAGCCGCGAGCGCATCTCGTGCATCCACAGCTCCTGCTTGGGCTGGCCCGTGCCGACCCACACGACCTTGGCGCCCGAAGCATTGATCGCCTCGATCTCCTGGTCGTTCTCGGCGGCGGTCAGCTCGCGAAAAGGCGGCGAGGAGGCGCCGACGATGCGCAGGCCCGCAAAGCGCTCGCGCAGACGCTGCGCCAACAGCTCGCGCGCGGCATCGTCGTGGCGCCCTCCGTACAGGTAGATCGCCGTGCCGTTGCGCGCGGCGCGAGCGCAGTAGCCGGCCATCAGGTCCGGACCGTACACACGCGTCGCGCGCTTGTGCCCGAGCGCGTGCAACGCCCACACGAGCGGCTGCCCGTCGGGCACCGCCAGCGTCGCGCCGAGCGTCGCCGCCAACGTCGCCGGCTGCTCCTGCGCGGACATCACGAGGTTCACGGCCGCCGCCGTGACGTAGCCGCGCGTGTCCGTCGCGATCATCTCGTCCATCCAGTCCATCACCTGCTCATAGTCGGAGATCGCCAGCGGGATGCCGAGAATCTCCGCCGTCGGCGGGGTCGAAGGGACGTCTAGGGCGTGCGGCGTGGCGATCGCGTGAAGATACCCATACCTAGCTGTCCGCCGGCCGGCCCGACGCATGACCACGGACTCCCGCCGTCATGCGTCGGTGACCAAGACGTGCCTGTCCGCAGCGGACCGGTGCCTACACGACCGAGTTGATCTCGACTTTTTCTGCGTTGGTCTGATTCGTGGTGAACAGCTCACCACTCTGTTCCGGCGTGCCTTCGCCTAGCCGTGCCATCAGCGGTTCAGGGGTTTCGCCGACGAAGTTTTCCGGTTTCTGTTTGCCTTTGAGCTGTTTGGTTTTGACCGTCGCGGTGGCTTTCATCGCGTTCGATGACACCGGTGAGATCATCGCGCCCGTGACCGCCATCGACATGCCGGCGCAGCTGAACGTGGCAATCGGCCCCGTGTGCCCGGGCGGATAGAGCTTCTCGGCGATCTTGTAGTTGATCGGTTCAGCGGCAAGTTCTTCCACCCCCAGCACGCCTTCCAGCGCGTTCATCACGATCGTTCCTTCGGCGGCGCCGGTGCTGTGACAGGAAGCGCCGAAGTCGCTGCAGCCGGTGAACGTGGTGACCACGTTGCCGACCATTTTGTTGCCCGTGATTTCGCCCGTGCTGGACTCGCCTTCGCAGTTGAGAACGTTTTTGCCGACGGTTTCGAGCGTCGCGACGGACCCTTCTTTGAGCACGCTCGTGAAACCCTGTTTTTCCATCGGAGCCGCGCTGCCGTACGCGGCATACCATTCGTATGAGGTTGTGGATTCGCCGACAGTCGACGTGCAGGCGGCGTTCGTATAGGCGCCGCCGAGCGTTGCGATGCATCTGCCGAATTCCGGCGGCGAGTTCGCTTCCGGTGTCAACGAGAACGAGTCTGGGCCGGGCCCCCGATCGATGAGCGTCGTAGCCTGCGCCGACGCGCAGCCGAGCGTCAACGCGATCGGCGCCAGTGTGAGTAGGAGCCAGCGCTGCAGCTGTTGCATGGTCGTCGTCTCCTCGTTTTCGTCTTGTCAGTGGCAGACTTGAGCATAAGGAATCGATCAGACGGAATTCGTCTGGCTCGCGATATTCTCGTAGTCTGCAGGCGTGAGCCCACTCGTTGTTCGCCGCTACCGTGCCGAGCGCCTGCTGCGCGACGAGTTCGACGGTCTGCGCGCCGCCGTTTTGGCTCCCGTGCGAGGCCGGCTTCGCAGCAGGGGCGTCGTGCTCGACGTCGCCGATCTCGAAGCTTGCTACTCGCAGGCCTGGCAGGGCCTGTACGCGGCCGTGCTCGATGGCGCGCAGATCGACGATCCGCGCGCGTGGCTGACGCTGGTCACCTACCGGCGCGCGATCGACGAGCATCGCTCGCGTCGGGCGATCGCGGTTGCGTCGGCGAGCCGCACGGGATCGGTCGAGCGCCCGCGCATGAGTGCGGAGGTGAACGCGGACGCCGGCTGCGAGCGCGACATCGCCGCGCAGCTCGATGACCAGGCGCGGCTGCGCCAGCTGTTCGAGGCGCTTCGCGCCAGGCTCAGCGCGCGCGAGCGCGAGGCCGCCACGCTCTGCTACCTGCAGGGCTTCTCGCGCGCCGATGCGGCGGTGCGCATGGGCCTCAGCGAGTCGCGCATGCGCAAGCTCATGGACGGGCGCGGCGCGGGTGCTCCAGGTGTTTCAGCCAAGCTGGGCGCACTCGCGCAAGCCATCGACGAGGGCACCTGGTGTGAGCAGCAGGGCTCGCTCATGCGTGGCCTGGCCTTCGGCATCCTCGACCCGCGCGGCGAGCGCCATCGGCTGGCGATGCTGCACCGCGACGCCTGCCCGGCCTGCCGCGCCTACGTGCTCTCCTTGCGCGGTCTAGCCGCAACCGTGCCGCCGGCGCCCGCGCTGCTGCACTGGGCGCTCGGCGCGGGCGCGGCCACCGGCGGCGGCGTCGGCGCAGGCGTCGGCTCGGGCGGCACGGTCGGCGCGGGCGGCGGCGGCAGCGGCTCGCTGGGCGGACTCGGCGGCGGCGCTCTGACGGCGACGGGCACCGCGGGAGCGGGCGTCGCGGGGGGCGGCTGGTGGTTCGCTGGGCCGCTCGGCGCAAAGCTCGCCGTCGGCTGCATGCTCGCGCTGGGCGTCGGCGCGGGTTGTGTTGCATTGCAAGCGCAATCCGAGCCTGCGCGCTCGGCGCATCACCGCTCGCGCGCCGGGAGCGCGGCATCGGCGCGCGCGGCCCGGTCGGGCGCCGCGGGCGCGGCGTCGATCGTCAGACCACCCACGACCCATGCCGTCGCAAGCTCCGCCGCCGCGCCGGCACAGCCCCGGCCGCCGAGTGCGTCGACGCGGGTCAATCGCGAGTTCGGTCCCGAGCAGCCCGGTCGCGGCGCAGGGGGCGGTGGAGGCACGGCGTCGGCGACGCCCCGCTCGCCCACGGCCACCGTCGCTTCGTCGCGTTCGCAGACTGCCGCTGCGTCTGCCAAGCGAGTGAGCGCGGGCCCTGCTTCGGGCGTACCCGCGGCGCAGCGCGAGTTCGCACCCGGCTAGCCTGCCCGCCAGACGTCCACCGCGGCTCCGCCCGGCCCGATACCGTTCGGGCGATGAGATTCAGCGTGGTGATCGCCGCGTATCAGGCGGCGGACACCGTGGCCGAGGCGATCGGCTCGGTCCTCGCCCAGACCCGTCAGGACTTCGAGGTGATCGTCGTAGATGACGGCTCCAGAGACGACACCGCGAAGGTCGCGGAGGCGATCGCCGAGCGCGACGCGCGTGTGCGCGTCTATCGCCAGGCCAACGGTGGTCCATCCGCCGCGCGCAACCGCGGGATATCCGCCGGCACGGGCGAATACGTGAGCATGCTCGACAGCGATGACCTGTGGCTTCCCGACTACCTGGAGGAGATGGGCCGTGCGCTCGATGTCGATTCGGACGCTGGCATGGCCTACACCGAAGCGTGGGAGCTCAACGCGCTCAGCGGCAGGTTCCTCAAGGTCCCTGCGATGGTGCGGCAGCGTCCGCCTGCGGAGACGCTGCCGCACGAGCGCTTTCTGTCAGAGCTGATCCAGCGCAACTTCGTCTACAACGCCGTCACCGTGCGCCGCTCGGTCCTTGAGAAGGTCGGCGGCTATGACCCCGCTATGACCCATGGCGAGGACTACGAGCTGTGGCTGCGCATCGCCACGTCGGGCTTCAACGCGGCGCGCGTCCCTGGGCCGCTGGCGATCAAGCGCGACTCACCGAGCTCGCTGTCCGAGGACCAAGCGGCGATGGCCGAGGGCGTGCGCCAGGCCTACCGCGCGGTGCTCGAGCGTCACCCGGCCTCACCCCGCATCCGGGCGGCCGCGATGGCGCGTCTCGACGAGCTTCGCGAGGCCGAACAGCGGCGCTCGCGCGGTACTGGGCGAGCTGTGCAGCTGCTCAGACGCGCCGTTGCCGGCGCGACGCGCAGGCCTCGCCTGCGTCTCCAGCAGCGGGCCGCTCCGCCGCCCGGAGTCGCCCAGGCCTTTCCCGGATTGGGCACAGGCGGCCGCGCCTTGGGCCGTCGAAGGCGGTAAGGGTGGAGGCGCCCGTGCCGGGCGGCAACGCCGAGGCCGTCGAAGACGAGCTTGCGGGGCTCTCCGACGAGCTGCTGCGCGACACCGGCGACGCCGAGCCGGAGGCGCTGAGCGGCGTCGTCACACGCGGCGCGAGCCTTGCCGGCGCCGGCTATGTAATCACGCAGGTGCTCACATTCGCTGCATATCTCGCGCTGGCCAGACTCGCCACGCCCGCCGACTTCGGGCGCTTCACGGCCGGTGCCGTCGTCGTCAACGCCGGTGCGGTGCTGGGGGAGTCGGGCATCGAGGCGGCGCTGGTGCATCGACGCCGGCAGCTCGAGGCGGCCGTCAACTCGGCCTTCCTGGCGACCTTCCTGGGCGGCGTCGGACTGACGCTCGTCGCGCTTGCCGCCGCGCCGCTGATCGGGCTCTTCTTCCACAGCCACGAAACTGGCGTCGTCGCGGCCGTGCTGTCGGGCTGGATGATGCTCCGCATGATGTCGATCGTGCCCGACGCGCTGTTGATGCGGCGGTTCTCCTTCGCGCGCCGCGTGTTCATCGACCCGCTGTCGACGATCTTCTTTGCGGCTGGCGCGATCCCCGCAGCGGCGGCAGGGCTGGGTGTCTGGGCGCTCGTGATCGGCACCTACGCCTCGGCGATCCTCAACGTGACGGCGGCGTGGCTGTTCGCCCGCTGGCGGCCCCGCCCGCGGCTTGCCCGGCGGGACATCTGGCGCGAGCTGTCGCGCTTCGGGCGGCCGGTCGTTGGCGGCAACCTGATTCGCCGGGTGGTCCAGGAGATCCCAGTGCTGGCGCTAGGTCGCGTCAGCGGCGCCGGGGCGCTGGGCCAGTTCACCTATGCCACGCGCATCGCCACACAGTCGCTGGGAGCGGTCGTCAACGTCGGCGGCTACGTGCTTCTGCCGGCGTTCTCGCGGCTGTCGGTGCACGACGAGCGCTTTCGCACAGCCGTGCGCACTGCGCTGCGCTGGCTGTGCATCCTGTCGTTTCCGACCGGCATGCTGCTCGTGCCGCTCGGCACTCCAGCGGTGGTCCTGATCTTCGGCGAGCAGTGGCGTGTGGCCGGTCACGCGGCGATGGCGCTCGGCGTCTACTGCGCGGCGCTCGGGCTGGACTCGATTGCCAGCGAGGCGTGGAAGGCCAACGCGCGCACGGACATGCTGCCGCGCATGCACGGTCTCTCGCTGCTGCTGACGATCGTATTTGTCGGAGGCCTCGTCCATTTCGGCGTCGTGGGCGTCGCACTCGGCATGTCGGTGGCCGCTGTCGGCGTCGCCGCCTACGCGGTGCGAGGAATGTCGCAAGCGCTGGGAATCGAGCTGCGCGACCTGGTGCGCGAGATCTGGCCGCCTGCGATCGCCGCCTGCCTGATGGCGGGCGCGCTCTTCTGCCTGGAGCACTTCGTCGTTCACTCAGACCGCCACGGCGTGGTCGGCGGACTTGCGCTGCTGGTCGCAGAGACGGTCATCGCCGGCGCTCTGTATATCGCGCTTCTGGCAGGCGTCGCGCCGACGTCCGCGCGTCAGCTACTCGTAGTCGCGCGCTCGCAGGCGGGCGCGCTCGGCGGCAGGCTTGCACGGCGCCGCACGGACGCCGCCTGAGGCGACGCCCGCCTGCGAGCGCGTCAGCCGCGCGGGAAGACCTTCGTCAGATGTTTGAGCGCCAGCGGGTTGCCGCGCGGGCGCAGGCGTCCTGTGGCGATCAGGCGCAGCGGGTCCAGGCGCTCGCCGACGATGTCCACCCAGTCCTGGTAGGACAGACGCAGGCGCAGGTCCGCCTTTGGCGCCTCGCCCTCGGCGACTGTGCTCGAGCCGTTGTTCACCGTCAGGTGCCACGTCGGCACGTCCGGGTCGGTGAACTCCCACTGGAACGTCGTCGGCCTGGCGAGTCCGTGCGCCGGGTTGACCTGGCGGCGGATCGTGTCGAACAGCAGCTCCAATGTCTGATCGTCGCGCGGCGACGGGCCTTCGCGCACTCCGATCACGCCGGCTTTGGCCAGCGCGCGGCCGCGTTCGGAGGTCTCCAGCGGTGTCAGGCCAACGGGCAGCAGCGGCGGTCCGGGCAGGCTCTCGATCGGCATGCCGGCGGAGCGCAGCTTGGTCGTCATCGACACGAGCCCCTCGACGCCGACGCTGTCGAACGTCGAGTTGAAGACGGTCACGTAGCGCTCGTCCCAGTTGGGCGGCATGAGCACCTGCTGGGTGTAGCGGGTGACCTCGCGCAGGATGCGCGCGACGGCCTTGGGCACGCGCACGGGGTCTTCGCGGTTGAGGTCGGAGAGGATCTTCACGCCGAAGCCGATGTGGCGCTGCTCGTCGGCGGCGATGTTCTCCATGCCCTCGCGGAAGGCCGGCAGCTGGTCGCGTTCCTCCAGGTAGCTGCAGATGAAGTGCTGACCGGGCTGCGCCAGTGAGGCCTCGATCACTACGTGGTACAGCGTGATCGCCGCCGCCAGTTTCGCCGGCGAGTGGTCGGCGCGCAGTTCGTCTGCCATCCGGTCGAGGCGGTCGAAGATCTTGCGAAAGCCGACCGTCAACTGCGGCTTGATCGCCGCCAGGCCGCTGGCCATCGAGCCGTCGCCGACGCCGCAGACCTCCTGCATGAAGCGCTTGAAGAACACGGCATGACGCGCCTCGTCGACCTGCTGGGTCGTCAGGAAGTACTTCTGCTCCTCCAGCGGCGCCGCATCGATGTACGGCGACAGGTTGTCCGCGACGGCGTCCTCGCCCCAGAAGAACAGGCAGTAGTTCCACATCGCCGCCTGGCGCTCGAAGTCGGTGAAGTCCTCGCGCCACTGGCGCGCATCCTCGGTGAAGTCCAGCTCGGTCGCCTTCCAGTTGCCGCGCTCCCAGCGCGCGTACAGGTCGGCGTAGGAGATCGCGTCCGTCGGCAGGCTCGACAGGCCGCTTTCGTTCGCGCCAGATGTGGTCGTCGTGCTCGCCATCAGTTGCTCCTATCGCCGTCGGGCCGAGATCGGATAACGAACGCTATCGCAATAGCGATCATTCCGTCAAGTAGCATGTCCCCATGAGAACAGCGGAACCGACCGCGCCCGAGCAGCCACCCCCGGCGCGCATGACGCGCGAGCAGAGCAAGGCCAACACGCGCGAGCGCCTGCTCGCCGCGGCGCGCAGCGCCTTTGCCTCCAGCGGCTTCCACGGCGCGTCGGTCGACGAGATCGCCTCGCGCGCCGGCTTCTCGACAGGCGCGCTGTACTCCAACTTCGACGGCAAGGAGGACCTGTTTCTCGTGCTCATGGAGCGCGAGATCGAGGAGCACGCCCGCGAGATCGCCGAGGCCGTCAACCTTCGCGACAGCGTCGCCGAGCGTGCGACCGGCGGCGCGCAGCAGTGGATGACGATGATCGAGCGTGAGCCGGAGCTGCTGCTGCTGTTCATGGAGTTCTGGGCCTACGGCGTGCGCGACGCCGACGTGCGCCCGAAGGTCGCCGAGCGATTCGCGCAGGTTCGCCGCCTGCTGACCAAACTGATCGAAGACGGCGTGCGCGAGTTCGACCTGCAGCTCGCGCTGCCGGCCGAGCAGCTCGCCGTGGCCGTCGACGCGCTGGCCGATGGCATCGCTCGTCAGAAGCTCGCCGACCCCGCGGCCGTGCCCGACGACCTGATGGGTCGCGTGCTGGCGCTGCTGTTCGCGGCTGCCACGCGCCCCGCTGCTGAGTAGCCGCGCAGTGCCGTCTGGCGCTTAGGAGCGCGACGCAGCCGGTGCATCAGCAGCGACACAAAGTGCCGCGTAGTGCACGGTGAACAGCCGCCGCGCGAGCGATGGTGCCGCGCCGTGCAGCGAGCGCCGCAGTGCCCACTTGGCCGTACCCTGGACGCACGCCCGTGTGCCAGTGGCGAAGAACCGATGCACCGACAGCGGCAGCGAGTCCTCCAGCTCTGCGACGAGGCGCAGTCCTGCGTCGACGACGATCTGACGCGCTCCGTCGCGATCCAGGCGCTGCAGGTGTCCGACCTCGGTCGCATGCTCGCGCTTGCCCGCGCGCCGCGCCGACAGGTTGGCCTCGAGTGGCACCTCGACGACCACCGTCGTACACGCTCGTGCGACCTCGGCGAGCAGCGCGGGCGGGTCCGGCACGTGCTCGAGCACGTGCGAGAGCACGCCGAGCTCGTAGGCCCCGTCCGAGTCGGCGAGGTGCTCGCCGTCATAGCGAGTCACGGAGTCGATCTGCGGGCGTTCGCGCGCGATCGCCACGGCCGCGTCGCTGATCTCCACGCCGCTCAGGCGCCCACCGAAGCCCCGCCGTCCCAGCTCACAGAGCAGCGCGCCGTCGCCACAGCCGACCTCCAGCGTGCTCGCGGGCGCAACGCGCGCGCGCCTGCACAGCTCGATCACGTGGTCTGCCTTGCCGAGCGCGCCCAGAGCGCGCCAGCGCGCGTAGCCTGCGGAACGCTGCGGATCGGGCGTGTAGGCCTGCTCGTAAAAGCGCGCCAGCTCTGCAGCGCCGGCGGCGGGATCGGGGCTGGGTGTGCCTGACACCGTGCACAAGCTAGCTCCTATGGGACAGTCTCAAGATTCCAGCGCAACTCGCCGATGCGCTATGGAAGTGCAGTGCCGGCCACGGCGAATCCGACAGCCCCCCAGCGGAGGTAGTACGTAGTGACGTTTCTAGGCCCGAGCGAGACCGACGACAGAGGCGCGCGCGCGTCCAGCGCGACGACGCACGTCGACGCGCTCGTCGCCGACGCCGGCACGCGCCAGGCGCTGGTATCGATTCGCGAGCTCGGCAAGGCCGGACTTGCCGTCGGCGCAATCGACGCCGACGCCCAGGCTCCTGGTCTGGCCTCGCGCTGGGCCGAGGTCAAGTCGGTGGTGCCCGGCTTCGTCGAGGATCAGCACGCCTACGTCGACGCCGTTCTGCGTTTCTGCCGCGAGCACGGCCCAGCCTCGTTGATTCCGGCTCACGACGGCTCGATCGAGGCGCTGCGCAAACGCCGCGGCGAGGTCGAACAGCTCGTCGGCCTGGCCATGGCCCCCGAGCGCGCGCTTGCCGTGGCGATCGACAAGACCGACACGCTGGCCTTCGCCGAGACGATCGGCCTGCGCATCCCGCGCGGCGCCTTCGTCGTCGAGTCCGGGCAGGCTGCCGGGGCCGTCGACGAGGTTGGGCTGCCCGCCGTCGTCAAGCCCACGCGGTCCTGGGCGCAGGGCGAGGGAGTCGGCCAGAGGCTGGTTGCGGTCGTTGCGAGCACGCGCGAGCAGGCGCTCGCGGCGATCGAGCGGGTGCTCGCCGAGGGCATCGACGTGGTGCTGCAGGAGTGGCTGCCCGGCGATCGCGAGGCGATCAGCTTCATGCGCGCCAACGGCAAGACCTGGGCGCGCTTTGCCCAGCGCGCCGACCGCACCTTCCCGCCGCTGGGCGGCAACTCAGTGATCCGCGAAAGCATCCCGATGCCCGACGACGTGGCGCTCGGCGCCGAGCGCTTGGTCGCAGAGCTTGGGCTGGACGGCTACTCCGAGGTGGAGTTCCGCCGCGCCGCCGACGGCAGCGCAGCGCTGATGGAGATCAACCCTCGCCTGTCCGCCTCGGTGGAGATCGCCGTGCGCTCGGGCGTGCCGTTCCCTCGCCTGCTGCACGACTGGGCCAGCGGCGGCGAGCTGCGCGAGCAGGTCGGCTATCGCACGGGCCTGCGCATGCGCTGGCTCGGCGGCGACCTCTCCTGGCTGCGCAGCGTCGTCGGTCAGAGCCCAGGCCCCGACGTCCCTTCCACCGGGCGCGCAATTAAAATGTTCGCCGCCGACTTCGCGCGGCCGTTCGCTTATGACTATGCCGACCGTACTGACATTCGACCGGCCCTCGCGGCCGCTACAGGAGCCGCCACGCGCATGAGCAAGCTCGCAAGCACCACCGACGTAGCACCGACGGACGCCCCGAGTGGCGCCCGCACCCCGTCCGCCAGAGGTTCGACGGGCTTTGACACCGACACGGTCGTGATCGGTGCCGGTCCTTACGGACTCTCGGTCTCGGCGCATCTGACCGGCCGTGGCGTCCGCCACGAGACCTTCGGCGACGTGATGAGCCTGTGGGCCAAGCACATGCCCGCCGGCATGTTCCTCAAGTCCGAGGGCTTTGCCTCGAACCTCGGCCACCCGGACGGTCGCTACACGCTCGGCGAGTACTGCGCCGAGAATGAGACAAGCTACGAATACCGCGACGTCGCCTCGCCGATTCCGCTCGACACCTTCGCTCGCTACGGCCGCTGGTTCGCCGAGCGCGCCGTGCCGCACCTGCGCGACGAGCGCGTCGAGCAGGTCAGCCGCAGCGGCGGCGGCTACGAGGTGCGCCTGAGCAACGGAGACACGCTGCGCGCCAAGCACGTGGTCGTCGCCAGCGGCATGAGCAACTGCGCCTATGTGCCACCCGCACTCGGCGAGCTCTCGCCCGCGACCATGGTGCACGCTTATGAACATCGCGACCCCGAGACGACCCGCGGCGCCGACGTCGCGGTCGTCGGTCTCGGACAGTCAGCGCTGGAGTCCGCTGCGTTGATGCAAGAGCACGGCGCCAACGTGACGGTCTTCGCGCGCGCGCCGCGCGTGCAGTGGAACTCCAAGCCGGGCGGCTCGGATCGCTCGCTGCTGGAGCGCTGGCGTGCTCCTCAGTCGGGGCTCGGCGAGAACCGCGGCCTGTGGGTCTACTCCAACCTGCCACTCGCCTTTCACCTCGCGCCGCGCAAGGCAAAAATCAAACGCGCCTACAAGGCGCTGGGGCCGGCCGGAGCCTGGTGGCTGCGCCCGCGCATCGAAGAGCACATTCCGCTGCTGCTGCAGCGCACGGTCGTATCCGCGCGCGAGCAGGACGGGGGCGCCGTGCTCAGCGTCCAGGGGCCTGACGGCATCGAGGAGCATGGCGTCGCCCATGTGCTGGCCGGCACCGGCTACCGGCCCGACAAGGACCTGCTGCAGTTCCTCGACGCTGACGTGCGCCAGCAGATAGCGACCGTGCCCGAGTCCTTCCAGACGCCGGCGCTGGACAGCAGCTTCCAGTCCAGCGTTCCGGGGCTCTACTTCGTCGGCTACATGGCCGGCATGAGCTTCGGGCCGGTCATGCGCTTCGTCTACGGCGCGGAGTTCGCAGCCGGACGCGTGGCGCGGCGGCTCGCGCGCTGAGCCGCGCGGCCGCTCGCAAAGGCGCCGATGATCAGCACATATACCCAGCTGGGTGAGCTCGCCGAGGGGTGGAACGCGCTGGCCCTGTCGGCCGGCGCGCCGTTCATGTCCTGTGAGTGGCAGCGCAGCTGGGCCGAGGCGTTCGGCGGCGAGGGCTTTCGCTGGACGGTGCTGCACGACGCCGACGGCTCGATCCGCGCCTGCACCTGCGTGGTTCATGGCGCGCGCAGGCTGGCATCTTCGACGAACGTGCACAGTCCAGACTGGGACGTGCTCGCCCGTGACTCGCAATCGCGCGCCGAGCTGATCGACGCCCTGGTCGCCGCGCGCGACAGCCGCGTCTCGCTGCAGGGGCTGCGCGCCGACTCCGAGGCGGCCCAGCTGGCCGAGCGCGCGCTGAGCGAGCAGGGCTACCGGGTCGCGCCCGTCCCCGGGCCGTTCTCGCCGTGGCTGTCGCTGCCCGACAGCTTCGAGCAGCTCGAGGCGGACTCGTCGAGCTCGCTGCGCTCGCAGGTTCGCCGGCGACGCCGCGGCCTGGAACGCGAGGGTCAGCTGACCTTTCGCGTGAGCGGCGGACCGGACTCGCTGGCTGACGATCTGGAGACGTTCCTCGCGCTGGAGGCGTCGGGCTGGAAGGGCCGCGATGGCACTGCGATCGTCAGCAAACCGTCGACCGACAAGCTCTATCGCGGCTATGCCGAGGGGGCAGCGGCGCAGGGCTGGCTGCGGCTGTACATGCTCGAGCTCGACGGCGAGGCGATCGCCGCCGACTTCGGCATCGCCTTCGCCGGCACCGGCGTGTTCGTCAAGACGGGTTTTGACGAATCGCGCGCGAAGCTGTCTCCCGGTCTGGTGCTGCGTGCAGAAGTGCTGCGCTCCTCGGTCGAGGAGGGGCTCACCGGCTATGACTTCCTCGGCGACCCCGACACCTACAAGACGCGCTGGACCGCCGACACGCGGCCGCGTGTCTCGCTGTGGGCCTATCGCGGCGAGGCGCTGCCGGGCTATGCCTACCGGCGCCGGCTGCGTCCGCTGCTCAAGCAGGCGCGCAACCGCGCGCTGGATCTGCGCTCGCGCGTGGGCACCGCAGGCGGCTAGCATCTCGCCGGCCATGCCCAAGGACCCGATGGCCGCCCCGCGCGGCGTATATCTCCGACGTGCCGTGGCCGCAGCGCTGTCGAGCCCGCAGGACGCGATTCAGAAGATCCTCGAGAAAGGCGCCGAGCGCACCGAGCGGCGGCTGCGCCCGCAGCCCCCGCAGAGCCAGTTCGACGAGGGCTGGGAGCGCCAGCTGCACGAGCTGCTCGGCGCGCCCTGGCCCTGTCCCGAGCACGCCGCTTTCGAGGCCGAGTGGGCCGCCGCAAAAGAGACGATGGCGGCGCACGGCCTGCGCGTCGGCCGCCAGAACTACGGCGACGACGACGATGCAGACCCCGGTCTCGCACGGACGCTGTGGTGCCTCGTGCACCACCTCAACGCCGTCAACGTGGTCGAGACCGGCGTGGCGCACGGTCTCAGCAGCAGGGTCATGCTCGCGGCTATGGCACGCCGCCAAGGTGACAAGCCGCGCGGCAGGCTATGGAGCATCGATCTGCCGGCGATGACGATCCACGAGCGTCGTGCCGAGATCGGCGTCGCCGTTCCCGAGCATCTGCGCGGAGGTTGGGAGTACCTCGAGGGCTCCAGCCGCCGGCGCCTGCCGCGGTTGCTGCGCCGGATCGGCCCGATCGACCTGTTCGTCCACGACAGCCTGCACTCGACGCGCAACGTGCGCTGGGAGCTGGAGCGCGCGTGGCCGGCACTGCGCCCCGGAGGCGTCGCGCTCGTCGACGACGTCGACTTCAACTGGGGATTTCGACAGTTCCTGGAGGCGGGCACCGACCGCACCGCACTCGTCTGCATGTCCGATGACGGCGCGCGCACTTTCGCGCTCGCGCGAAAGTCCGGCGGGTCTTCGGCGCCGGCCCTCTAGGCTCGGGCCGCGAACGCCGATACGTCCCAGCATGCCCAGCGCACAACCCACGATGTCCCCACCGACGCCACACACGGCCAAGCCACGCCGCCGGGCGGATCGCCCGCGCGTATTGACGCTCGTCGACGTGCCCAGCGTGCAGGGCGGAGCCGAGCAGCTGGCGCTCAACATCGCCACGCGCCTGGACCCCGAGCGCTTCGAGTCGATCTTCAGCGTGAGTCGCTGGCCGATGACGCCCAAGCGGCGGGAACGCGACCCGTCCTGGCAGCCGGCGCTCGCGGAGATCGAGGCCGCCGGCATACGCTTTCTTCCGCTGCACAGACGCTACAAAGTCGACCCCGCGGCCTGGATGCGCCTGGAGCGATTCCTGCGCCGCGAACGCGTCGACATCCTGCACACGCACAAGTTCGGCTCAAACGTCTGGGGGGCGATCGTCGGAGCCGCCGCGCGCGTGCCGATTGTGCTCGCCCACGAGCACACCTGGTCCTACGAAGGCCAGCCGCTGCGCCGGTTCCTGGACCGCGAGCTGATCGCGCGCGTCGCCGACCGCTTCATCGCCGTCTCCCGCGAAGACCGCAGGCGGATGACCGACGTGGAGGGAATCGATCCTTCGCGCACGTTGTTCATTCCCAACGGCGTGCCTGCTCCGCCGCCCCCCAGCGGGCTGAACGTCCGCGAGGAGCTGGGCATCTCGCCGGATGCTCCCGTGCTCGGCGTGGTCGGTCTGCTGCGCCCGCAGAAGGCGCACCACGTGCTGCTGCGCGCCACCAAGACGCTCGTCGAGCGCTGGCCGGATCTTCAGGTGCTGATCATCGGCGACGGTCCCGAACGCGCGAGCATCGAGAGCCTGATCGCCGAGCTGAAGCTCGAGCGCACGGTGCGCATCACCGGCCTGCGCCGCGATGTGCCCGACGTGCTCGCCGCCGTGGACATAGCCGTGTGCTGCTCTGACTTCGAGGGCAGCCCGCTGTCGGTGCTCGAGTACATGGCGGCCGAGCTGCCGGTCGTCGCCACCGCGGTCGGCGGCCTGCCGGACCTGATCGAGCCTGGCGTCAACGGGCTGCTCGTTCCACGCGGCGACCCGGCTGCGCTGGCGCAGGCGCTCGCGCAACTGCTGGCCGATCCTTCGACAGCGCGCGCGATGGGCTCGCGCAGCGTTCAGAGGCGCATGCAGGAGTTCGACGTCTCGGTGATCGTGGGACGCCTGGAAGCTCTCTACAGCGAGCTGCTGGCGGAGAAGGGCCGGATCGTCTCAAGCGCGTGAGCATGAGCGCCGATCACGTCCGCCGGGCGATTGCCGTCGTGCTCGACGGCCCGCCCACGCCGGCATGGCAGGCTCGCGCGCTGAGCAACCTCCAGAGCAGCGATTCGCTGAGCGTTGTCGAAGTGCGCACGCTGGGTGCGCAGCAGCCGGGCCCGGTGCACCGGCTGCACGCCAGCATCGACCGCCGTCTGCTCTACCCGGGCGCGGACGCGCTCGCGCCGGTCGCGCTCGAGCAGCTGCCCGAGCAGCGCTCGACCGGCGCCGCGCCGGCGACGCTGACAGTGTGGCTCTCACAGCGCCCCCTGCCGCCGGCCGACGATGGGCGCGAGATCCTGTATCTCCGTCACGATCGTCGCGCTGAGCCGGCCGACCATGCGTTCCGCCGCGCCGTACTCGGCGGGGAGGGTACCGTGGAGACGGAGGCCCTCCTGCGCCGGTCGGCAGGCTCGGTCGTGGTCGAGCGAAGCGTCTCGGGTGTGCGCGCCTTCTCAGTGACGTTGGGCCGCGACCAGGCTCTCTGGAAGTTCGCCGAGCTCGTGCGCCGCGCGGCCGAGCGTGCGCCCGGGTCCGGCTCACCTGCGTCGCCGCCGGCGTCGCCGCAGCGAGTTTCCCCGCTCGCGGCGGCGGTGGCACGCTCGCTGGTCGTATGGCCGCGCGTTCTCGCTAACCGTGCGTTGTATCGGCGTCCGTGGTCTGTGCGAGTGCGCGTGCGCGCCGCGGAGCCGACCGAGGGGTGGTCGCAGCGGGGCGTCGCGGTGCGCTGGGCGGACGGTCACATGTATGCCGACCCCTTTTTGTTCGAACACGAAGGGCGGCACCATCTCTTCTGCGAGGACGTCGGCGGGGACGGACGCGGCGTGATCTCCCACAGCGAGCTGCGCGCCGACGGAGTTCCCGCAGGGCAGCCCCGGTGCGTACTTGCCGAGTCCTATCACCTGTCCTACCCGTTCGTGTTCGCCCACGACGGCGAGACGTTCATGATCCCCGAGACCTCTGCGGTCAAGCGTGTCGAGCTCTACCGCGCGACGGACTTCCCGCGCTCCTGGGAGCGCGAGGCGATCCTGCTCGACGGAATCGACGCGGCAGACGCGACGCTGCTTCAGCACGACGGTCGTCTGTGGTTGTTCGTCGCAGTCGCCCCCGCCCACGCCAGCTCCCTCGATGAGCTGCACCTGTTCTCGGCCAGCGAGCTGCGTGGTCCCTGGCTGGCGCATCCCGGCAATCCGGTCGTCTCCAACGCCCGCCGAGCCCGTCCTGCGGGCGCAATTCAGACGTGGGGCTCACGATTGATCCGTCCGGGACAGGATGGCAGCCGTCGCTACGGCGGGGCCATCGCCTTCTGCGAGATAGACGTGCTCAGCGAGAGCGACTACGCAGAGCATGAGATCGCGCGACTGGAGCCCGCCGAGGTGCGCGGCGCACGCGCGACGCATACCTACAACTCAGACCTCGCGTTCGAGGCGATTGACCTGCGCCGCCGCGAGCTGCGCCTAGCTCGAATGCTCAGGAGGCGGGCGGCATGATCGCTCGTCCGATGCTGCCGAGGACGCTGCGACGGTCGTTAGACTTGCCGCCTTGCCCGGTGTCTCCCCGAAGTCAGACCATTCGATGAACGCCGGCTCGATCATCCAGGTGACGCTCTGGGACAGTCCGTATCTGGGCAACTTCATGCTCAGCGAGCTGGCGCTCGCAAAGGCCGTCAGCGAGCAGTTCGGCCTGGGCACCCACTTCGTGCTCGCGCCGCAGGCCGGCGGCCAACCCTGGCTTGGCGAGCTGGACGCGCAGGGCGTGACCTGGTCGATCCTGCCGGCCGACTCCAACCGCTGGCGAGCACATCTCGACGAGGTTGTTCGCGAGCAGCGCGCAGCGCTCGTCCACGCTCATTTCACCTCGGTTGACCTGCAGGCCGCCGCGGCCGCGGCGGCCGTCGGCGCTCCCTGCGTGTGGCATGTCCGCACGGGGTTCACCCACTATTCGCTGGCGCAGCGGGTCAAGGATGTGTTCAAGCTACGCATCGTCGCGCGCCTGCGCGTCGCGCGGATCATCGCCGTGTCGCCGTGGCTGGCTCAGCGGGCCGCGCAACGCGGCGCGCCGCGCGGGCGCATCGAAACGATCCCCAACGCAATCGCCGCCGATCGCTTCACGCATCTGCCGGTGCGCGCCGCCGCACGCGAGCAGCTTGGGCTCGACCCCGACGCCGTTGTCGTGCTGTGCCTCGGATGGTGGCCGGACATCAAGGGCGTCGATCTGTTCGTCGACGCCCTGAAGGGTGTCGCCGAACGTCATCCGAACGTCAATGCCCTGCTCGTCGGCGAAGAGCAGATGCGCGATTTCCTCGCCGAGCGGCTGCCCGAGACGCCCTCGTGGCTGCGCCTCTGTCGCTTCGTCGAGGATTCGGCGCTGCTGTTTGCCGCCACAGACATCTTTGTCAGCGCCTCGCGGGCCGAGGGTCAGTCCTCGGCGATCGGCGAGGCGATGGCGTGCGGCCTGCCGGTGGTCATGTCAGACATCCCCGGCACCTCACTGTGGGGCGCGGCTCCGGCGGTGCAGACGTTCCCCACCGAGCAGGTGCCACCGCTTGCCGATGCTCTTGAGCGGCTGTTGGAGACTCCCACGCACGAGCGAATAGCCGCAGGTCAGCAGAACAGGCAGTGGCTCGAGGAGAACTTCTCTTTGAGCGGCTGGTGCGAGCGCATCTGCGCCGTCTACCGGGAGCTGCTCTAGGCGTTCAGACGATGACCGGTCGGCGCCGCTCGGTTCGCCGCGCGGGGCTCGTCGCGGGCTGCGGCTCGTCGCGCTCAGACCGCGCGACCGCGAGCAGCGCCGGGCACAGCGCCAGCGCCACCCAGAGCAGCTTGCTGTACATCTCGGAGATGAAAAAGTCAGCCGTCAGCATGCCGACCAAGCCGAGGAACAGGCCGCGGGCAAGCGCCTCCATGTCGGTCTGGCCTTGACTGCCCCACACGCGTGCCGCTTTCAGCGCGCAGGCCAGACAGGAGAGGATGGCGCCGGCGAACAACAGAAAGCCGGGAAAGCCGGTCTCTGAGAGGATCTCCAAGTAGGTGTTGTGGGTGACCTTCGGCGCGGCCGAGAAAACCAGGTCGGTCCGCTCCAGCGTCCCGGGCTGAAGCACGTAGTCGGGCGAGACCACCGGGAAGTTGCCGACGCCGACGCCGTCGATCGGGTGCGCGCGGACCATCCTCAAGCCCAATTTCCAGATGTCCGAGCGCCCGGCGCCGCCGTTTGCCGTGGTGATCCTTTCGCGCGCCGGAAGCGGCGCCAGGGTCGTGAAATACAGCACGCCGCCGATCGCCACCAGTCCGAGCATCACGGCCAGTGCACCTCGCCATTTGCCGGCGAAAACCGTCCCCGCAAGCATCAGCACGCCGAGCGCCACGAGGCCTCCGCGCGAGAGGCTGAGAAAGACTGCCGCCGCGCAGAGCGCAACGGTGAAAATCGAGACGAGGCGCACCAGCAGCGAGCGTCCACGCCCGAGCGCGAATCCGGCGGCCAGCGCGAGGCCGACGAGCAGGAAGGCGGCCAGTTCGTTGGGGTCTCCTACCGTACCGGTGGCACGTTCGCCGAGTTCGGCGCTCGGCGGTTGCAGCACGCCGAAGCTCGCGGCGATGATCGCGCCGAGCACGATCGCGCCGAGCACGAGCAGCACGTCACGGCGCGTTCGGATCGCCGTATAGGCGATCGGGAAGAGCAGAATGTTAGGCGCGTACCTGAACAGCGATTCGAGCGCAATCGACGTCGATGGTGCCCACACGAGCGAAAGCGCCGACCAGGAGAAGAAGGCGATCAGCACCCAGGTGAGAAACGGATGCTCGCCGAACAGGTCGCGCTGACCTTTGGCGCTGGAGCTGTAGCGGGCGAGCCAGGCCACGGCGATCAGCAGCCCTGCCGCCTTGGATGGACTCAGCGAGGCGGACGACGGAAGCGTGTCGAGAAAGCTCAGCAGCGCGAGGATCGCGAAACCCGCGGCGAGATCGTTGAAGACAACGTAGGCGAACACCAGCCCTGCGGCGGCAGCGACCGCGAGTAGCGGCTGCAGCGCGGCGACCACTCCGAGGATCGCCGCCGTTGCCAGCACGGTCGCCGGAAACAGCTCCAACTCCCGCACGCGGGCGTTCATGACGAAACTACGCCCCGATCGCGGGAATCTGCTCGCGCACCCTTCCGCCGAGTCGGCTCGGCGAGGAGGGGGTTGGGGCGTAGTAGCCGCTGCCTTGACTGAAGTCGTCGCTGACGACGACCAGACCCGACGGGCGCACGTTCTGTCGCGCGAGCACTTCGCCGAGGTTCACCAGCTGATCTGTACGGCTGTGGCCAAGGCGCGCGACGATCAACACGTCGTCGACGTGCTGGCTCAGCGGCAGAGCGTCTGACACCTCGGTCACGGGCGGTGCGTCGAAGACCAGGAAGTCCGCAAGCGACTCGGCCTGCTCGACCAGCTGGTCGGCGGCCGCCAGCAGCCCGTCGGCGAGGTATGGCGCGGACTGCTCGACGAGCAGCACGCTGAGGTTATCGCTGAGCTGCTTGACCGGGATCAAGGCATCGCGCAGCGAGATCTCGCCCATCAGCACGCCCGCCGTGCCGCGTTTGCCGCGCTTGGCCAGAAGGTCCAGTGCCCCCGCCAGTGAGGGCCGGCGAAGGTCGGCCTCGACGAGGATCACCTTGTGGCCGGAGAAGGCCATCGTCGCGGCGAGGTTCAGCGCAACCGTTGACTTGCCCTCCGATCGCGTCGAGCCGGTGATCATCATCGAGCGCATCGGCGCGGCCTGACCGCGTGCGCCCAGTGCAACGCGCAGCATGCGGTAGCTCTCCTGGGCTGCCGGAGCCAGTTCGCCGGGACGCATCGGCAGATGGCGCGAGGCGGGGCGGCGTTCGCGCGGGATGCGCGCGAGCACCGGCAGGCGGAAGATGCGGCGCAGCGTCTCCTCGCGGCGGACGCGCGGGTCCAAGCTCTCCAGCGCGAACGCGCTGCCGAGGCCGATCACGAGGCCGATCAGGATTCCGGCGATGACGCTCAGCTTGGTCTTCGGCCATGAGGGCGAGGAGGGCAGCTGCGCAAGCGACTCGACCGAGACGTCCGGAGTGGGGCTGGCGAGCAGCGTCTGCAGCGCCGACAGCTTTTCGCCGAGTGAGCCCTGGCCGGTGCGCTGTGCCAGCGGCAGCGCTTCAAGTTGTGCCTTCAGCGTCGGAATGATCGCTTCGAGCTGGCGATGCAGCGAGCGCGTGCGGTTCTGCACGGTGGCGATCGCGAAGGCGTTGGCGATCGCCTGGGCGCGGCGAGCCGTAGACGCCGTGGCGGTGATCGCAACCACGTTGCTCTGGGCGACCGGAACGGCGCTGACCTGGCCGAGCAGCGCGCTCCCCCTCGCTTGGCCGATCTTCGACGCGACCAGCGCGCCGACTTCCGAGGTCGTGACGAGGCTGGCGGCGGTCGACACGTCTCCGGTCGGGTTTCCAGACTGCGTGATCAGGCCGAGGCCGTTGACGTTCGCTTCGCCCGCCACCGGCGTGATCAACAGGTGCGATTCGGCTTTCCATTGCGGCGCGGCGAGCTTCGCGTAGAGGCCCGCTACGACCGTCACGACGATCACGCAGGCGATGATCAGGCGCCGGCGGTCGCGCACGACCTCGACGTAGTGGCTGAGACCCTCGCGCGGCCCCTGCGGAGTCAGCCAGTCCGGCGACTGCATCGTGTCGCTAGCGCGCGGCATCGTTCGCAGTCGTCGGCTGAATGGGCGTGCGCCGCATCGCCACAACGGTATCGACTATCGCGGCGAGCCGGGCCGTTGTCGCGGTCCGCAAGGACGCCTCAGCGCCCTGTTCTGGACGATCGTTCGGGAGAGTGCTCGCGGGTGCGTTCATGATCGTTCCGTTCGGGCGCGGTAAGCGCCGTCTACGACCTCTACGGACGCGCGCAGCAAAGCGCTGAATGGCGCACGGCAACTTGCATGCGCCGGATCACTCCGAGCCATGGCGAGGTCTGGACGAATGAACGAGTGCGCTGGCGGCCGCTCAGGAGGTCGGGCGCTCCGCCGATGGTCTGGGGGATGGCCAGCCAGCACAGCTCATTGCTTCGACGCAGCTTCCGCCCGTGGCGGAGCGTCGCCGCGCTCATTGCGCTCGCACCGGCGCTGATCGCCGGCCTGCTCTGCTCTCCGGCCTTCGCCGAAGCCGCCGCGCCCAACTGCGCGCTGTATGCCTCACAGACGGGCAATGACAGCAACCCCGGTACCGCAGCCGCGCCCTTCGCTACGGCCAAGCGACTGATCGGTGCCTTGGGCGCCGGTCAAACGGGGTGCCTCACCTCCGGTCAGACATTCGCCGGCTTCACGCTGCACGGCGGCGATTCTCACGGCGCCGAAGGCGCGCCCGTGACGATAGCCTCGACCAATCCGGCAATACCGGCGACGATCAACACGCGCATCGTCACCGAGGCCGGCGCAGACTGGCTGACCTTCACGCACCTGGCGATTGTCTCCGACGCGCTGTCGAGCAACGAAGACCCCAGCCCGACGATCAACTCCACGCACACCTCCTGGACCTACGACGACATCTCCGGCGGCGACCTCAACATCTGCATCCTGCCCAGCCAGCCGAGCCCTTGGGGAGCCGCCGAATACACGCTGGTCGAACACGATCGCATCCACGACTGCGGGCGGCCGGTCACCAAGGCAGAAGTCGAAGCTCAGGGCAACGACATCTACGAAGGCCGCCTCAACGGCTGGCATGCGCACGGCATCTACGACGATGGCTTTCACACGACCGTGCGCAACAGCTACTTCTACAACAACTCCGCCAAGGGCATCCTCCTGCGCGGCGGCAGCTACGCGACGATCGAACACAACGTGATCGATCACAACGGCAGCGGCGTGCTGTTCGGCGATCTCGGCGCGGCCCACGACGCGGTCGCCTGGAACATCGTCACCAACAGCACCAGCCCGTGCTCCAGGGAAACGACCCTGTGCGACGCCTTTGGCCTGTGGAGCTATTGCCCGCAGGCGAGCTCGTGTGTCGAAGACAGCTTCACCGACAACGATGTGTTCGGCAACGAAGACGGCAACATCGCGCCGTCCTACGACCTCTGCTCGTGCATCGAAGTCAAGCGCAACGTCGAAAAGGATCCGCTGTACGTGAACGCCGCGGGCAACGACTACCGCCTGCGCGTCGGCTCGCCCGCCGTCGGCTACGGGCCGGATACGGCCCAGCCGGTCGGCGCCCATATAGCCAATGTGGAAAGCGCCGCGCCTTCCAGCCACGTGCACGGCGCCGAACAACGTGCCAAGCACGGTTCCTCGAGCAGGACGACGCACTCCGAAGGCGGCAAAGGCGCGGCGGCGCACGGTGGCACCGGCAGCGCGAGTCACTCCACTCGCGCTCACTCGCGTCATCACGCGCGTACGCACCGCCGCAAACACCGCCACTCCGCGCACAGACGTCACCGCCGGCACCACACGCGCTCCCACTGAGGCGCGGCGTCTCGCGCGGTTGCTGGGAGGGTCCAGCGAAACCGCTGGCGAACGTCGCCACGCCTAGCCGCTCGACTCGGCGAGCTGTTCGGCGACAGCGCGAGCCTCGCCGATGTCGGTGTGGACCGTCAATCGCACGATGAGGCCATCGGCCGACCAGCAGATGCCCCATCCCTCCCGCTGATGGACCTGACCATCAGCGCCGACCGGGCGTCCCTCTTGATTGACCACCACGAGCACGACCGCGTCGAGTACGGCCAGCTCTTCGACCCCGTAGCGAACCTCGGCGAACGAGCCGAACCAGTCCTCCAAGAAACGACGAATCGCCGCTTGGCCTTCGTATAGCTCGCCCGCCATACGCCCCTGAAAGACCGCGTCTGCAGCGAAGAAGCCCATTACCGCGTCGATGTCGCGCTGATTCACAGCCTCGAATGCAAGGCGCGTACGCTCAACCGGGTCTGGGGTCGTGGAATCCTCAGACATCAGGCGTGGAGTATCCCGCAGGCGCCTGGGCAGCCCACACGCCGCCAGCGGCACGCCTCGCATTCGGGCTTGCGCCGGCCGGCCCTCTGCGGCCGGCGGCCTATTCGAGAATCAGGAACGTGATGCGCGAGTGCTTGCGCACCGACGGGAAGCGCCCACGCACTCGGTCGTCGGTGCGGCTCATCCAGCTGGCCAGGCGGCGCTGAGCTTCTCTGGGGAGCACGAGGTTGAGCGGCATCAGCGGGATCGTCAAGAACTCCCGCTCGTAGTGATGGAAGTTCTCAAAGACCTCAGCGCACATCGCCCAGTCGTCGACCGTCAGCGGGTGCTCGTCGGGCGTACGGGCCGACGGGGTCAGCGCGCGCCCGAGGCGCAGCAGCGGGTTGTGCCACATCGGCTCCAGGAACACGGCGCGGCCGCCGGGGCGCAGGATGCGCCGCAGCTCCACCAGCGCGACGTGCAGATCCAGGTGGTGCAGGATGCTGTCGCCCACGATCAGGTCGAAGGAGTCGTTGGCAAAGCCGGTTGCGTGAGCGTCTGCGACGAGGAAGCTGCACCGGTCCTGCAGGCCGTCCTCGCGGGCGCGCTCGCGCGCCTGTTCGATCTCGCCCTCTGACACGTCGATTCCGGTGACGCTGATGGCGCCGCGGTCGATCAGGTATTTCGTCAGATAGCCGGGTCCGCAACCAAAGTCGAGCACATCCTTGCCGGCGGGGTCGTAGTACTCCGTCAGCTCGCCGTTGCGCCTGAACTCTCCGAGTGCACGCCAGATCCAGGCGCGCACCATGTGGTAGGAGGTCTGATCCTTCTCGTTGTAGAACGCCTTCTCGCGCTCTGCGCGCTCGGCGATCGAGGTTGCGCTCTGCTCCTGCGCATGAGTACTGGACTGAGGCATCTTCAGGAGCTTATCGGCCGATAGTCCAGATCCTGAAGGTGCGCAGGCGGCGAATCGACGGCGATACCTTCAAGCGAAAGCGGCGGTCGTCGTCGGCGTGATAGACGCCGATGCGCGGCCACTCCAGGGCGCCGCGCATGTCGAGGCGGCTGGGCAGCGCCGCCGCCGATCGATAGCCCGCTGCGGCGGTCGCCGCGACGACGCGAGCGTCGACGTCGCCGTAGGGATAGGCGATCGACGTGCACGGACGCTGCAGACCCCGTTCGCAGGCCGCTTTCGAGCGTGTCAGCTCGGCTTGCAGCGTGGCGTCGTCGATCTTCGTCAGGTGAGGGTGCGTGGCGGTGTGCGAGCCGATCTCCCAGCCGGCGTCGGCGAGCGTGCGCAGCTCGGCCCAGGACATCGGCATCAGCTCGCCCTCGTGCGGACCGTCCAACCAGCGGTCGATTCCCGCCCAGCTCAGCGGTCCTCCGGCGTCGACGCCGTCGGTCGGCGCGAACACCGTCGCCGTGACGCCAAGGCGGTCGAGGATCGGTCGCGCGAGCTCCAGCACCGAGCGATAGGCGTCGTCGAACGTGACCGCCAGCAAGCGACCGCGACCGCCGTCCTCTACGACCTCCGAGAACGTGGCGCCGCTGTAGCCGCGGCGCAGGAGCAGCTCGATCTGGCGCTCGAACAGCTCGGGCGTTGTCGAGAGGTCCGCCTCCCAGTCGGCGCTGAGCGCGTGGTAGCAGAGGACGATGGCTCGTGGCACGGTCGCAGCATCGACGAAAAAGCGGGTTCCCCTGAGGCGGACAGCATAATGAGGGCGCGTGAACGCCTGTCCCGCTACCAGTCCGTCGCCGACCCAGCAAGCTCGCCCGCCCGTCGACATAAGCGTGCTCGTGCCGGTGCTCAACGAGGAGCGCCATATCCGCGAGACAGTCGCCGCGATGCAGGCCCAACGCTTCGACGGCACCGTCGAGTTCCTGTTCGCCGACGGGCGCTCGCAGGACAGCACGCGCGAGATCCTGCAGGAGCTCGCGCTCGCCGATCCGCGCATTCGCGTGATCGACAACCCGCTGCGGCGGACCGCCAGCGGTCTGAACGCCTGCCTGCGCGAGGCGCGCGGCGAGTATGTCGCGCGCATGGACGCCCACACCTACTACGCGGACCGCTATCTGGCCGCCGGCGTGGAGCGCCTGCGTCGCGGCGACACCGAGTGGGTCAGCGGTCCGGCGATCCCCAGACCCACCGGCGCGATCTCCGGCGCCGTGTCGCTGGCGCTGGCCTCGTGGCTGGGGCGCGGCGGATCGCGCAAGTGGAACGACGACCCCGAGGCCGCCGAGGAGCGCGATCTCGATACCGGCGTGTTCGGCGGCGTGTGGCGCCGCGAGCGGGTGCTCGCCAGTGGCGGCTGGGACGAGCGCTGGCCGATCAACCAGGACTCCGAGATGGCTTCGCGCTTCCTGCGCGACGGCGCGCGCCTGGTGTGTCTGCCCGAGATGGCCGGCCACTACGTGCCGCGCGATTCGCTGAAGGGGCTCGCTCGCCAGTACTTCCGCTACGGCTATTACCGCGCGCGGACGTTCCGCCGCCACCCCGAGAGCATGCGCCGCTCGCACCTGATCGCGCCGGCGCTGTCGGTGGCGCTGATCACCAGCGCGCTCGCGCCGCGGCCGCTGCGGCGCTTGTCGCGCCTGGGCGTGGTGGCCTATCTGCTGGCCGTCGCGGCGACGCCCGCCGGTGCGTCCCGGCAGCCGCAGCAGCGCCGTGAGGGTGCGCTGCTGATGGGCGTGCTGCCTGTCATGCATTTCGGATGGGGCTTTGGCACGCTCGTCGGCATGCTGCGCTTCGGTGCGCCGACCGCCGCCTTCGCTCGCCTGCTCGGCCGTGCCGACACGGTCGCCGAGGCCGACGGCGATGCCGAGCTCGTCCACGCGCCCTCGCTGCATGGCGCGGACGCTTGACGGTGCGGCTAGCGGTCTACACCGACTACGAGTACCGCTCCGACGGCGTGCGGCGCTACGGCCAGCGGGCATTCGTGGTGTTCCTCGAGGCCCTGCGCCCGCACGTGGAGCGTCTGGTGCTCGTGGGCCGCTTCGATCCCGAGCCGGGGACCTCGCACTACCCGCTTCACGACGACACCGAGCTGGTCGGGCTTCCGCACTACGAGAACCTCACCCAGCCACTGTCGGTGGCGCGTTCGCTGTTCGGCTCGCTCGTGCGCTTCTGGCGGCTGCTCGACGAAGTCGACACCGTCTGGGTGCTCGGTCCGTATCCGCACTCCGTCGCGCTGGCGCTGCTCACGGCGCTGCGCCGGCGACGGCTGATCCTCGGCGTTCGCCAGGACATGCCGCTGTACGTGCGCAGCCGTCGCCCGGAGCGACGCTGGATGCATTTCGGCGCGGACGTGCTCGAGGCGATCTGGCGGCTGCTCGCGCGACGCTATGCGGTGGTCGTGGTGGGACCGGAGCTCGAGCGAAAGTATCTGCAGGGACACGCGCGAAGGGTGCTCGCGACGACCGTCTCGCTTGTCTCTGCGGAGGACCTGTCCGACCCCGACGAGGCGCTCGCACGTCGCGACTACAGCGGCCGGCTGACGCTGCTCACGGCCGGGCGCCTGGACGCCGAGAAGAACCCGCTGCTGCTGGCTGACATCGTCGCGCGCCTGCGCGCCGACGGGCGCGACTGGCGGCTGCTGGTCTGCGGCGACGGTCCGATGCGGGCCGAGCTGGAGGTGCATATCGCCGCTCTGGGGCTGGGCGAGGCGATCGAGCTGCTCGGCTACGTGCCGATTGACGGCGGCCTGCTCGACCTCTACCGCAACAGCCACGCCTTCCTTCACGTGTCCTTGACCGAGGGTTTTCCTCAGGTGCTCGTCGAGGCCTTCGCCAGCGGTCTGCCCGCGGTTGCAACGGCCGTTGGCGGAGTCGCCGCGGCGGCCGGCGATGCGGCCCTGCTGATCGAGCCGCAGGACGCCGCTGCCGCCGCCGAGGCGCTGGAGCGCATCGCCTCAGACGCGCAGCTGCGCGAGCGGCTGGTTCGCGCGGGCATCGAGCGTGCCGGCGAGGGCACCTTGGAGGCCTCGTCGCTGCGCTTGACAGAGTTCCTGGAAAGCTCGCCGTAGGCGTCAGGCGCCGCGCGCGCGCACGCCGCGAAGCCGCTGGTAGACCGCCGGGCTGGCGCGCTTGGCGAGCTTCTTGGCGTTCCACTCCAGCCACAGCCTCCCGCACTGAAGCGGGCGTCCCTGTGCGTAGGCGGCGGCCGTCCGCGCGGGTGTCGTGGCCCAGATCGTGTAGCGGCCGCGCACTTCGATCTGCTCGTGCGCGACGCGCGCGCTCGGCTCAGAGGTGAACAGCAGCTCATAGCCGGCGCCCGCGGCGGCCGCGATGACTTCAGCGGAGAGAAAGCCGCCGGGCACCGACGCCGTCCGCGGCGTTTGGCCGAGGATCTCGCCGAGCGTCTGCAGGCTGACGCTCCACTCGCGGTCGAGCTCGGCGCGCTGCAGGCGGCCCATGTAGGTCGGATGCGTGTGCGAGTGGCCGCCGATCAGATGTCCGCGCCGTGACAGCTCGCGCAGCTCGTCGGCCGACAGAAAGCCGGGTGTGCCGATGCGCTCGGTGGTGATGAAGAACTGCCCGCGCCAGCCGCGGCGCTGGAGCGCGTCGGCGGCGAGCAGCGCCGATGCGCCGCCATCATCAAAGGTGATCGCCGCCTCGGGTGGCGCTCCGCCGGCGTCGAGCGTGCCGATCTGCAGCCCGGTGGCGGCCAGTGCATCGAGATGCTGCTCAAAGGCCTGCGGCTCGAGCTTGTAGCGCGCCGCCAGCTGACCGGGAAAGCCCACGCTGTCGCGACGGTCGCGCGCCGCGATGTCGTGGTACATCAGCGTTCTCATCGTTGCGCGCTTGCGCCTCCATCGGCCGCCGCCGTGGGCTCTGCCTTGGCCAGCTCCGGTCCCTTGCGCGCGGGATGCTCGGCCGTCGCACGTTCGGGAATGACGCCTTTGCGCCGGCGCAGCGCCTCGGCCGCGGCGGTGTTGCGCAGGCGCAGATCGAATGCCGCGCGCGCGCCCAGCAGCTTGCCGCGTGCCGTGGGGCTGGCGACGACCATGCGCGCCACCTCGCGGTCGGTCGCGCCCCAGTGGTACTTGTAGTCGTCGCGGCCCGGGCCGATGTCGAACTCCGCGCGACGCTCCTCGATCATCGCGTGGATCGCCTGTCGTTCCAGCGAGTGTCCGGGGCTCAGCGAGAGCTGCTCGGCGCTGACCGCCGAGATGTAGCCGTGCTCGCGCCACGAAGCGACGAGGTTGAGTTTGCCCGTCAGCAGCTGTCCGTCCATTTCCAGCAGCCACAGACGCACGCCCTCGGGCAGCATGTCGCGCACTACGTCGGTGATGAAGCGATCGAAGCGCTCGTCCATCTGCGCCTGGTTCTGTCCCATTGCCGCGGCGCGCTCGCGACGCAGGTCGAGCAGTCGTGCCACGGCGGCGGGCGCCTCGTCGGGGTCGCTGACGAGTTTCATCTCGGCACCGGCCTCCTGCAGTCGCCGCCAGCGGCGGCGAAACTCGGTGCGCCGCTTGCCGCCGAAGCGCGATTCGAACACGTCGATCTCCGCGGGGAGGTCGACATACGGTTGCAGGCGCACGTCATGGGCCGAGGAGCGCAGGCCGGCCTGTCCGCCGAGCAGCGCGTCGGCCAGTGACGAGCCGATTGGCGCGCGCGCGATGCGCCATAGATCCCACTCGGTGCGGCGCTCGGCCAGCGCCGCCAACAGCGCCAGCGCAAGCTCGTCCTCGGCTGCGGGAGCGAACAACAGCGCGTCGAGCCCGTTCCAGCGTCCGCCGGCGAACGTCAGCGTGCGCGCGACCGAGGAGGCGTCGAGCGCCAGCAGGGCCAAACCGCGCAAAGAGCCCGCGTCGTCCTCCAGCGCCAACGACCATGGCTCGTGTCTCTCGCCATAGTGCTTCCACCACTGCGACACCCAGCGCGGGTCGCTGAAGGCCGAGGGAAAGTCACACGCCACGGACAGCCCGCTCCACTCCTCGCGGCGCTGCGCGAGCTCGTCCTGGCTGATCCAGCGCGGTCCGGGCACGCTCCTAGCCTACGCAGGCAGCCATCGCGGTGCCGGGCGGCGTGTGGCCGTTTTGGCAGGTGATGGCCCCGATAGGCTGAGCGAGAATGCCGACGTGGCTTGGGTCGACAGCGAAGTTCTCCGACGGACTGCGCGCGGCCCCCGCGACCATTCCCTGTGTCGGCGCGATCGCGCTGTTCGTGGTCTGGGCGAGCGATCAGGCCGGCTATCCGATCACCCATTGGGCGCCTGGCGGTCTGATCGTGCTCGGGCTGCTCGGCGTGGCGCTGATCGGCGCTCGCGCTCGCCTGCGCGAGCTGCCGCGCGCGGTGCTGCTGGCGCTCGCGTGTCTGGTGCTGTACACGGCGCTGAGCTACCTATCGATCCTCTGGGCAAACGTCCAGGGCGTCGCCTGGGAAGGCGCCAACCGCACGCTGCTCTACCTGCTGGTGTTCGCGCTGTTCGCGCTGTGGCCGCAGCGCGGGTCGACCGCGGCGCTGCTGCTCGGCGGTTGGGCGCTGGCGATGACCGGCCTGGCGGTGTTCGTGGTGCTCCACGTCGATGCCGCATCGCACCTGGCGAGACTGTTCAGCGAAGGACGGCTGCAGTATCCCGGCGACTACGAAAATGCCAGTGCGGCGACGTGGGCGATGGCCGCCTGGCCGGCGCTGCTGCTGGCGAGCTCCGAGCGCCTGCACTGGGCGCTGCGCGGTTTGTTGGCGGGCGGCGCAGTGGTGCTGGCCGATCTGTCGCTGCTGAGCCTGAGCCGCGGCTCGCTGTTCTCCACGCCGGTGCTGCTCGTGCTGATCTTCGTGCTGCTGCCGAGGCGCCTGCGCACGTTCGCCGTGCTCGTGCCGGTGGCGATCGGCGTCGGCGCCACTGCCCCGAGCATCCTGCGCGTCGGCGACCGCCTGCTGCATGGCGGCGACGCGCCGGCGGCAATGCATGCCGCGACCGCTGCGATCTTCATCGCCGCGCTGGTCGTGGGTGTCGTGGTTGGCTTCGCGGCGGCGGCGGAGAGCCGCGCGACGCTTTCCGACGTCACAGCGCAGCGCCTGCGCCGTGGTGGAACGGCGATCGCCGTGGTGACGCTGGTCGCTGTGCTCGCCGGCGCGTGGATCGTCGCGGGCAACCCGGTTGAGCGCGTCGAACACGGCTGGAACACGTTCAAGGGCGGCTATGCGGCCGATCGCGCGACGGGCAGCCGGCTGACCAGCGGATTCGGCAGCGATCGCTACGACTTCTACCGCGTGGCGCTCAACGAATTCGTCGATCACCCGATCGTGGGGATCGGCGCCGACAACTTCCAGCAGGGGTACCTGCTGCACGGGCGTGGCACCGAGACGCCGCGCTTCCCCCACAGCGTCGAGCTGCGCACGCTCACGCAGACGGGCATCGTCGGAGCGCCGCTGGCCGTCGTCGGGCTGCTCGCGGCGCTGCTGGCCGCCGGCCGCGCCGCTCTCTCGCGCTCAGTACGCCGCGCCGATCCGCTCGCGGCCAGCGTTGCCGCCGCGGCGCTCGCCGGCTTTGCCTACTGGGTCGTTCATGGGTCCTTCGACTGGTTCTGGGAGTTCGCCGGCCTCGGCGCGCCCGCCTTCGCGCTGCTGGGCATCGGCTGTGCGCTGGCGCCGCGCCGGCGTGCCGAGCAGGGGGCGGGTGCCGGCGTCTCAGCGTCAGACACGCCGGCGGGCACGCAGCGCGGGCGCGTGGTTCGGCGGCTCGGCGGTGGCCGGGTGGCGCTGCTTGCGACCTTCGCGGTGCTCGCGCTCGCCGCAGCGGCCTCGCTGATCGCGCCCTGGCTGAGCCAGCTGCAGCTGGAGCGCGCCGCACGCATCTGGCCGACCGCGCCGCGGCAGGCCTACTCCGAGCTCGATGAAGCGGCCAGTCTGAACCCGCTCAGCGAAGAACCGGAACTGCTCGCCGGCGGAATCGCGCTGCGCTTCGGTGACTTGGCGCGAGCCGACAGCGAGTTCGCCAAAGCGCTGCAGCGCAACCCGCGCGACACCTATGCGACGCTCGAGCGCGGCGCCATCGCATCGGCCAGAGGCGAACGCAAGCGAGCGCTTGCGCTGCTGCGCCGCACCGCCCGGCTCAGCCCGCGCGACGAACTGATCCACGAAGTGCTCGCGGTGGTGGAGAAGGGCGAGCGCATAAGCATCGATCGGTTGAACCGCTCGATCCTCCTCAAAGCCCGCCAATTCTCATAGGAGCACGGGTCGATTTCGTCAAATTGGAACTTTTTTGCTCGACACCGACAGGACGCTTCGCTAGTTTGTGAGTCGGCTCATGCCAGATCCCCGATCGAAGCGCTTGGGGGAGCCGCCACCGGGGTAATGCAGTTGGCAGTACAAGCTGGCAGGTGGCACGGAGAGTGGACGCGGGTTGCTCTAGCCGGACGCAAAGAAGAAGGCACGGAAGCATGAAATCTCATCGCATCACCATCTACATAGGTGCACTCATGGCGGCGGCCGCGGTCCTGCCGGGATCGGCGGTGGCCAGCCCGCTGCTCAGCGGCTACGGAGGTCCGGGCCAGGGCAACCAGGCGCTGCTCGGCTCCACGCTGATCAATGGGCCGAAGGGCGGCGGCGGCTCGAGCGGCTCCACCACGTCCACCGGCACGGGCCTCGCCGAAAGCGGCGAATCCTCCTCCGAAGGCGGTCAGGCCTCAGCCGGCGGATCGGGCTCATCCAAAGGCGGCGGCACGGGCTCATCCTCGGCTCCCCACGCCAACTCCGGTCACGGAGCCGCCAAACCGGCGCAAGGCAAGGCGTCGACGCCGGCAGTCGCACCGAGCTTCTACCCGGCGGCCGAACGCCTGCCCGCGGACTCGCAGGGCGGCTCGCTTGGGCTGTCGGGAAGCGACGTGCTGCTGATCGTGCTCGCGGCCGTGCTGCTCGTCTCGCTCGGTCTGCTCACACGCCGCGCCGGCGGTTCGGGTGAGCGCCAGAGCACTGGCGGCTAAAGGGATGGCGCTCTCGATCCGAGTAACTGCGTAGGGGCCAACTCCCCAATCGCTCATGCCGCGCTCGCCAATCACCCAGCAGACGTCCACGACGCTCCCGCTCCAGGGTGAGCTGTCGCGCTCTGCGCCGCGGCCCAAGGCGCTGGCCAGCGGCACGTTCGGCGGGCGCCTGCAGTGGCTGCTGGAAGGCGCAGGCTGGCGCGTGCTGCGCCCTGCCGTCGACTTCCTGTTCGTCTGCCTTGCCGTCTGGCTTGCCGAGGGCGACCTGCATCGCACGCTGCACCCGACGTCGTTGCGCGCGCCGCTGCTGGCGCTGCCGGTGCTCGTCGTGCTGCTCTTCCACCTGCGCGGTCTGTACCGCACGCGCTTGCGCGCGCTCGTGCTCGACGGAGTCGTGCCGGTGATCAGTGCCGTGTCGGTTGGCTCGATGGCAGTGGCGGTGATCGGCGTGTTCGCCAACGGAGAGGCCCCGCCGCAGTCGCTGGTCGTGCGCGCGTGGCTGTTCGCGATGCTGGGCGTCGGCATCGGGCGCATCGTGCTGTCCTTCGCCCAACGGTGGGCGCGCGCCCACCGCCTCGTCGGCAAGCCCGTGCTGATCATGGGCGCCGGCGTCGTCGGCGCACAGGTCGCAAGGCGCCTGGAGAGTCATCCCGAGTACGGGCTAGCGCCGATCGGCTTTCTCGATGAGGATCCGCGTTCGATCGCCGAGGTCGGCGGGCGCGACCTGCCGGTGCTCGGCACGGTCGAGGATCTCGACGACACGGTCATGCGCACCGGCGTGCGCAACCTGATCGTCGCCTTCTCCTCGGTTGCCGACGAGCGCGTCAGCAGGCTGATCCAGCGCTGTCAGGAACTGGGCGTGGAGGTCTCGGTGGTGCCGCGCATGTTCGACACGATCAACAACCGCGTCGGCTACGACACGGTCGGCGGTCTGCCACTGATGTCGTTTACGAGCGTGCACCCGAAGGGCATCCAGTTCATGCTCAAGCACGCCTTCGACCGAGTTTTCGCGGCGGTCGTACTGCTGCTGCTGCTGCCG
>DATARK010000105.1:0-4650 GCA_036264175.1 Solirubrobacteraceae bacterium
CCCGCCTCCAGCGCCCCTTCAACGGCCGATTCTACAGCCGCCGCCTCGCTTTCCAAGCCGAGCCCGTGTCGCAGCATCATTGCCGCCGAGAGGAACATCGCCAGTGGATTGGCGCTGCCCGTCCCCGCGATGTCCGGCGCCGAACCGTGCACCGGCTCGAACAGCCCCGGCCCCGAGCCGTCAGCGCCGCCGAGCGACGCGCTCGGCAGCATGCCGATCGAGCCCGTGATCATCGCGGCCTCGTCGGAGAGGATGTCTCCGAACATGTTCTCGGTGAGGATCGTGTCGAAGTGGCGCGGCGCCGACACCAGCTGCATCGCCGCGTTGTCCACGAGCACGTGCTCCAGCTCGATGTTGGGGAACTCGCGCGAGTGAAGGTCTGAGACGACCTGGCGCCACAGCCGCGACGTCTCCAGCACGTTTGCCTTGTCCACGCTGGACACACGCGAGCGCGCCGCGCCGAACGCGGTGCGCGCGATGCGCTCGATCTCCTCGGTGCTGTAGGCGCACACGTCCGACGCGAAGTCCTCCGTGCGCGTCTTCTCGCCGAAGTAGATGCCACCTGTCAGCTCGCGCACGACCAGCAGGTCGGTGCCCTCGATGCGCTCGCGCCGCAGCGGCGAGGAGTCATACAGCGCCGGCAGCGGCTTGACCGGACGCAGGTTGGCATACAGCCCCAGGCCCTTGCGCAATCCCAGCAGCCCTTGCTCGGGCCGCGGCTTGGCCGGGTCGGTCGTGTCCCACTTCGGGCCGCCTACTGCCGCCAGCAGCACCGCGTCGGCGCCCCTGCACGCGGCGAGCACCTCGTCGGTCAGCGCCGTGCCGTGCGCGTCGATCGACGCGCCGCCGAAGACGTGCTGCTCGAACTCGAAGTCGCCAAGCTTGCCGAGCAGGTCGAGCGTCGGCGCCATGATCTCCGGCCCGATGCCGTCGCCGGGCAGCGTGACTATGTGGTGGCTCATCTCGGCCCCGCCTACAGTGCCGTCGTGGCGACCGTCGCCCAGCCGCGATCGCGGTCGTGGTCGGTCTCGTACGTGTCGATCTCCGCAGCCTGCTCGAGCGTCAGCGCGATGTCGTCGAGGCCGTTGAGCAGGCGGTGGCGAATCTCGTGGTCGATCTCGAAGGCAACCTGGCGACCGGCGAAGCGCACCTCCTGCTCCAGCAGGTCGACCTCGCCGGCGCCGGCGTGCGCCAGCGCGCGGCAGTCCTCGGCGTCGAGCACCACCGGCAGCAGGCCGATCTTCGTGCAGTTGGAGTAGAAGATGTCCGCGAAGCTCGGCGCGACGATCGCCTGAAAGCCGTAGTCCTGCAGACCCCACGGCGCGTGCTCGCGCGAGGAGCCGCAGCCGAAGTTCTCGCCGGCGACGAGAATCGGGTTGGCCGGCAGCTCCCAGCCGGGCTCCTTGGCCCAGTCGAAGAACAGAAACTCGCCGAAGCCCGTGCGCTCGACGCGCTTGAGGAACTGCTTGGGCATGATCTGGTCGGTGTCGACGTCTGACCTGTCCAGATGGCTTATGGGTCCTGCAATGACGCTGATGGGGTCCATCGCTTTCCTTTGAAGTCGTTGGCTCTGCGGCTTCGCCGCCTTCTAACTGTCGTCGCCCTCCTCTTGCGGCTTGGTGCCGCCGAAGACGGCGGCCTCGCCCCATTTGAAGTGGACTTCGGCGTCGGCGAAGCCGGCTTCGGCCAGCCAGCGGACCTGGTCGTCGGAGCTGTCGGGCTGGTCCTCGTCGCCGTCGAGATTGCCGAGCAGGTGTCGCTCGATCTCCTCGGGCGAGCGCCCGCCTTCGCGTTGGCTTTCGGCGGCGACCAGGTTGGCGACCATCTGCGCGTCGAAGCTGCCGAGCAACGGCCCGTCGACGGTGACGAAGTCCATGTTGACGAATGTGGCGCCGGGCGCGAGCAGCTCGAACAGCTCGGCGAACAGCTCGCGCTTGCGCTGTGCGGGCAGGTGGTGGATGGCAAACGATGAGACGGCGGCGTCATACGGCTGCGCCGGCAGGTCGCGCACCCACGCGGCGTCCATCAGATCGCCACGCACCGGCTGCCAGCGCCCGTCGAATTGCTGCAGGCGCGCGCCGGCGCGCGCGAGCATCGGCTCGGAGAAGTCGAGCAGCACGCCGTGGGCGCCGGGAAGCTCGCGCAGGACGAGCTCGGTGGTGGCGCCGTCGCCGCCGCCCACGTCGATAAAGCGCGCGATCGGTCGCTGCTGCGCGCGAAGCACGCGCAGGATCACGTCGTTCTGCACGTCGAGCAGCGGGATCAGCACGTCGCGATCGTGCAGGAACGTCTCGGCGACGCCCTCGCGCTGCCACGCGGCGGTCGGCTCGGCGGCGCTCATCGCCACTGCCTGATGTCGACGAAGTGCCCCTCGATCGCCGCCGCGGCGGCCATCTGCGGCGACACGAGGTGCGTGCGCCCGCCGCGGCCCTGACGACCCTCGAAGTTTCGGTTGGACGTCGATGCGCAGCGCTCGCCCGGCTGCAGGATGTCGGGGTTCATGCCGAGGCACATCGAGCAGCCGGCAACGCGCCAATCGAAGCCGGCCTCGCGGAACACATCATCCAGGCCCTCGGCCTCGGCCTCGGCCTTGACCTGCTGCGAACCGGGCACGACCATCGCGTCGACGTTGTCGGCGACCTTGCGCCCCTGCACGACCTCGGCGGCGGCGCGCAGGTCGCCGATGCGCGAGTTGGTGCACGAGCCGATGAACACGCGGTCCAGTGCGATCTGCTCGATCGGCGTGCCGGGCTGCAGGTCCATATAGGCGAGTGCCCGTTCGGTGGCCTCGCGATCGGCCGGGCTGTCGAACTCGTCGAGCGTGGGCACGCTCTCGTCGACGGCGCGCACCATGCCGGGGTTGGTGCCCCAGGTGACCTGCGGGGAGATCTTGGAGGCGTCGATGAGCTTCTCGGAGTCGAACTCGGCGCCGTCGTCGGTGCGCAGCGAGCGCCAGTGCGCGATCGCCTTGTCGAGCTCCTCGCCGCCAGGCGCGCCCGGGCGCTGCACGTCGTTGAACCAGGCGAAGGTTGTGTCGTCGGGCGCGATCATGCCGGCGCGCCCGCCGCCCTCGATGGTCATGTTGCAGACGGTCATGCGCCCTTCCATCGACAGGGCCTCGATCGCCGGACCGGCGTACTCGACGACGTGCCCTGTCATGCCGCCGACGCCGAGGCGCCCGAGCGTGCCGAGGATGAGGTCCTTGGCGGTGACACCGAAGCCGAGCTGGCCGTCGTAGAGGATGCGCATGGAGCGCGGCTTGTGCTGGACCATGCACTGCGTGGCCAGCACGTGCTCGACCTCTGAGGTGCCGATGCCGAAGGCCAGCGCGCCGAAGGCGCCGTGCGTGGAGGTGTGCGAGTCGCCGCAGACGATCGTCATGCCCGGCTGGGTGACGCCCAGCTCGGGCCCGATCACGTGCACGATGCCCTGGCGCGCGGAGCCGAGCGAGTAGACGGGAACGCCGAACTGCTCGCAGTTGCGCTCGAGCGTTTCCACCTGCACGCGCGACAGCTCGTCCTTGATGCGCGCTGCGACGGGCGTGCCGTCGGTGGGCGTGTTGTGATCGGCGGTCGCCAGCGTGCGGTCGGGCCGCCGGACGGGCCTGCCGGCCATGCGCAGGCTGTCGAAGGCCTGCGGGCTGGTCACCTCGTGCACGAGATGCAGGTCGATGTAGAGCAGGCCGTGCGCCACCTCGTGGGTCTCCCAGATCTTGTCGAACAGCGTCTGCGGCATCTAGCTCCTCCTCAGTCCAGCGGATACGACCGCGAGAAACACGGCCTCATCGTCTGTTGGGTTCTCGAAGTGATGGGGAAGGTCGGCGTCGAAGGTGACACAGTCGCCCTCGCGCAGCTCGTAGCGCTTTCCGTCGCAATAGAGCTCGACGCTGCCGGCCTCCACGAGCGCCGTCTCGCGGCTGCCGGGCTCGTGCATGGGTGGATCGTCGGCGGCGCCGGTGGCCGCGCCGGAGGCGAGCGTGTGGCGCGAGAGCTCGGCGCGCTGGCCGGGCTGGCCGGCGGTGAGCACCTCGAAGCGGTGCCCCCGCCGAGCGTTACCGCCACGCTGGCGCTGCGATTTGCGCACGATCGTCACACTGCCGCCCTCATCGAGTCGCAGCAGCTGCGAAAGGCGCAGCTCCAGGCCGGCGGCGATGCGCGCGGCGACGGTCAGCGTCGGGCTGGTCTCGCCGCGCTCGACCTGTGAGAGCATCGGCGCGCTGACGCCGCTGCGCGCGGCGAGATCGCGCAGCGACAGCGACGAGGCCTCGCGCAGCGCCTTGACGCGCTCGCCGACGACTGTGGGGTCGAGCTCTTCTGGTGGGGCTACTGTCAAGGCCACGTACAAGCGTACGTTATCACAGATGCGCGCACTAGCCGCTCCGAGGTGCCGCGTAGCGCGAACGCTAGAACCTCTTGGAGCTAGGCATTAGGAGCGACAAACAATCAGCCGCTCCGCATCGGGGGCGATGTCGGCGTTCAGCTGGGAGGCGTTTAGCTTGCTATGTGCAATCCCCTCGACCTTGACCGCTCGCACATCCGAGTAATGCTCCCGCGCAAGTGCCGCAATGCCGTCGAGACCCAGCACGCGTGGCCGACTCGCGCCGTCACCTCCGTGTGGCGAGTAAGACAGCACAAGCGGGACACCCAACCG
>DATARK010000023.1:0-8546 GCA_036264175.1 Solirubrobacteraceae bacterium
GGTGATCGAGCTGGTCGCGGAGGTCGAGCCGGCGGCGTTGGTGGCGGTGACGACGACGGCGAGTGTCTTTCCGATCTCGCTGGGGTCGAGGTTGAACGATGAGCCGGTGGCGCCTTTGAGGTTTTCGCAGGCCTGGCCGAGGGCGTTGCAGAGCTGCCACTGGTATTCGTAGGCGATCGGTTCTGAGCCGGTCCAGCTGCCGCTGGTGACGCTGAGCAAACTGCCGTCCTGGAGCAGGCCGGAGATGCTCGGCAGCGCGGTGTTGGTAGGCAGGATGCCGAGCACGGCCTGCGTTTCGCCAGAGGTCGCCGAGGCGGCGCCCTGGGCATTGCTGGCCGTGACGACGACGGCGAGGTTGCTCGCCAGGTCGGACACGCTGAGCGTGTAGGTCGATGCGTTGGCGCCCGCGATTTCTTCACAGCTGCCGCCGCCGACCGAGCAGCGCAGCCACTGGTAGGAGAAGGAGATCGGCGCAGTGCCCGCCCATTCACCGGGCCCGGCGGCGAGCGTTTGCCCTTCCTGGAGGCTGCCTGCGATGATCGGCGCGGCGGTGCTTACGGGGGGACCTGCGGTGATCAGCTTGCTGGGTCTAGAGGCGGCGCTCGCGTGGCCGACTGCATTGGTCGCCGTGACGACGGCGCGCAGTTTGTGTGCGATTGCTTCTGTGGTCGCGCGGTAGCTGGCCGAGGTTGCGTCGGGAATGTCCGTGCAGACGCCGGCCCGGGTGCAGGACTGCCATTGGTAGGCGTAGGACTCAGGCGGGGTGCCTTTCCAAAGGCCGTTGTTGACGGTCAGCAGTTGCCCATCCCTGGGCGAGCCCGAGATGGCCGGATTTTTGCGCTTGACCAACGGGGCCGGGGCGACGAGGCCGCTCGGCTGGCTGGTTTCGCTGCTCTGGCCTTCTGAGTTGCTGGCCTTCACGGCCACCCGCAGCGTGTGCCCGACGTCGACGTGAGCGACTCTGTAGGCGGCTTTTTTGGCGAGTTCGATCGGCGCGCAGGAGCTTCCGGCGGCGTCGCAGCGCGACCACTGATAGCTGTAGACGATCGGTGTCGCTCCGCTCCAGGAGCCTTTGACGACTTTCAGGCTCAGGCCGTCCTGCGCGACTCCAGAGACGCTTGGCGGCGAGGTGTTCGTCGGCCCTTCTGCGGCGTCAGCCGTCGTCGCGACGAGCGCGCTCGCGCAACAGGCGAGCGACAACGATGCCAGCATTGCAAGGCGAACAGCCTTGATCCCCCTCATGTCTCCCTCGAACTTTCCCCGGTCCCCGGAATCCCGCGTCTTTATATCTCAACCCCTAGGGTATACCCCCTTCTCAGGACTTTCAAACGGCATTTTTCCGCCACGGCGGCTGGCCGAAAGTTGGACCTCGAGCACCGCATCGACGTCCGGCGGTGAGGGTTAGGTGCAGCAGTCGGGCCTGGTGCTCCCTCCGGACGCGTGGCCTGGCCGAGTACGCCCTCGAGACCGAAAGTCCCCTAAAGGAGGCGCAGATGCGTTCATTCAAGCTTGTTCCACTCGTGACGGCCGCGGCCGCACTGCTGGCGTTGGCTCCGGCGGGTGCTTCGGCTCGTCGCGCCCACAACAGCGTTCACGCCCACGCCGTCCGGCCCTGCCACATCCATCTGGAAGCGCCGAAGGGCCCGATCGCAAACGGCGATCCGGCAACGTTCGTCGGCGCGTTGAACTGCCCGCCGTCGACGTCGGCCGGGAGCCGTCAGGTAACGCTGTATGAGCAGTCGGCGCCAAAAGCGAGCTTCGTACCGGTGGCGACGGCGACCACCGAACCCAGCGGAGCCTTTCAGGTCACGCCGCCGGTGTTCGTGACCAACAGCGTATTTTATGCGGTCACGGAAGGCGCACAGAGCGCCCGCAAGGCGATCCGCGTCACGGCTGCGATCACCGCAGTGCCGCCGACGCCGGTCGAAGGAGCACAGTTGTTCACCGGCGGGGGACGCAACCTGCGCCGCCACAACCGCGTCACGTTCGCTGGCGAAGTCAGCCCGTTGGACAAAGGCGCCATTGTGGCGCTTCAGCGTGAGAGCGCGACCGCGACCGAAGAATGGCGCAAGATCGACCAGGGAACGGTGGACGCATCGGGCAAATACTCGATCGTGCACACCTTCGGCCTGCCGGGCGACGCGAACCTTCGCGTCGTCGTGCATCCGCGCAAGATCAACGCCCCAGCGGCGACCTCGCCGGTTTCATACGAGATCTCCTCTGCAGAGAACCCGGCGCTGACGCTCGAAACGGCTACCGATCCCCTGCTGTATGGCGAATCGACAAAGCTCAAAGGCGTTGTCGCCGGCGCGAACGAAGGCACGCCCGTGACGCTTCTCGCACACGGACGCGGCGGACATTTCGCAACCGTGGCCACGGGCCACACCGACAAAAACGGCGCCTACGAATTCACGCAGACACCGTTGACGAACACCCTGTACCGCGTGTCAAGCGGCGCGACGAACTCGGCGGGACTGTTCGAGGGCGTCAAATACGCTCTGACCGTCTCGCCCACGCCGAGCACCGTGCAAGCCGGTCAGCCGCTGACGTTCTCCGGCTCGGTGCAGCCGGCGCTCGTCGGCCACCCCGTCTACCTCGAGCGTCAGGGCCTGCTCAAACTGGGTTGGCACGTGATAGACGTGGGCACCGTCGGTGCGCCGAGCCACCTCGGAGAAGCAGCGCCTTTCTCGATCGTGCACAGCTTCAGCACGCCGGGCACGGCACAGGTGCGCGTGAAGATCCCGGGCGACCCGGACAACCAGAGCGCGGAGGGTGCGCCCAGCAGCCTGACGATCACCCCGGTGCCGGCGTCAGCCCTGCGACCGGAAGCTCCCGGCAATGGCAAACTGCCCACCGAAGGTCAGCTCTAGTCACTCGCGGCGTGCTGCGGTCGCCTCTGCGTGAGGCGGCCGCAGCCGCGCGGGGCGCGACCTTCGGTCAGAGGCGAATCGCGGCGCTACGCGGCGACGGCGCGCGCCTGCAGGTGCGCGCCGACCTTGCGCTTGACCCGCTGCAGAGCGTTATCGACGGTCTTGGTGTCGCAGCTCAGTCGCTCGCCGACCTGCTCGTAGGAGTAGCCGTCGAGATACAGCGAGAGCACGCGGCTCTCGAGCTCTGACAGAGCGCTCGACAGGCAACCGACGAGCGAACGCAGCTCCTCGGAGGAGATCACCTGGTTGACCGGATCGTGCACGGTCGACCCCGGCAGGATCTGATCGAGCGTCGGCACGTCGTCGCCGGCGCCCGCGGGCGTCGAGGAGAACGAGACGTACTGGTTCAGCGGCGTGTGCTTGTTGCGAGTGGCGGTCTTGACGGCCGTGATGATCTGGCGCGTGATGCAGAGCTCGGCGAAGTTGCGAAAGCTCGACTCACGGTCGGTGCGAAAGTCGCGAATCGCCTTGTACAGGCCGACAAGACCCTCCTGGATCAAGTCGTCGGAGTCGCCTCCGGCGAGGAAGTAGGAGGAGGCCTTCAGACGCACGAAGCCGTGGTAGCGCCTGACGAGCCGGTCGTATGCGTTGCGATCGCCGAGCTTTGCCAGGGCGATCAGATAACCGTCATCGACCTTAGGTTCAGATTGAGGGTAACGGGAGATTCGAGCCACGAGCAGATCCTTTCCAGTGCCCAAGCCATACGGCAGGGACCAATTTGCTCAGTGGCGCACTCCTCCCCTGGCGCCAAAGCTATCTATTCCCAAGGCTTCTTCAACCTTAGGTACAGCGTTATGTCGGCGCGAGCCTCGCACAGTTATGGAGAGTTGTCAAGACTTCTTTCGCGCTGCTGCAAGATCTCGTACACGAGCGCCGCAGCCGCGGCGCTCACGCCGAGCGACTCGATGCGCCCGTGCTGGGGCAGCGCGATCAGCTGGTCACAGGCCTTGGCCACGCGCGGGCGCAGACCGTTTCCCTCGCTGCCGAGCACCAGCACGACGCCTGAGCCGGCGTAGTCGGGCGCGTCATAGCTGACCGCGCCCTGATCGCCACTGGCGCCATAGCACCAGCAGTCGGCGCCGCGGGCGTCTGCGAGGAAGTCGGCGACGTTGCGCACGCGCACCAGGTCGAGATGCTCGACGGCTCCAGCCGACGCCTTGCAGACCGCCGGCGTGACCTCGGCGGCACGCCGTTCGGGTATGACCACGCCGGCCGCACCGGCGCACTCGGCCGTGCGGCAGATCGAGCCGAGGTTCTGCGGGTCCTGGATCTGGTCGAGCGCCACGATCAGCGGCTGGGCGCCGGCGAGCAGGCGATCGGCGGAGGCATACGGATAGGGCCCGGCATCGGCGCACACGCCCTGGTGCGCACCGGACCCACAGCGCTGCTCGATCTCCTCGCCATCGGCGATCCGCGCGCCGACATTGGCCAGCCACGGCTCACGCGCCGCGCGCGCCGTCGCCCACACCTCGCGCACCTGCTTGGCGCGCTTGCCGCGCAGCGCCTCGTGCACGGGGTTGCGGCCGTAGAGAATCACTGTCTGGCGATCGGGATCAGCTCCGGGCCCTGCGGGCCGTCGCGGATCTCCCACCTCAGCGCGCGCAGCTGCTCGCGGATCTCGTCTGCTCTGGTGAAGTCGCGCTCGGCGCGTGCGAGCTCGCGCTGCTCCAGCAGCGCCTGGGCCTCGTTATCGACGCCGCCGGCGTCGCCAGACGCATCGAGCGGGGTCAGGCTGCCGAGACCGATCGTCTCGAGCATCTCGCGCAGGTCGGCGTCACCTACGCCGTCGCCGCGACGGTTGGCCTCGCGCACCCACTCGAACAGCGCGGCGAGCGCGGTCGGCGTGTTGAAGTCGTTGGCCAGCGCCGCGAAGAAGTCTTCCCTGTGATGGGCCATGTCCGGCGGGCTGTCAGCACCCGGCTGCAGGCGGCGAAGCGCGTCGCGCACGCGCTGCACGCGCCTGTCGGCATCGGCCAGCTCCGACGACGAGAAGGCCAGCGGCTGGCGGTAGTGCCCGGAGATCACGTACATGACGACAGCCGCCGCGCCGTACTCGCCGATGACCTCGTGCAGCAGCGCGATGTTGCCGACGGACTTGGCCATCTTCTCGCCGGTGAACTGGATCATGCCGTTGTGCATCCACAGCTTCGTCAGCTCGGCGCCGCGTGCCGCACGCGTCTGCGCAGCCTCGTTCTCGTGGTGGGGAAACACCAGATCCGATCCGCCGCCGTGTACGTCGAAGCCCACGCCCAGCAGTTGCTCGGCCATCGCCGAGCACTCGATGTGCCAGCCGGGGCGCCCAGGCCCCCAGGGCGACTCCCAGACCGTGTCCTCGCCCTCCTTGTGGCCCTTCCACAGCGCGAAGTCCAAGGGGTCCTGCTTGCGCTGTGAGCCCTCGACGTCCTCGCCCTGATCCATGTCGTCAGGACGGCGATGCGACAGGCTCCCGTAGCCGTCGTCCGAGCGCACGCGGAAGTACACGTCGCCGCCGGCCGCGTAGGCATGGCCACGCTGCACCAACGCGTCGATGTGCTCGACGATCGGCCCGATCGTCTGTGAGGCCAGCGGCTCGTGGTCGGGGCGTCCAACACCGAGCGCGTCGGTGTCGGCGACGTACAGCTCGGTCATCTCCACGGCGAGCTCGGCGCTGGGACGACCCTGCGCGCGTGCGGCGTCGTAGATCTTGTCGTTGACGTCGGTCACGTTGATCACGAGGCTCACGCCGTAGCCCTCGTGCTCGAGAAAGCGCTTGAGCAGGCTGAAGATCACGAACGGCCGCGCGTTGCCGACGTGAATGCGGCTGTACACGGTCGGCCCGCAGGCGTAGATGCCGACGGCGGCGGGATCGGCAGGCGCCAGCGGCTGCAGCGTGCCGCTGCGCGTGTCATGTAGGCGTATCTCACGCATCGCGCGGCAACCCTAGCGCTCGCTCGCGCCGGCCCGTCCGTGGCGCGTCGTCAGGAGGGCTCCGAGGAGTCCGCGCCCGAGCGCACGCCGGCGATGGCCAGCGCCGCCACGCCCTCGCCCCGCCCAACGAAGCCGATGCGCTCGCCGGTGCTCGCCTTGACGTTCACACGGCGCTCCTCCAGGCCCAGCGCGGCGGCGAGCGACTCGCGGATCGCCGCGCGCTTGTCTCCGAGCTTGGGCTCCTGCATGATCAGCGTGCAGTCGACGTTGACGATGCCCATGTCCGCGTCGTCCAGCAGCGAGACGACGTGGCCGAGCAGGACCATCGAGTCGGAGTCGCGCCAGCGCTCGTCGGAGTCGGGAAAGTGCTCGCCGATGTCACCGAGGCCGGCCGCGCCGAGCAGCGCGTCGATCACGGCGTGCGTGAGCACGTCGGCGTCGGAATGGCCGTCCAGGCCGCGCTCGTGCTCGATCTGCACACCGCCGACGATCAGCCTGCGCCCCTCGACCAGCCGATGAGAGTCCCAGCCGATGCCGACCAGCGTGCTCATGTCTGCGTCTCGCCGGCGCCGATCGGCTCCAGGCGCCGCTGGCGATGCTCGAACACGCACAGCTGCTCGATGCCCAGCTCCCGCAGCAGCTCCAGCGCACTGTTGTAGTCGGCGCCGATGTCCTGCGGGCGGTGGGCGTCGCTGGACAGCGCGATCGGCGCGCCGACTTCGACGCACATCGCCAGAAACGCCGGCGCGGGATAGAGCTCCTTGACGCGCTTTCTCAGGCCGGCCGTGGACACCTCGACTGCGATGCCCGATTCGGCGATGCCCTCGATCGCCGGCTCGTAGTAGCGGCGCAGGTCGCCCTCGGGCAGCGGACGCTCGGGACCCCAGATCTTGACCAGGTCGGGGTGCGCGAGCACGTCGAACAGGCCACTGCGCGCGGACTCGCCGATCGTCTGAAAGTAGCGCTGCCAGATCTGCTCGACGCTGCGCCCGGAGTCCCACACGCTGTAGTCGTCCATATCGACGGCGCCGTCTCGGATGAAGTGCACCGAGCCCACCACGTAGTCGAAATCGCGCTCGGCAAGCAGGTTGGCCGTGCGGTCCTCTGCGCCGGGCACGAAGTCGGCCTCGATGCCCAGTCGCAGGTCTGTCTGCTCGCGGACGAAGGCGCAGTAGGCGTCGAGGTCGTCTGTGGCGAACGGCACCCAGAACGGGTGCTGCCAGATCTCCAGCGCCTGCTCGAAGCGATAGATGTGTTCGGACACGCCCAGCTCGACGATGCCGCGCTCGCTGGCCGCGCTGCGATAGCGCTGGAAGTTGGCCTGGCTGAAGTACTCGTCCGCCCTGGCGTCGAGGTCGTCGGGGCGCAGATGGAGGTGGTAGTCGGTGAGCACTGGCCGATTCAAGCAGGATCGCTGCCGTCGGCCGGCGCCCGCTCCGCGAGCAGCAGCTCAGCGACACGCAGGTCGAGCGGTGTGGTGACCTTGAGGTTCTCGGCGGGGCTCGGGACGACGATCACCCGACCGCCTGCCCGCTCGACCAGCCACGCATCGTCGGTCGCGCGTGCGAGCGTCTCGTCGTCGACGTCCAGTGCTCGCTCGAGCGCCGCACGCCGAAAAACCTGAGGTGTCTGGACCGACCAGAGCTCGCCGCGGTCGAGCGTCTCGCGCACGGCGCCCCCCTCGCGGCCGGCGCGCTTGATCGTGTCGGTCACCGGCGCCGCGGCGATTGCCGCGTCTGCCTCGGAATCGCCAGCGAGCGCGGCGATCACAGACTCTGCCAGCTCGACGGTGATCAATGGGCGGGCGGCATCGTGGACGAGGACCGTGTCGCCGGGGCCGGCGGCAGCGAGCGCGCGACGGACGGAGTCCGAGCGAGTGTCGCCACCGTGCACGTAGGATGACTGAACCCAGCCGGGAGGCGACTCCTCCCACCCCTCCCTCTCGCGTTCAGCGTCGTCCGGGGACGGCCCAGTCTCGATCAGCTGGGCCTCAGGCGGGACGGCGATGACGATGTGCTCGACCGACGGCGTAGCGCGGAGCGCTTCGAGGCTCCATTGCAGCATGGCCCGGCCGGCGACCTCGACAAGCGCCTTCGAGCGGCCGGCACCCAGGCGCCTTCCCGAGCCCGCCGCCACGATCAGGGCGATGGTCATGCCCAGAGACTGTCGCGCACGCCCCAGAAAGCCGTCGCCGGCGCTGGAGCGTGCGCGAGAGCCCGTTACTCGGCCGCGGCTCCGGCCATCTGGCTGGTGGCCGAGTCGGCGAGCAGCTCGTCGAGATAGTTCTCAGCCTCTTCCTCGTCCTTGTCCAGCGCGTACATCAGCTCAGACGCGAGGATCTTCTTGGTGCGTGTGAACATCTGCTTCTCGCCGGTCGACAGGCCCTTCTCTGACTCACGCAGCGAGAGATTGCGCACGACCTCGGCCAGCTCGTAGATGTCGCCGGTCTTGATCTTGTCGCGGTTGTGCTTGAAACGCCGGTTCCAGTTCTTCGGCATCTCTGAGACCTCGTCGCGCAGCACGTCGAGGACCTTCTTGACCGTTTCCTCGTCGATGACCCTGCGCAGACCCGCCAGCGCCGCGTTCTCGGTGGGAACACGAACCGTCATGTCGTTGTGGAGGATCTTGATCGTGAGGTACTCGCGCCGTTCGCCGAGCATCTCCATCTCCTCCTTCTTCAGCACCTTGCCGGCGCCGTGATGGGGGTAG
>DATARK010000040.1:0-7643 GCA_036264175.1 Solirubrobacteraceae bacterium
GCGCTCACCGTGCTCGTCGCCTTCGACGCCGGCGCGCGCAACGAGAGCCCGCAGGAGAACGGCATGGCGCACTTCCTCGAGCACCTCGTGTTCAAGGGCGGCGAGAAGTACCCCAACTACTCAGACGTCAACGAGACCGCCGAGCGGCTCGGCGGCGTGCTCAACGCCTACACCAGCCACGACCTCGTCGCCTTCCACATCACCGTGCGCGCCGAGAGCGCCGGCGCGGCCATCGACCTGCTGTCGGACTTCGTCGGTCGTCCCAAGATCGACGCCGAGGAGCTCGACCGCGAGCGCGGCGTCGTCATCCAGGAGATCAACCGCGCCTTCGACCAGCCTTCCATGGTCGCCGAGTACCTGATCGACAAAGCCGCCTTCGGCGACCACCCGCTCGGACGCACCGTGCTCGGCCCCGAGGAGAACCTGCGCAGCTTCACGCGCGAGGGCATCGTCGCCTTCCGCCAGCGCCGCTGGGCCGGCTGCGCAGGCGGCGCCTTCCTGGTCGGCAACCTCGACCACCTGCCCGACGAGGCCGAGCTGCAGGAGTGCTTCGCGCGCTTTCCCTCGCTGCCCGCGCCCGGCGACTACGAGCCGACGCCCGGCTTCGCACCAGACACGCTCGTCGAGCAGCGCGAGACCAACCAGTCTCACCTGCGCATGATCTACCGGCCCGACATCGCCGTTAGCGACGTGCGCCAGCGCGCCGCTCTGTCGATCTACTCGACGCTGCTCGGCGGTTCCATGGGCTCGCGGCTGTTCGACGAGATCCGCGAGAAACGTGGGCTCTGCTACTCCGTCTACGCCATCGCGCACGCCTTCGCCGACGTGCCCATCCTGCAGCTCGGCTCAGGCCTGGACTCGGCCAAGTGCATCGAGGCCTACACGCGCATGCGCTAGATCGTCGGCGAGCTGCGCGACGACGGCCCCACCGAGGAGGAGGTGCAGCGTGCCCGAGCCTACGCCGCCGGGCGCCTCGTGCTGTCCTTCGAGAACACCAACGCCGTCGCCCGCTACGCCGCCAACCAGCAGATCGTCTTCGGCGAGTCGATCGACCCCGACGAGGCGATTGCCGCGCTCGACGCGGTCACCTTCGACGAGGTCCGCGAGGTCGCCGCGGGCGTCGCCGACAACCTCGCCATCGCCTGCGTCGGGCCGCATACGGCTGACGAGTTCTAGTCGGCATCCCTGGCCGGGCGCAGCGGCGGAGGCTCCGCCTGAGAGCGACGCCGTCCCCGCAGTGCGATCAGCTTCTCCACCCGCTCATCGTCCCCAGCCATCTCGTGGACCCAGCGCACTGCCTCGTCGACGTCGAGCGATCGCGCCTCGACCATCGCTTCGATGTCTACCCAGTCGCGTGGTCGAGCGAACATGGCCTTGAAGACAGCCAAACCGGTGCAGTCAAGGACCGGGATCGTGCGGTCGCCAAAAGAGACGTGACGGATGTTGCGCTCGACCTCGTCGTGGAATGGCAGAACGCTGAAGAACACATCGATCGGCGTTGCGTCCCAGTTCAGGCGAACCTGACCATCGCGTTCGGCGGCTTCGACGTCCCGTCCCGTAACCCTCACGCCCTCGGGCAGCGCGGCCAAGACGTCTCGGGTTCGGCTCGGCGACACGAACACGTTGACGTCGACGTCCTGTGTACCGCGTGCCTCCAGCGTGCAGTATCCGAGGGCGATGGCGCCGCCGATGGCGTGCGGGAAACCCGCGCCCCGCAGCGCGTCGTGCACCGCGAGCATGCGGTCGGCTACGCCGATCATGACGCCAGTCGGATCAGAGGCGGATAGGTCAGCTCGCCACGGCGCTTGGAGGGCATTCGATCCGCGAGCTCAAGCACGTCGATCAGAACCCTGCCCGAGCGCTCCAGCGCGTCGGCATCAGACAGCGGCGAAACCGCCAGCTCGACTCCGGCGGCGCGCGCGATTCGTGCGAGCGCCGACACGGACGGCTGGCGGCGCCCGTGCTCATATGCGCTCAACACCGAGGGCTGAAGGCCAGAGCGACGCGCAAGCTCGGCCTGACTGAGACCTGAGGCGCTTCGGATCTGACCGAGCAGATCGCCGGCCACGCGATTGTTGACGCCAGGCATGAGCTATATCATAGCCTATCCGCTAATGAGATTGCCTATCTATTAGCGTATCCGCTAACTAGCCCAGCGCCACCATCCGGTCGATCGGTACTTTCGCTTTCGCCGCGATCTCCTCCGGCACGCGCACCTCGTACTTCATCTCGCGCAGCGCGTCGCGCAGCTTGGGCAGCGTGATCATCTTCATGTACACGCACGATGCCTCTGCGTTGGCGGCAATGAAGTCGATGTCCGGCGCGGCCATCTGCAGCGGGTGCAGCATGCCGATCTCCGTCGCCACCACGACCTCGCGCGCAGCAGGCCGAGCGCCCGCTGACTCGTTGTCGATCGCCGCGGTGTCGAGACCCGGTTCGGCGACCTGTGCCTGTGCGTCGCCGCCGTGTCCGGCGATCGCCGACTCGGCGTCCTCGGCGTAGCGCAGCATGCCGCCCGTCGAGAGCATGTGCACGCCCTCTGCCGACACGTCGCCGGCGGCGACGAACTCCATCACGCTCGTCGAGCAGCCGCACTCGGGGTGGATCAGGAAGTCGGCGCCGGGATGCGCCGCGCGCGTCGCGTGGATGTCCGACGGGCGAATGCCCGCGTGCACGTGGCACTCGCCGTACCACACGTGCATGCGCTTGCCCAGCTGCTTCTCCACATAGGCGCCCAGCCACATGTCCGGGCCGAACAGGATCTCCGTGTCCTCGCCGTGCGTCTCGTAGATGTGGCGCACCACGTCCACGGCGTTGGCCGACGTGCAGCAGTAGTCCGTCAGCGCCTTGACCTCCGCCGTCGTGTTCACGTACATCACGACCACGCCCTGCGGATACTCCGCGCGCCAGGCCGCCAGTTGCTCGGAGTCGATCGACGCCGCCAGCGAGCAGCCCGCGTCGAGGTCCGGAATCAAGACCGTCTTCTGCGGGCAGAGAATCGATGCCGTCTCGGCCATGAAGTGAACGCCGCAGAACACGATCGCCTCGCCGTCGCTTGCCGCCGCCTGGCGCGACAGGCCGAGCGAGTCGCCGACGTAGTGCGCCACGTCCTGCACCTCAGGCACCTGGTAGTTGTGCGCCAGAATCACCGCGTTTCGCGCCTCCGCCAGCTCGCGAACCTCGGCCTGCATGGCGGTCATCTCGGCGGGCGAAAGTCCGCCGCCCGCCGCCTGTGACGGAGCCATCGGAAGCGTCAAAGCCATCTCCTGAAGTCTATCCCGCGCATGCCTCGCGCCCCGGCGCGCGTCGCATCGCTAGTCGGCCAGCTCGAGCAGCAGCGACAGATCCAGCGCCGGCGCCGAATGCGTCAGCGCGCCCATGGACACCCACTGCACGCCCGTCTGCGCGCGCGCCCGCAGCGTGTCCAGCGTGACGCCGCCACTGGCCTCCAGGTCGGCACGGCCGGCGACCTGCGCGACTGCCGCACGCACCTGCTGGTCGTCCATGTTGTCGAGCAGCAGCCGCGGAGCGCCGGCGGCCAGTGCCTGCTCGATCTCCGCCGCATCGCGAACCTCGACCTCGATCGTCTGTGCGAGCGCCGGCGCCGCAGCGCGCGCCCGCTCGACCGCCGCCGCGATGCCGCCCGCTGCGACGATGTGGTTCTCCTTGATCAGAATCGCGTCGTACAGCCCCGCGCGGTGGTTACTCGCGCCGCCGGCTGCCACCGCAGCCTTCTCCAGCGCGCGCAGCCCGGGCATCGTCTTGCGCGTGTCCAGCACGCTCGCGCCCGTGCCCTGCACGGCCTCTGCTGCCCGCGCCGCCATCGTTGCCACGCCGGACAGGTGCGCCAGGAAGTTCAGCGCCGTGCGCTCGCCGGTCAACAACGCACGGGCGTTTCCCTGCACGGCCAGCACCGGACCGCCCCGCTCGCGCCACACCCCCTCCTCGACCATGCGCTCGAAGCGAGCGTCGCTGTCCAGCCGCGAGAACACCGCTTCGGCCGGCGCCAGGCCGTAAATCGAGCCGGGCGCCTTCTGCGTGATCAGCGCGCTCGCCGCGGTGTGCTCGCCGACGGTCGCGGCGGTCGTCACGTCGCCGGCGCCGATGTCCTCCGCGAGCGCGCGCCCGACCAGCTCGTCGATCGCCGCGTCCATCGCTAGGACCCCGGCGAGGACGCGGACGCCAGCAGATACGCGCGCACGAAGCCGTCCAGATCCCCCTCGAGCACGCGCTGGACATCTCCCACCTCCACGCCTGTGCGGTGGTCCTTGACCAACGTGTAGGGGTGAAGCACGTAGGAGCGGATCTGCGAGCCGAAGTTGACGTCCTGTGCCTCGCCCTTCTCACGCGCGATCTCTTCCTGGCGCTCGCGCTCGCGCTGCTCCAGCAGCTTCGCGCGCAGCATCGCCATCGCCGTGGCGCGGTTGGAGGACTGGGAGCGCTCGTTCTGACACTGCACCACGATGCCGCTCGGGCGGTGCGTGATGCGCACGGCCGAGTCGGTCTTGTTGACGTGCTGGCCGCCCGCGCCCGACGCCCTGTATGTGTCGACCTGCAGATCGTCCTCGTTGATCTCGACCTCGCCGGTGTCCTGCACGACCGGAGCCACCTCTACGCCGGCGAAGCTCGTCTGACGGCGATGCGCCGAATCGAACGGCGACAGCCGTACCAGGCGATGCACGCCGCGCTCGGCGCCGAACAGCCCGTAGGCGTTCTCACCCGAAGCCCGAAACGTGGCCGACTTGATTCCCGCTTCTTCGCCCGCGCTGACCTCGAGCAGCTCGACCGAGAAACCCCTGCTCTCAGCCCAGCGCATCTCCATGCGCAGCACCATCTCCGCCCAGTCCTGCGCGTCGGTCCCCCCCGCTCCGGCGTTGACCGTCACGAGCGCATCGCCGGCGTCGTACTTGCCCGAGAACAGCCGCTGCTCCTCGAGCTCGGCGAGGCGCGCTTCGACCGACGCGATCTGATCGTCGACCTCGGCCTGCAGCGACTGCTCCTCGGCGGCCATCTCGACCAGCGCATCGAGGTCCTCTACGTCGCTGCTCAGCGCCGAAAAGGCCTCCAGGCGCCTGCTCGCGCGAGCGTGCTCGCCCGACACCGCCGCGGCGCGCTCGGAGTCATCCCAGAACCCGGGCTCTCCCATCTCGGCCTCGAGCGCCGCCACGCGCTCGCCCAGCGCAGCCGGGTCAAAGATAGTCCGCGAGCAGCTGCATCTGCTCCCGGATCGAGGCCAGGCGCTCAGGAGTCGACTCGCTGGGAACGGCCGTGGCCACGCCTCCACGCTATCAACCCGTATCGTGCGCCCGTGCCCGCCGAGACGCCCGCCGACCTGCTCGCCGCTTTCCTGGCCGCCGTCAACGCCCGCGACCTCGATGCCGCCATCGAGCTGTGGCGCGAGGATGCCGTGATCGTGCAGCCCGACGGCCAGCCTCTGCGCGGACGGGATGCCGTCGCCGGCGCACTGCGAGCTCTGATCGACGGCGGCGTCGAGCTACAGACGGAGGTCGCGAGCATCATCGAGGCCGGCGACGTCGCGCTCGTCAGCGGCACGCTCACGCTCGGCATCTCAAACGGCGGCGGTCCCGACGGGCGCTTCACCAACCGCAGCAGCTCCGTCGTGATCTACAAGCGCGGCGTCGACGGCTGGCGTATCGCGCTCGACGCGCCGTGGGGGCTGCCGCAGGCCTGAGGTGCACCGGCTGCGCCCGTTGTGGTGAGATCTAAAGGCGGGGAATGTGCTTACACATCGACGTCTATCGGTAGCCATCGTATATACGCGTAAATACCATGGCTACCGCTGGACGCGCGAGCAACGTTGGCCTCCCGTCCTCCCCTCCTCTCATCCTCCCGTCCTCGCGACGACGGACCGCGCGCGCGTCAGGCGTTCGCGAACGCGATCGACTTGCCCGAGTGGGCGAGCAGCGCCGCTAAGCGCCGTGGCACTTCTTGAACTTCTTGCCGCTGCCGCACCAGCAGGGATCGTTGCGGCCCACGGTGTGCTCCTCGTCGACGACGCGCTGCTCGACGACCGGCAGCAGTTCTTCGCCTTCGCCGCCTGCGCCATAGCCCTCGGCTCCGTCGACGACGCCCGCCGCCTGGGCGGCCGCAGCGAGCGCGCCGGCGCCGGCGGCGCTCTGCCCGCCCGAGTATGAAACGCGCCCGGCGCGCGTCGAGCTGCCGGCCGGCGCGAAGGGCGCCATCTGGTCGCCGCCGCCGCCGTTCTCGCCCTCGACGTTGACCTGGACGTTGAAGATCATGCGCGCGAAATCGGTCCAGACGCTGTTCATGAGGTCGCCGAACAGCGTGAAGGCCTCGTTCTTGTAGGCCACCAGAGGGTCGATCTGGGCAAAGCCGCGCAGATGGATGCCCTCGCGCAGGTAGTCCATGTCGAACAGGTGCTCGCGCCAGCGTTCGTCGATGATCTGCAGCAGCAGAAAGCGCTCCAGCGCGCCCATCAGCTCCTCGCCGAGCGCCTCCTCGCGGGCGTCGTAGCGCTCGCCGGCCATCTCGACGATGTGTTGGGTCAGCGCCGCGCGGTCGACGGTCTCGGCGTCGAGGTCGGAGTCGTCGAGATCGAGCGGGAAGAACTGGCCGAGCGCCGTGAACAGGCCGTCGAGGTCCCAGTCCTCCATGAAGTCTCCCGGCGTGTACTGATCGATGGTGCGCTCGATCACGCTGCTGACCTCGCGGCGCGCCTCCTCGCCGATCGCCTGGCCTTCGAGAACCTCGTCGCGATAGGCGTAGATCACGCGGCGCTGCTCGTTCATCACGTCGTCGTACTCGAGCACGCGTTTTCTGATCAGGAAGTTCTGCTCCTCGACCTTCTTCTGCGCTTTCTCGATCTGCTTGGACAGCATGCCGGCCTCGATCGGCTCCTCGTTGCCGTCGTCGTCGATGCCGCCGAGTTTGTCGAGGATGCGGTAGATGCGGTCGCCCGCGAACAGGCGCACGAGATCGTCCTCGGCCGAGAGGAAGAAGCGACTCTCGCCGGGATCGCCCTGGCGTCCGGCTCGGCCACGCAGCTGGTTGTCGATGCGTCGCGACTCGTGGCGCTCGGTGCCGCAGATGAACAGGCCGCCGGCGGCCATCACGTGCTCGTGGTTCTCAGCGACGGTGCGTTCGACGCCCGGCAGCACCGCGGCCATGCGGGCCTCGTAGTCGTCGGCGTCGGGTGAGACGTTCTGGCGCGCGAGCTCCAGGCGCGCGAGGTGCTCGGGGTTGCCGCCGAGCTTGATGTCGACACCACGGCCGGCCATGTTCGTGGCAATCGTGACCGCGCCCGGCTGGCCGGCCTCGGCGACGATCTCGGCCTCGCGCGCGGCGTGCTCGGGCTTGGCGTTGAGCACCGTGTGCGCGATGCCCTGCTGCTTGAGGCGCTCGCCGAGCAGCTCGGAGACCTCGACCGAGATCGTCCCCACCAGCACCGGCTGCCCGTTCTCGTGGCGCGCCGCGATCTCTTTGACGACCGCCGTCCACTTGCCGTCCTTGGTCTTGTAGACCTGATCGTTGCGATCCGCGCGCACCATCTCGCGGTTGGTGGGGATCTGCACGACGGGCAGCTCATAGATCTTCATGAACTCCGTCGCCTCCGTCAGAGCCGTCCCCGTCATGCCGGAGAGCTTCTCGTAGAGGCGGAAGTA
>DATARK010000071.1:0-8124 GCA_036264175.1 Solirubrobacteraceae bacterium
AGTCGTGCTGCTCCTGCAGGATGCGCTTGGAGGCGATCAGCGCAAGCGGTGCGTTGACCGCGATCTCCCGCGCCAGTGCGATCGCCGTCTCGACGGCGCCGCCCGGCTCGGCCAGGCGGTTGACCAGGCCCAGCTCGTGTGCGCGCTCGGCCGAGATCGGGTCGCCGGTCAGCGCCAGCTCCATCGCCGCGTGGTAGGGGATTCGCCGCGGTAGCCGCAGCAGCGCCCCACCGGCGGCGACCAGCGAGCGCTTGACCTCGGGGACGCCGAGCTTGGCTCCCCGTGCTGCGACGATCAGGTCGCAGGCAAGCGCGATCTCGAGCCCCCCCGCGACGGCAAAGCCCTCGATCGCGGCGATCAGCGGCTTCTGCGGCGGGCGGCGGACGATCCCGGCAAAGCCGCGGTCGCCGACCCAGGGCCGCTCGCCGGAGACGAACGACTTCAGGTCCATGCCGGCGCAGAACCCCTTGCCGGCGCCGCTGAGCACGCCGACCGAAAGCTCGTCGGCGCCGTCTAGCTCGTCGAGTGCAGCGGCGATCCCCTCGGCGACCGCGAGATTGACGGCGTTGCGCGCGTCGGGACGGTTCAGCGTGATCGCAAGGACGCCGTCGCGTCGCTCGGTGAGGACTGGCGCATCGGCTGGGGCGGCGGCGGCCATGGGGCCAGAGGGTAGCCGGCCTCACCCCGCGGGCGTCGCGCGCCGCGCGCGGCTATGCCGCAAACAGCCGCAGCTCGGGCTCGCGGTTGCCGCGCAGCACTTCGACGTCGACCTCGACGCATGCGATCCCGCGTGACTCGGCGAGCACACGCGCCTGGGGCTTTATCCACTTGGCCACGAGCACACCGCGACAGGCGGCCATCGCCGGGTCCAGGCGGATGCGCTCCAGGTAGCCCTCCAGCTGACGCACCGAGTCCATCGTCGCCACCCGCTTGATCTCGACCGCCACCCACTCGTCCTGCGGGTCGCGGCACATCAGGTCGACCGGGCCGACGTCGGTCGGCCACTCGCGGCGGACGAGGCGAAAGCCCTCGCCGCACCAATGAGGGGCAGCGGCCAGCAACTCCTGCATTTCGCGCTCGAGTCCCTCCTTTTCCAGCGGCGCCAGAACGTCGAGCTCGTGCTCGACGTCGGTCAGCACCTCGGCGATGGCGATCTCCAGGCGCTCGTCGGCGGCGTGCTTGCCTGTGCCCTTCAGGGTACGCACGACCAACCTGCGCAGCGGTCCGCTCTGGGTGGCGTCGGCGTCTTTGTCCCGCTTCCGCGTTCCCTTTCCATCTCCCTCTCGCTCGCCCTCCCGCTCCTCTTCGAACACGGTCGGCGGCGTCATCCAGTTCAGCGGCTTGACGTTCGGCGACCCGCCGTCGGCCCAGACCATGAAAGTGCCGTCTCCCTTGCACATCAGCAGCCGCACCGCCTCCGGCAGGACGGTGGTGGTTCGGCCGATGTAGGAGACCTCGCAGCGGGCGACGATCAGGCGCATCGCCTCGGACCGTATCTGGCTGCACGGACCTACGAGTCCTCGTGGTGCTGGGACTCCTCGCTCATCGCCTCGCGGAACTCGCGCATCCCCTTGCCGAGCGCGCGGGCAAGCTCGGGCAGGCGCTTTGGACCCAGGACCATGAGCGCGATCGCGGCGATGAATAGCAGGTGGGTTGGGGACTCGATTCCCACTGTCGATCAGGCTAGCGGGTGGGAATCGCCCGGCCCCCCGGCGCCCGCTGCGAGCGGCTGCCGTTTCAGTCCCAGATGCCGGCAGGCTCGAGCCACCAGGTGCGCCAGCTCGGCGCCGCCGAGTCGGGACGTACGCTCTGCTCGTTGTGGCTGCGCAGAGCGAGCACGGCCCTGGCCGCCCCTATCCGCCGCCACCGGCCGGCGAGCCCTTCTGGCCGGCGCAGCTGACAGTGCTCGCAGCGATCGGGTTGCAGCTGGCGCTGCCCGAGCGATTGACGGCTGGCCCGACTTGGTTGGTGCCGGCGCTCGAGGGGGTGCTGCTGGCCGGGCTTGTGATCGTCAATCGCAACCAGATCGAGGACGAGCACCCACGCCGGCGGCGAGTGGCGCTCGGCCTGACGGCCTTCGTGACGGCCGCGAACATCTATTCGCTCGGGGCACTCACCCATTTCCTGCTCCATCACAACCCGCCAGGCCAAACTCCCGGCCGCGACCTGATCGTCTCCGGCGTTCTGATCTGGCTGACCAACTTCCTGATCTTCGCGCTCTGGTACTGGGAGATGGATCGCGGCGGCCCGGGCAAGCGCGCGGCCGGCCGCGACCGCCCTCCCGACTTCCTGTTCCCGCAGATGAGCGACGACCGCATCGAGCCGAAGTTCTGGCGGCCGAGCTTCATCGACTACCTGTACGTGTCGTTGACCAACGCGACGGCGTTCTCGCCGACCGACACGATGCCGCTGAGCGCGGCCGCCAAGGGCACGATGGGGGTGCAGTCGCTGGTGTCGCTGGTGACGATCGGGCTGATCGTCTCGCGGGCGGTCAACATCCTGGCTTAGGCGGCCGTTGAACTACGCGATACTGCGTCCTCCCTCCCTTGTGTGCTCGCGCACACGGCGGTCGGTGCGTCCTTGTCTCGCTTGCTCAACGGCCGCCTAAGCCGTTCAGTCCGCGTCGGTCATCCCCGCTGCGCCCTATCGTTCAGCGGTCATGGAGGCAGTCCTTCAAGCGGCGCTCGTCCACGGCGACGCCATGTTGCGTTTCCCCTACGACGACCGGCTGCGCAAACTGCTTCGGACGCTGCCCGGGCGACGCTGGGACCCGGTGCAGCGCGCTTGGGTGGTGCCGCTCGACGCCGATCGCGCTCACGCGCTCACGCGCCTGTTCGCCAACCTGCACCAGCCACCACAGCTCAGCGAACCGCTCGAGCTGGCGCTTGCACGCCAACGTCGTCGTCGCCACCACGGCAGGCTGTTGCTGGACGTGGCGCGACCAAACGAGGACTGGTGGCTGAGCTTCGCGACCGACACGGCGCCACTGGCGATGGCCGTCCTGCTCGAGCACCCGCTGGCCGTCGAGCTACCTATGTTGCAACGTGGCCTGATCCCCCTCGACGCTGCCACCGTTGGCCTGCTCGCCGAACTGGATGGCTGTGGCGATGAGGTGGTGCTCAGCGAGGACGCCGAGCATGCGATCGTCGAGCTGACCGGCCGCTGCGCAGCTGCTGGCACTGGTGTCGGTGGTGGTGGCGGTGGCTTGCTCGGCCTCGCCGGCGATCGGCTTGTCGATGCCGAGAGCTCCAGCGCTCCACCGGGAGCCCTCGATGCCGCCCCTCGCAAGCCACGCTGGCATGGCACGATCGACGTCGACGGCCCGCCGTCCGATCCGGTGTTCTTGCTGTTGGGAGAGCGAGCGCATTTGCCTCCCGAGCTACGCGAGCGCGCGGCGAGCGTTCCGGGCGGAGCGAGCCTGCCGCTGACCCTGGCGTCGTGGCGGGCGATCGAGGAGCGCCTGCACGCGTTCGTCGGGGCCGGAGCGCGCCGCTGCGTGACGGCGCTCGAGCAGGGACGCCCCGCGCCGGCCGCGGTGTTGGACCTTTCGCGGCAGCACAGCGAGCCCACGTTCGTGCTCGAGCCCGGCCACGACCCGACGGCACCGCCCGCGTTCGCGGCGCTGACAGGCGCCGTAGTCGCCTATCGCGGCGCCACGCCGTCGCTGCGGGCAGACCCGTTCTGCGTCGCCGAGCTGGACGCTCTGCTGGCCGAGCGTCCCGAGATCTGGATCGACGTCGACGCGCTTGCACAGCTGCAGCAGATCCGCGAGCAGCACGCTCAGGCAGCTGGTCTTGTCGCGCTATCGGCCGCTGCTGACGCTGTGCTGTCGGTCCCCGGCCTGGGTGGCGAGCTCAAGCCCTTCCAGCGCGCTGGCGTCCGCTACCTGCTCTCCCAGCGCCGAGCGTTCCTCGCCGACGAGCAGGGGCTTGGCAAGACGATCGAGGCGCTTGCGACGCTGCAGGCCGACGACGCCTACCCGGCCGTGATCGCCTGTCCGGCGAGCCTCAAGCTCAACTGGCTGCGCGAGATCGATAGCTGGCTGCCCGGTCGCCGAACGGTCGTGTTGAGCGGTACGGGTGGGAGCGGGGACGCGGGAGAGGCGGAGATCGTCGTCGTCAACTACGACATCCTCGCCGCGCGCGAGAGCGAGCTGGCGGCGCTGGCGCCGCGCGCGCTCGTGCTGGACGAGTCGCACTACTGCAAGAACGGCTCGGCCAAGCGCACGCAGGCCGCGACGCGGCTGGCCGCGAGCGTGGCAGACGACGGGCTTGTGCTGGCGCTCACCGGTACCCCGGTGATGAACCGTCCGCAGGAGCTCATCTCGCAGCTGCGGATCGTCGGCCGGCTTGCGGACTTCGGCTCTGGCGCCCAGTTCGGCGAGCGCTTTCGCGGGTCCGACGCCCACCACCGCCTGCACTGGCATCTGCGCGCGCGCTGCTTCGTGCGCCGGCTGAAGGCTGACGTGCTGCCGCAGCTGCCGGCCAAGACCCGCAGCGTCGTCCCGGTGGCGCTCGACAACGAGGGCGAGTACCGACTGGCCGAGCGCGACGTGGTCGCCTGGCTGCGCAGCCGCCCGCTCGACCTCGCCGAGCTGGACGCCAAGGTGGCGGCTGCCCTGCGCGCCGAGCGGCTCGTACGGCTGAACGCGCTGAAGCTGCTCGCCGCCCGCGGCAAGCTGCACGCCGCCCTGGCCTGGATCCACGACTTCCTTTCCTCCGGTGAGCGCCTGGTGGTGTTCGCCTCCCACCGCGAGATCCAGCAGGCGGTCGTCGAGCGCTTCCCCCACGCTCTGCACGTGCTCGGCAAGGACAGCCACACTCGCCGCGACGACGCGGTCCAGTGCTTCCAACGGGAGGACTCGCCGGAGAACCAGCTGATCGTCTGCTCGACCGCCGTGGCGGGCCAGGGTCTGACACTCACCCGTGCCTCCAACGTCGCCTTCCTGGAGCTCGACTGGACGCCGGCCAAGCACGACCAGGCCGAGGATCGCTGCCATCGCCTGGGCCAGCAGGACGCGGTCAACGCCTGGTACCTGCTTGCGGCCGACACGATCGACGAGACGATCGCCAAGCTGCTCGAGCGCAAGCGCGCGGTGATCGGCGCAGTCACCGACGGGCGCCCGGAAGCGGACGAGGCGGTGGTCGATGCCTTGGCACACGAGCTGGCGGGAGATGCCTACCGGCATTTGCGCGCCGTGGCGTAGGCGGTGACGGGCAACCTGCCTATGCTGCACGATCTCGCCAGGGTGGAAGGGGTCAGCCCAATCTGGTACTCCTTCTTCATCGCGGAGCGCGAGTGGCTCGAGGGAAGACGCGAGATTCGTTCCTTCTTTATTCAGGAGGTCGACCGCGACAAGCTCGTTCTCTTCGGAAGCGCACTGGAGTGAGTCCGCGCTCAGACGAGTTCATGGCGCAGGCGCGTGACCGCGCGACGATGGCACGGGAGGTTCTCGAACAAGACACACGAGAGAAGGGCGACTATGAGGCCATCACGCCGACACGCGAGGAAGCCGAGAGGATTGTGCTCGGGGCATCCGACTACATCGCAGCGGTTGAGCAGATGCTGGAAACATGACTATAAAAACGCAACTACCCCACCGTCGTCATCCGCGGCTCGAGTGCCAGCGCCTGGGCGACGAGATCGTGCACGCGGCCGTTGGCGCCGAGCCCGAGCGCCCGATCGAAGGCGCGTAGCGAGCCCTCGCGGTCGCCTAGTTGCAGACGCAGGCGACCCAGCCGCTCCCATGCACCCGCGTCGGTGGGGCCGCGCTCGGCGGCGCGCTCGGCTGCCTCGGCGGCGAGGTCGATCGCGCCCATGTCCTCGTAGATGCGCGCCGCGAAGCGGTGCGCGGCGGGACGGTCCTCGTCGGTGCGTGCCCAGGCGCGTACCGCCCGAGCCGCGGCGTCGAGGTTGCCGGCCTGCCAGAAGGCGAGCGTCATCAGGCGCAGCACGCCGACGTTCTTCGGCTCGGCTTCGCGCGCATAGACCAGCCGTTGTGCGGCCAGCGCGTGGTCGCCTTCGGCCATCGCCCGCTGCGCCGCCGTCATGAACCGCTCCACGCGCTCGGATGCCGGATCGGGCTTTGAGAAGTCGACGAACTTCATGCTGCCGGCCGGGACCGTTCGTACGCCGTGGGAGAACTTCACGCGCGCCCACTGCTGGACGTCCTGTCCGTCCTCGCTGTCGCCGGTGAAGTAGATGCCTTCCACCGTCCCGACGCCCCACTCGGGATAGGAGGTGCAGCGCGCGTAGCGGTGCACCACCGAGTGGTCGGGAACTCGCGCACCAAACGGGTCGTTCTTGGCGCGATCCGCTGCTGCCGCGCGTGCCCGCTGCTCGGCCTCGTAAGCGCGCCGTCCGGCCTCTTCGCGCGCGGCCTTTGCGGCCGCGGCGCTGACCTTCACCGCGTTGCGCGAGACCTTGCCGCCCCGCGAGCTTTCGGCCAGCCGCTCGAGCTGGTCGGCGGCCTCGTTGATCGCCTTCAGGTGGCGCTCGTGCTCGAACTGGCGTCCGGGCGGCGCGATGTCCGGGTGCCAGCGCTTGGCCATACGCCGGCGCGCGAGCTGCACGTCGCGCTTGTTAAATGGCGGCTCGATCTCCAGAAGGAGCATCTGCTGTTCGACGTCGAGAACCACCCCCGGCATGACCACATCACGTTAGCCCCTATCCTGCCCGGCATGTCCTCCCAGTACGTATTCACGATGCACCGCCTGTCCAAGCTGCACCCCCCGGACAAGACGGTGCTGGACGACGTCACGCTGGCGTTCTTCCCTGGCGCGAAGATCGGCGTGCTCGGCTATAACGGCGCCGGCAAGTCCACGCTGCTGCGGATCATGGCGGGCCTGGACGAGGACTACCGTGGCGAGGCGGCGCTCGCGCCCGGCGCCACGGTGGGGCTGCTCGAGCAGGAGCCGCAGCTCGACGAGTCCAAGGACGTCAAGGGCAACGTGCAGGACGGCGTGGCCGAGACCAAGGCCTTGCTCGACCGTTTCAACGAGCTCGCGGCCGACTATTCCGACGCGGTCGCCGACGAGTTCGCAGCCATCCAGGCCAAGATCGAAGCGGCCGACGCCTGGAACCTCGACACGCAGCTGGAGTACGCGATGGACGCGCTGCGCCTGCCGCCGCCCGACGCCGAGGTCGCGAGCCTATCTGGCGGCGAGCGCCGACGAGTGGCACTGTGCCGGCTGCTGCTGAGCGCTCCCGACCTGCTGCTGCTCGACGAGCCCACCAACCACCTGGACGCCGAGTCGGTCGACTGGCTGGAGCGTCACCTGGCCGAGTACAAGGGGGCCGTGGTCGCCGTCACCCACGACCGCTATTTCCTAGACAACGTCGCCGGCTGGATCCTCGAGCTCGACCGCGGCAAGGGCATCCCCTACGAGGGCAACTACTCCTCCTGGCTGGAGCAGAAGCAGCGGCGCTTGGCCCAGGAGGAGCGTTCGGAAAAGAGCCGCCAGCGGACGATCGCGGCCGAGCTGGAATGGGTGCGCACAAACCCCAAGGGAAGGCGCACGAAGTCCAAGGCGCGCCTGGCCCGCTACGAGGAGCTCGTCGCCGAGGAGCGCGCGGTCAAGCTCGACGAGGTCCAGATCCACATCCCGCCGGGCCCACGGCTGGGGGAGAAGGTGCTTCTCGCCGAGAGTATCGCCAAGGGCTTCGGCGATCGCCTGCTGATCGAGTCGCTCTCCTTCGAGATGCCGCGCGCCGGCATCGTCGGGGTGATCGGCCCCAACGGCGCCGGCAAGACGACGCTGTTTCGGATGATCGTCGGCGAGGAGCAGCCCGACTCGGGCACCCTGCAGCTTGGCGAGTCGGTGAAGCTCGCCTACGTCGACCAGTCGCGCGACGCGCTCGATCCCGACAAGACGGTCTGGGAGGAGATCTCAGACGGCCACGACCACCTGATGCTCGGTGATCGCGAAGTCAACTCGCGCCAGTACACCGCGGGCTTCAACTTCAAGGGCTCAGACCAGCAGAAGAAGATCGCCAAGCTCTCCGGCGGTGAGCGCAACCGCGTGCACCTGGCCAAGCTGCTGCGCTCCGGCGGCAACCTGCTGCTGCTGGACGAGCCCACGAACGACCTCGACGTGGACACGCTGCGGGCGCTGGAGAACGCAC
>DATARK010000085.1:0-2218 GCA_036264175.1 Solirubrobacteraceae bacterium
GCGAGACCGTTCACGCTGTTCGACGTCTGGACCTCGAAGGAGGCGTTCATCTGCGGTACCGGCGCCGAGGTGGTGCCGGTCTTGTCGGTCGACGATCGGACGATTGGCGCCGGCGGCATCGGCCCGATCACGGCCCGCATCGTCGCCGCCTACCACGAGGTCGTCCGCTCGCAGGGCACGCCCATTCCACGCTAGAGCCAACACCAGGACACCGAGGACAACGAAGGGCACAAAGGGGCGTCGTCCCCTTTGTGCCCTTTGTGCATTTCCTTTGTGCCCTTCTGTGGCTAACATACCCGGCAGGAGGTTCGCGATGGCTGAAACTGCCAAGTGCGCCCACCCCGCCTGTGAATGCCTGGTTGAGAAAGGCGGCCCTCACGGGAAATACTGCAGCGAGCACTGCAAAGAGAAAGGTCAGACCACGGAGCTGCGCTGCGAGTGCCGGCACCCGGCATGTCAATGACCCCAAGGTCTCCCGCCGACGTATGGATGCACCGGAACGATACGAGCAATTGATCGCGTTTCTCGACACCAACCTCTCCGCGCCGGTCGAGCGCCAGGAAGCGGGGGATGGGACGCTGCAGTTCGTCGGCGGAGAGCCCGCGGACGTGGTCGTATCGCTGACCGAGAGCAGCGTCATCGTCTCGGAGTTTGCCGGGGTGTGGGAGACGCCGTTCACCTTCGCGGCCAAGCCGCGCCGCGTCGGGGTGCTCAAGTGGCGCCGGCTGCCTGAAACGGCGCTCTTCAACGCGCTGCAGGTGCTGATCAAGGGTGCACGCGAGGCGCGGCTCTCGCGCTTTCGCGTCTGCGGCTACTGCGGCCGCAGCACGGCGCCCGAGTGGATGCACGACGACGGCGTGTGCCAGGCGTGCGCTGACCAGCACAGCGGGGCTGTACATTAGTCGGTAGTCGCTGGTCCTTAATTCCAAATTCCAAATTCTTAATTCTTAATTCCCAAGCTCGGCCCAGCGCGCGTAGGCCCTGGCGAGCTCGCGCTGCAGCTGGTCGACGCGCTCGAGCGACCGCGCGATCGTCTCCTTGCCTTCCTTGTAGAACTCGGGATCCGCGATCTTCGCCGTCAGCGCGCGCTGCTCCGACTCGAGCGCCTCGATCACGGCAGGCAGCCCGTCCAGCTCCCGCTGCTCCTTGAACGACAGCTTCCGCGGCTTGACGACGATCCTGGTCGTCTTCGGCTTCTCGCCGGACGTTTCATTCGGCTTCTGGGCGGCGCGGGCTCTTCTGGCCCCGGCACTTTTCTCCGCCAGCCGCTGCCTGAGCCAGTCCTCGTAGCCGCCGACGTACTCCTGCACCCGGCCGTCCCCTTCGAACACGAAGGTGCTGGTCACGACGTTGTCGAGGAAGGCGCGGTCGTGGCTGACCAGAAGCAGCGTGCCCGGCCACTCGACCAACTGCTCCTCGAGCAGTTCCAGGGTTTCGAGGTCGAGATCGTTGGTCGGCTCGTCGAGGACGAGCACGTTCGCCGGCCGGGTGAACAGTCGCGCCAGGAGCAGGCGATTGCGCTCGCCGCCCGACAGCGCCTTGACCGGGGATCGGGCGCGCTCGTCGGAGAACAGAAAATCGCGCAGGTAGGCGTGGACGTGCCGCGTGCGCCCATTCGAGGTCACGGTGTCGTTGCCTTCGCCGACGGTGTCGAACACGGTGCGCTCGGGATCGAGCTGCTCGCGCTGCTGATCGTAGTACGCGATCTGGACGTTGGCGCCGAGGCGGATGGCGCCGGCGTCCGGCGTCAACTCGCCGAGCAGCATCCTCAACAGCGTCGTCTTGCCGGCGCCGTTCGGGCCGATCAGACCGATGCGATCGCCGCGCATCACCCGGGTCGAGAAGGCGCCGATGATCGGCTCACCGGCAAAGCGCTTCGAGATCGCTTTCGCCTCGAACACCAGCCTGCCTGACTGCTCCGCCTGCTCGACCTGAAGACGGACGTTGCCCATCTGCTCACGGCGGGCGGCGCGCTCGGCGCGCATCGCCTCGAGCGCCTTGACCCGTCCCTCGTTGCGGGTGCGCCGCGCCTTGATGCCCTGGCGCACCCACACTTCCTCTTCAGCGAGCTTCTTGTCGAACTTGTCGGCCAGCACCTGCTCGTTGGCGAGCGCGTCTTCCTTGCGCCGCAGATAGGTCGCGTAGTTGCCCGGCCACGACGTCAGCTTGCCGCGATCGAGCTCGATGATCCGCGTCGCCAGACGCTGCAGGAAGGCGC
>DATARK010000111.1:0-8494 GCA_036264175.1 Solirubrobacteraceae bacterium
CGCGGCGTCGCGCCGACGCTGGCGACGGTCGCGCATCTGGTGGGGCGCAAGCGCCACGCCGACGTGCTGCGCGCATTGGCGGTGCTCACACCGCGCCATCCGACGCTGCGCTATGCGATCGTCGGCGACGGCCCCGAGCGCGCGGCGCTGCAACGGCTGGCCGAGCGCCTGGAGGTCGCTGACCGCGTCGACTTCCACGGCCAGCTGGAGCCGGCGCAGGCGATCGAGCGCGCGCGCGAGTGCACGCTGCTGGTGATGCCCTCGACCGAGGAGGCCTTTGGCGTGGCCTACGTCGAGGCGATGGCCGGCGGCGTGCCGGCGATCGGCTGCCGCGGCGAGCCAGGACCGGAGGAGATCGCGGCGGCCGGCGATGGCATGGTGCTGGTTCCTCCCGGCGACATCGAGCGCTTGACGCAGCGCATCGACGAGCTGCTGTCAGACCCCCACAGGCTGCGCGAGGCGCGCCATCGCGCGCGCGAGACGGTGCTGGCGAACTTCACCTGGAAGCGGTGCGGCGCGCAGACGTTGGCCGCATACGAGCAGGCGCTGGCGTGAAGCCGCTGCTGTTCGTCACCGGCCACGCGCCGGCCTACCGCGTCGGCGCGCTGACGCGCCTGCACGAACGCGAGGGCATCGAGCTGGCGCTGTTCGGCGGCCGCTACAAGCACGGCGGCGATGGGTTTGAGGGGGACATGCCGTTTCCTCACCGATACGTGCGCCCGCACGAGCTCTACGCGCTGGCGGCCGGCGGCGGCTACCGCGCGGTCGTCTGCCCGACCGGCGGGCGCCTTGCGCCGCTTGCCACCTGGTCGGGCGCGCGGCGCGCGCGCGTGCCGCTGATCCTGTGGGCGTCGCTGTGGGCGCATCCGCGCAGTGCCGCGCACGCGCTGAGCTATCTGCCGCTGCGCCGGATGTATCGCAAGGCCGACGCGGTCGTCACCTACGGCTCGCACGTCAGCTCCTACGTGCAGTCGCGCGGCGCGCGCAACGTGTTCGTGGCGCCGCAGTCGGTCGACAACGACTTCTGGAGTGACTCGCAGACTGCGCCGCCGAGCCGGCGTGCCTGGCCGGCAGACGCCGACGTGCGCTTCTTGTTCGTCGGACGCGACGCGCCGGAGAAGGGCGTGGCGGTGCTCCTCGACGCCTGGCGCCACGCGGCGCTGGCGACGCCGTCCAACGCGCTGGTGCTCGTCGGCACGGGCTCCGGCCGCGCGAGCTTCGCGCCGTCGGGCCTGCGCCGCAGCGGCGACGACGGCATCTTCTCGCTGGACGCGCTCGCGCCGGCGGAGCTGCGAGACGTGTACGCCGCCTGCGACGTGCTCGTGGTTCCCTCGATTCCCACGCCCACATTTCGCGAGCCGTGGGCGCTGGTGGTCAACGAGGCGATGAACCGCGGCATGCCCGTGATCGCCTCCGACGCCGTCGGCGCTGCCGCCGGCGGACTCGTGCGCAACGACCTCAACGGCATCGTCGTGCCTGCCGGCGACAGCGTGGCGCTGGCCGCGGCCATGCAGCGCCTGGCCGGCGACGGAGCGCTGCGCGCGCGGCTGGGCGAGCAGGCGGCGACTGACGTGCGCGCCTACAACCACGACGCCTGGGCACAGGGCTTCTGCGAAGCGCTGGCGAGCCTCGGCCTCGCCCGCGGGCGTTGGTAGCGTTGCGTCGCTCACCTATGAGAATCGCCCTCTCTCAGAGCCGCGCCACGGGCCTGGCACTGATCTGCGCGCTGGTCGCGCTCGCCAGCCTCACGGCGACAGCGGGTGCCGATACCGGCACGAAGATCATCGAACGCTGCACGCACGGCCAGAGCATCAGCGGCTTCAGCCAGAAGGACTACCGCCGCGCGCTCGCCGAGCTGCCGACGGAAGTCGAAGAGTACTCCGACTGCGCCAACCTGATTCGTCGCGCGCAGCTGCTCGCCGCGGGCGGTGGCTCGGGCTCGAACGGCAGTGGCGCTCCGCCCACTGCCACGCCGCTCTCGTCGGTCGAGAAGGCCAAACTGGGCAGAGTGCCGAAGACGGGCGCCGGGGCACAGAAAATCGGCACGCAGACGGTTCGTCCGGGGGTCGTGCACGCCAACATCTCGTCGGCCTTCAGCTCGCTGCCCGATTCGCTGCTGGCCGTGCTCGCCTTCATGCTCGCCTGCGCCGTCGCGTTAGGCGGTCGAAGCGCCGGAAAGGTCGTGCGTGCCCGCCGCGCCGGTTGACAATCCGGCGCCCGCTCGCGGCGACGGCTCGAGCGCCGGCGCGGTCGCTGCGTCGGCGGGCGGCGTCGCGACGTCGACCAACGGCGCCCGGCCGACGCGCGGCGCGTCTGCGCGCGAGCGCTGGCTGTCGCACGTCGACGCCTGGCTGCCGACGCTGCTGATCGCCGCGGTGCTGTGCTTCGTCGCCTTCGTGGCGGGCGGCGGTCTGAACCTGTCGGACATGACCACCGTGGAGATCTCCTTGACGCTCGGCGCCGGCCTGATCGCCGCCACTGCCGTGCTGCTGGGGCCGGGCGGAATGCGCGCGTATGGAGCCTGGCCGCTGGCGCTGCTGCTCGCCTTCACGGCGCTGACCGCTCTGTCGGTTGCCTGGTCGGTGCAGCCCGACGACAGCTTCAAGGACGCCGGGCGCATGCTCGCCTACTGCGCGGTGTTCGGTGCCTGCATCGTGCTCGCGCGCACGCTGCCGGCGCGCTGGCCGGCGGTGCTCGGCGGCATCGTGCTCGCGGCTGTGGTCGTGTGCGGCTATGCGTTGCTGACCAAGGTCTTCCCCGCGCAGCTGGACTCCAGCGACATCTACTCGCGCCTGCGTGCGCCGTACAGCTACTGGAACGCCATCGGCCTGACCGCGGCGATGGGCGTGATCGCCTGCATGTGGCTTGGCGCGCGCCGTGCCGGGCACGCGCTGCTCAGCGCGCTGGCCTACCCGGCGATGGGGCTGATGCTGCTGACGCTGATGCTCGCCTACTCGCGCGGCGCGCTCGTCGCGCTCGTGCTCGGCCTGGCGCTGTGGTTCTGCATCGTGCCGCTGCGCCTGCGCGGCGCCGCGATTCTGATCAGCTCGGCCGTGCTCGCGGGCGCGGTCGTCGCCTGGGACTTCTCGCGGCATGCGCTGAGCACCGACAACGTCGAACTGGCGGCGCGCTCCAGCGCGGGCCACCGTCTCGGCGCGCTGATCGTCGTGATGCTCGTGCTGCTGACGTTCGCCGGCCTGGCGTTCGGCTTCTGGACGGGTCGCGCCGCGCCCTCGCTGATCAGCCGCCGGCGCGCCGGCGCGCTGCTGCTGGCGCTGCTCGCCGTCGTGGTTCTCGCCGGCGCGGGCGCGCTGGCGGCCAGCCATCGCGGCTTCACCGGCAGCATCTCACACGGCGTGCACGCGCTGACCGACCCGCACGCGGCCGTGCCGTCCAACGCGCCGGGACGCCTGACGGCCGTCGGCAGCGTGCGTGCGCGCTACTGGAACGAGGCGCTGAAGGTGTTCAAGGCGCACCCCTGGCTCGGCGCCGGTGCCGAAGGCTACGCGACCGCGCGCCTGCGCTATCGCACCGAGACGCTCGACGTGCGCCACGCGCACGGCTACGGCGTGCAGACGCTCGCCGACCTGGGCATCATCGGCCTGGCCTTGACGCTCGGTCTGCTGCTCGTGTGGATGGCTGCGGCCGGCCGCGCGACGCATCCGTTCAATCGCCGCTGGACGGACTGGGCGACGCTGCGCGCCTGGCTCGCACGCCACGGCGGCGGCTACCCGGCCTGGCGGCGGCTGACCGTGCAAGGCCGCGCAGCGCCCTACTCGGCCGAGCGCGTGGGCCTGCTCAGCATGCTCTGCCTGGTTGTCGTCTTTGGCATCCACTCGCTGGCCGATTGGACGTGGTACGTGCCCGGCAACGCCTGCGTCGCGCTGCTGTGCGCCGGCTGGCTGGCCGGCCGTGGGCCGCTCGGCGCGGGTGCCGGCGAGGCCGCGCTGGTCGCCGCCGAGCTGCCCGCCGGCGCGGGCGCCGCTCCGCCCGACCACGGCGCAGGCTCCAGCTCTGGCGTCGGCCCGGACTCCGCAGCCGCGCCGACGCCGGACGGCGAAACGACGCTGAACGTGCGGCCGGCGCGGGCGCGCGTGCCCAGCGTGGGCGAGCTGCGCGCGCGGCTGAGCCCGAGCGCGCTCGGGCCGCTGCGCACCGGCGTGGCGGTTGCGATCGTCATCGGCGCGCTGCTGGCCGCGTGGGCGCAGTGGCAGCCACAGCGCTCGGCAGACGCCTCCCAGCAGGCGCTGTCGCAGCTCGCCAGCAACCCGCGCGCAGCCGTGTCTTCAGCGCAGGCGGCCGTCTCGCGCGACCCGCTTTCAGCGCAGGCGCTGTTCACGCTGTCGGCCGTGCAGCAGAACCGCCGCGAGCCGGCGCTCGCGCGTGCCACGTTGCAGCGCGCCGTGCGCCTGCAGCCGTCCAACCCGCAGACCTGGCTGACGCTCGGCGAGTACGACCTCGCCAGCAACGACGCGAGCTCCGCGTTGCATGAGATCGAAGCCGCGATCTACCTGAATCCGGAGTCGATCAACGCCGAAGCGATCGCTCAGGGCAACCCCGAAGCGATCGCCATTCAGAACGCTTACGCGCAGGCTTCGCGTGCAGTCGACACGCAGCGCATCGCCGCCGCCGCGGCGGCGGCGGCCAAGCAGCGTGCGCTGCGCACACACAAGCGCCGCGCCACGCATCGCGTCAAGGTCCGCCGAGCCGGCGCCACCAAGCCGTAGACGCCGCCGCGCATGCGCCTGCCCTGCCGCGCGCCACAGGAGCTCAGAAACGCGAGCGCAGCGCCGAGGCCAGCAGCTGCCGGCGCGCGCCCGGTGGACCGCCGGCAGCACGCACGTCGATGCGCTCGAAGCCGAACTCGGCGAGCAGGCCTGCCAGCGTGCGGCGCGTGTAGAAGCGCAGGTGGTCCGAGCGCGGGTCGAAGTGCTCGTCTGTCGCGCGCGCCGACAGCGCCAGCGCGAGCATCCTCAGGCGTCCGTGCGCCGGCGTGCTCGCCAGCAGGCTGCCGCCGGAGCGCAGCACGCGGCGCAGCTGCGACAGCCAGCCGGCCGTGTCGGCGACGTGCTCGATCGTCTCGCCGGCCCACACGGCGTCAAAGCTCGCGTCCGCGAACGGCCATTCGCCGTCGATGTCCAGCAGACGCAGATCCAGCCCGGCGTGTTGCGCGCGCGCTCGGCGCAGCGGCTCCTCGGCGACGTCCACGCCGACGACCGCATGGCCCGCGCGCGCGACCGCCGCGGTCAGCTGCCCTTCGCCGCAGCCGACGTCGAGCACGCGCAGCGGCGCGCCTGCGCCCTGCGGCGCGCCGTCGCCCGGCGGCCCGCCTGCGCCCTGCCGGGTGGCGGCCGCGCGCAGGCCGCTCAGCAGGAACGTCCTGCGCAGCGCCAGGTCGCGCGGCTGCGAGCCCTCGGCGACGGCCTGCCAGATCGCTTCGTGGTAGGCGCGCGAGCTCATGTGCGCAAGTTAGCCGTCATACCTGCACAAAGCTGCGCGAAGCGAATATCTTGGCGGCGTGCTTGGGGAATGGGAGATCGGCCTGTCGTGAACGTAGCCTTCGACAGCCGCCCCGTGAGTGATCCTCAGGGTGTCGGGCGCTACTCGCGCTGCATGCTGCAGGCGCTGCGCGAGACCGCCGAGGCCGACGCGCAGATCGTCGAGACGACACGGCCGGGCCGCGCCGATTTGTTCCACGCGCCCTGGATGGGCGGCGCGCTGCTGCACAGCCCCTGCCCGATGGTCGTCACGCTGCACGACCTCACGGTGCTCAAGCGACGCTCAGAGCTGCTGCGCACCGGCACGCGCCTGCGCCTGCGCCAGCTCGCAGTGCAGCGCGCCGTGCGCGTGATCGTTCCCACCGAGGCGCTCGCACAGGACGCGCTGGAGCGCCTGGACCTCGAGCGCGAGCAGCTCGACGTGATCGCCGAGGCGCCCGACGCCTGCATGTATCCGCGCAGCGCCTGCGAGATCGCCGAGACGCGCGCGCGCTTCGATCTGCCCGAGCGCTACCTGCTGTGGGTCGGCGGCCTGCGCCACCCCGACCCGGTCAAGCACGTCGCCAAGCTCGCCGCCACGCCGCGCGAGCTGCCGCTCGTGCTCGTCGGTCAGACCAGCGCCTGGGCGCACGAGCTGCCCGATGTGATTCTCACCGGCCACGTCTCAGACGAGCATCTGGCGGCGCTGTACGGCGGCGCGCACGCGCTGGTCGTGGCCTCCCGGGACGAGGGCTTCGGCCTGCCCGCCGTCGAGGCGCTGGCCTGCGGCACGCCGGTCGTCGCCTGTGAGGTGCCCGCGCTGCGCGAGGTGCTCGGCGAGCGCGCCACGTTCGTGCCGGCGGGCGACCTGCGTGCGCTGATCGGCGCCGCCGAAGCGGCGCAGCGCCCAGCGCCCGCGCCGCCGACGTGGTCCTGGCAGGACGCCGCACGAGCCACTTGGAGCGTCTACGAGCGCGCCTTGGCGCAGGCCGACCGCCCGCGCATGATCGGCCGTCGCCTGCGCCGGCGACCCGCCGTCGGGCCCGAGCAGGCATTCAGCGGCTCCTAATCCGCGCGCGAGCCGCGCGCGGATTGGCTCAGTAGGCGCCGCGCCGCATCAGCACGGCCGGAATCGTCTTCAGGATGATCGTCAGGTCGAGCGCCAGCGACCAGTGCTCGAGGTAGATGAAGTCGAGGTGCACGAGGTCGTCGAAGTCCAGCTCCGAGCGACCGGAGACCTGCCACAGTCCGGTGATGCCCGGCAGCACCAGGTAGCGCTTGCGGTGCCAGTCCTCGAGCATGTCGTAGTCGCGCTGCGGCAGCGGCCGCGGGCCGACCAGCGACATCTCGCCGCGCAGCACGTTGATCAGCTGCGGCAGCTCGTCCAGCGAGAAACGGCGCAGGAACGCCCCCACGCGCGTCAGCCGCGGGTCCTCACGGATCTTGAACAGCGCGCCGGTGGCCTCGTTGAGCTCTTCCAGGTCGGCCTGCTGCTCCTCGGCGTCGGTGTGCATCGTGCGGAACTTCAGGCAGGGAAACGGCCGCTGGCCGATGCCGCGGCGCACCGAGCGATACAGCACCGGCCCGCGCGAGGACAGGCGCACGGCGAGCGCCAGCGCGAGCAGCAAGGGGCTGAGCAGCAGCAGCATCAGCGTCGCGGCGATCAGGTCGAAGGTCCGCTTCAGCGCGAAGTCCACGCCCTCGAACACCGGCGGGCCGAGCTCGAACAGCGGCACCGACTGGCCCGGCACGAACTCCGCGCGGTGGATCAGAATCTCCATCGTCGACGGCGCCAGGCGCACGCGCACGCCGCGCTGATGGCACTGGTCGACGAGCTCCACCGCCTCGACCTGCGGGAACTCCGGGTCGGCGATGATCACCTCGTCGATGCGTTCGGAGCCGAGCACCTTGTCCAGGTCCTCGAGCGCGCCGAGCGCGCGCAGGCCGTTGCCCGGCAGCGCGTTGGGCGAGAGAAAGCCGACCACCTCGATCGGCGAGTGCGGCGCGTCGCCCAGCGCGTGCGCGACGTCTGAGATGTGCTTGCCCGTGCCCACCAGCACCGCCCGCCGGCGATAGCCGGCGGCGCGCAGCATCGCCCCCGTCAGCCACTCATAGGCGGCCCGAAACGACGAGACGTAGAGCAGCGCGAACGCCAGAGATCCATAAAACAGGTAGTAGCTGGAGAAGTGTTCGCCGCTGACCACAGCGAACAGCAGCGCCACGAAAGCCACCTGGAACAGCGAGCCGACGATGCGCGACAGTCCTGGGCGCAGCGAGCGCGCCGCGTACAGCCCCGAGCGCGCGAACAACAGCGCCGTCAGCAGGTACACGAACGGCAGAATGCGTTCGGTTTCGCGCAGCGCGGCATGGAACTGCACGCGGTCGAAGATCGCCGCCTTGAGAATCAGCGCCGTGAAGATCGCCAGCGCCACCGCCACGAAGTCCAAGCCCAGCAGCGACACCACGCGCGCCAGGCGACGCGCCGTGGACATGCGCAGAAGGAACGACAGCAGCGGCGGGCGCTTGCGGCGCATGTCGCGATCACCGGTCTGCTTGCGCGCCGTCACCTCCGACAGCACCGCCTGCGGCGTCGCCGCGCGGGGAATCGCCGAGGCGCCTCGTCCCAGCCGCGGCGGGCCGCCTGGCCCCGTCGTGGGCGGCTTGCGCGGAAGGGTCGGTGCGGGCGTGCGCGTGGAACGGGGTCCCATCTCACTGCTCACAACGCTTCAGCCTGCCAGATGTAGCGGTCGCGTGACTGCCCGGCGGCCCTCACGGCCGCCATATGGGCGCGGCGTCTCAGCTCGAGCCGCCGCCGACCAGCAGCTCCACGCCTGCCTGCTCGATCGTGCGCTGCAGCCCCTCGCGCAGCGCCACCTCCGGCGACCAGCCCAGCAGCTCTTGGGCCAGCGCGATGTTCGGCTTGCGCTGCTTGGGATCGTCCTCCGGCAGCGCCTCGTAGATCAGCTCAGAGGTCGATCCGGTCAGCTCTTTCACCGTTTCCGCCAGTTCGAGCAGCG
>DATARK010000120.1:0-5910 GCA_036264175.1 Solirubrobacteraceae bacterium
CAGGCCACGCGCGACGCCGACGGCGTGCTCTTCACGCGCGCCGGTCTCGAGATCGGCGTCGCGGCGACCAAGACGTTCGTCTGCCAGGTGGCCGTGATGTACCTGCTCGGACTGCGCCTAGCCGAGCTGCGCGGCACTTTGCCCAAGGAGCGCATCGCCGAGCTCGTCGCAGAGTTCAAGCGCCTGCCGCACGGCATCGATGAGCTGATCACCTCCAGTGAGGCGCGCGTCGAGGAGATCGCAAAGAGCTGTTGGAACGCTGAGTTCTTCTTCTACATCGGCCGCCACGTCGGCTTGCCGGTTGCGCTGGAGGGCGCGCTGAAGCTCAAGGAGATCTCCTATATCTCCACAGACGCCTATGCGGCCGGAGAGATGAAGCACGGGCCGATCGCGCTGCTGGACGAGGCCACGCCGGTCGTCTGCGTAGCCACCCGCTCACCGGTGCTGGACAAGCTCGTCTCCAACATCCAGGAGGCGCGTGCTCGCGGCGCGCACGTGATCGCCGTCTGCACGGCCGGCGACGGCGACGTGGAGCCGCACGTCGATGCGACGGTCGAGGTGCCCGCTACGGACTGGATGCTGCAGCCGATCCTCGCGGTCATTCCGCTGCAGCTGCTCGCTTACGCGATCGCGCGCAACCGTGGCCTGAACGTCGATCAGCCGCGCAACCTGGCCAAGACCGTCACCGTCGAGTAGCGCGTGCAGGCGCTACCTGACTGGCTGATTCCGCTGCCCGACGCGCAGGCGATGCGCGCGACCGATCGCTGGGCGATCGAGCAGCAGGGCGTGTCGAGCCTCGAGTTGATGGAGCGCGCCGGCGCCGCTGTCGCGCGGGCGGTCGAGGTCCATGCCGCCGAAGGTCCGGCTGCGGTCATCTGTGGCAAGGGAAACAACGGCGGCGACGGGCTGGTCGTCGCGAGGCTGCTGCGCGACGCCGGCTGGACGGTGACGGTCATCGTCACGACCTCGCTCGACGAGCTCTCCGGCGACGCCCACGCCAACCTCGAAAGGCTTGCGGGCGAGGCGCCGGTGACGCTCGAGCAGGGAGCCGGCGCGATCGCCGGCGCGACGGTGCTCGTGGACGCGATGCTCGGCACGGGATTTGCCGGAGAACCACACGGACCGGTCGCGACAGCGATCGGCGCGCTCAACGACTCCTCCGCTCCGGTGATCGCCGTGGACGTTCCAAGCGGCGTCGATGCGTCCACCGGCGTGGTCTGCGGCGCAGCCGTGCGCGCGGATGTGACTGTGACCTTTCACGCCGCCAAGCCGGGACTATGGATCAATCCCGGCAAGGGCTTCGCCGGCGAGGTGCACACGATCGACATCGGCATTCCACGCGGCGCGCCTGTCGGCGCGGCGGCTGGCCTGATCGCAGATCGGGTGCGCGAGCGCCTGCCGCGGCGCGGCGCGTCCTCGACCAAGTTCGCCTCCGGGCAGGTGGTCGTCGCCGGCGGCTCGCGTGGGCTTTCCGGAGCGCCGCAGATGGCCGCCCGGTCGAGCATGCGCGCCGGCGCCGGCTATGTGATCGCCTGCGTGCCGCAGTCGCTGCAGGACGTGATCGCCGGCGGCGGAACGCCGGAGCTGATGGCACGCGGTCTCGACGAGCAGGACGGCGGCCTGACGGCTGCTGCGGTGAAGGCCGTGCGCGAGAGCATCCGCCCGCAGGGCGCTCTGGCGCTTGGCCCGGGCCTCGGGCGCAGCGACGCAGCGGCCGCGTTCGCGCGCGAGCTCGCCGGCTCGGCCGACGCTCCGCTGGTGCTGGACGCGGATGGCCTGAACGCCCATTCCGGTCGACTCGGCGATCTCGCGGGCAGGACGTCTGCGACGATCCTCACGCCGCATGCCGGCGAGCTCGGGCGACTGCTGGAGCTCGACAGCAAGGAGGTCGAGCGCGAGCGCCTGCGCCACGTGCGCGCCGCTGCCGAGCTGGCACACGCGGTGGTGGTGCTCAAGGGCGACGACACGATCGTCGCGCGTCCCGATGGGCAGGTCGCCGTGAGTCGGGGTGGCAGCCCGGCGCTGGCCACGGCCGGCACAGGCGACGTGCTGACCGGCGTGCTGGCGGCGCTGCTCGCGGCGGGCCTCGACCCGTTCGAGGCCGCGTCTGCCGGTGTCTGGCTGCATGCGGCCGCGGGGCGCCGAGCCGCCGGGCGCCAGGGAGCGCCCGAGGGCGTGATCGCCAGCGACGTGATCGAGGCGCTGCCGGCGGCGAGGGGAGAGGAGCCGGCGTGAGCGCGGCGCGCGCACAGGCGAGCGTCAACCTGGCGGCGATCGAGCGCAACTGCTCGCGCCTGCGGTCGCAGTTGCGCCAGGGCGCCGAGCTGTGCGCGGTCGTCAAGGCCGACGGCTACGGCCATGGCGCCGCCCAGAGTGCGCGTGCCGCGATCGCCGGCGGCGCGAGCTGGCTGGCGGTGGCGTGTGCGCGCGAGGCACGCGAGCTGCGCGACGAGGGCCTGACCGGCACGCCGATTCTCGTGATGGGCGCGCTCCGCCTCGACGAGCTTGCCGAAGCGCTCGCCGCCGACGCGGACGTTGTCGTGTGGAGCGAGCGCTACGTGCGCGAGGTCGCAGAGGCCGGCGGAGGGCGTGTGCACGTCAAGCTCGATTCGGGCATGGGGCGCCTGGGCACGCGCGACAGCGGGCTGGCGTCCCGGGTCTTCGCGCTCGCGCGCGACACGCGCGGGGTCCAGCCGGTCGGGCTGATGACGCACTTCGCCACGGCCGACGAACTCGACGACGAGGGCTTCTTCGACGCCCAGCTCGACGTGTTCACCCGGTGGGTGGGCGAGGTCAAGCGGCAAGACCCGCAGCTGATCGTGCACGCCGCAAACAGCGCCGCCATGTTGCGCGAGGAGAGTTCGCAGCTCGACATGGTGCGCTGTGGCATCGCCGTCTACGGCATGGACCCGTTCGGCGTCGATCCGGCCGAGCGGGCGCTGCAGCCGGCGCTCCGGCTGAGCTCCTACGTCGCAGAGGTCAAGCTCTGTCGCGCGGGCGAGAGCGCGGGCTACGGTCGCCGCTTCGTGGCCGAGCACGACACGTACCTGGCCGTGCTGCCGATCGGCTACGGCGACGGCTGGCGGCGGGGCCTGTCCAACAACGCAGACGTGCTGATCGGCGGCCGCCGCTATCCGCTGGTCGGCACGGTGAGCATGGACAACGTGACCGTGGACGTGGGCCATGAGGCGAGCGCCGAGCGCCTGCGGGGGGAGCGCGCGACGCTGATCGGCGTCGACGGCGAGCAGCTGATCACAGCGGAGGATGTCGCCACGCGCCTGCAGACGATCAACTACGAGATCACGTGCGGGCTGACCGCACGCGTGGTGCGCGTCTATCACCGCGACGGCCTGCCGGCCGATCCGCCCCCGGCGACAGCGAGCGGCGCCATCACGCAGGCATCGCTTCCACGTCAGCATGGCTGAGCCTGCACTGAGCGCGGCGCGTGCGGCGCTGTCGGGGGCCCCCGCGTGGCTCGTCGGCGGCGCCATTCGCGATCGCGCGCTGGGGCGCACGACTGCCGATCTCGACGTCGTCGTCGACGGCGACCCCGCCGAGGCCGCGCGCGCAATCGCCAGGGCCGCCGGTCGAGCCGCGTGCTTTGCGCTGTCGGAGGAGTTCGGTGCCTGGCGGGTGTCGGCGCGCGATTCCTCCTGGCAGGTTGATGTCGAGCGGCTGCGCGAGGGAACGCTCGAGGCCGACCTGGCGCTACGCGACTTCACGGTCAACGCGATCGCCGAACCGATCGGCGGGGGCGCGGCCATTGACCCGCTCGGTGGGCTGGCGGATCTAGCCGCCGGGCGTCTGCGCATGACCGCGCCCGGCGCCTTCGCCGATGATCCGCTTCGCGTGCTGCGCCTCGCGCGCATCGCCGTCGAGCTCGATCTGGAGCCCGACGAGCAGACCCTTGGCAGCGCGCGCGAGCACGTCGATGAGCTGCGGCGCTGCTCGCCCGAGCGCGTGTTTGCCGAGCTGCGTCGCATCGTTGCGGCCGAGCAGGCCCTGCGTGGTCTTCAGCTGATGGAGGCGCTGTCGGCCACGGCCGTCGTGCTACCCGAGCTCGATGCGCTGCGCGACGTCGAGCAGAACCGCTTTCACCACGCCGACGTGTACGGGCACACGCTGGAGGTGCTCGCGCGCACGATCGCGCTTACCGAGGCGGTCGCGAAGCCGCCCCCGGGCGGCGGCGAGATCGAGCCGGCGGTCGAGTCGACGGTCGGCGCGCATCGCGCGGCGCTCGCGGCGCTGCTCGCCATGCCGTTGGCCGACGGCATGACACGCGGCGAGGCGCTTCGCTGGGGCGCGCTGCTGCACGACGCGGCCAAGCCGCTGACCCGCGACGTGCGTCCGGCCGACGGCCGCGTGACGTTCATCGGCCACGACGAGCGCGGAGCGGCGCTGGCGCGCGACGTGCTCGAGCGCCTGCGTTGCAGCGAGCGTCTGCGCGCGCATGTCGCGGCGCTCGTGCGCCATCACCTGCGCCTCGGCTTTCTCGTGCACGAGAGCCAGCCGCTGCAACGGCGCACGGTGTTCGGCTATCTACGCGCGTGCTCGCCGGTCGAGGTCGACGTCACGCTGCTGTCGGTCGCCGACCGCCTGGCCACGCGCGGCGATCGCGCGCAGGAGTCGATCGACGCACACCTGGCGGTTGCGCGGCAGATGCTTCCCGAGGCGCTGCGCTGGCGCGCCGACGGCCCGCCGGCGCCGCTGCTTCGCGGCGACGAGCTGGCTCGCGAGCTGGGCATCGCGACCGGACCGCGCGTCGGTGAGCTGCTGGCCGCGCTCAGCGAGGCGCAGTTCACCGGAGAAGTCGCCACGCGCGAGCAGGCCGTGGCGCACGCTCGCGCGCTGGTCTGAGCCCGCCGCGGCGCCGGGATGCGAATAGGCTTGCGGCGATGGCTGACCCAGACTGCATCTTCTGTCGGATCGCCGCCGGCGAGCTGCCCGCGACGATCGTCAGCGAAGACGAGCGCACCATCTCCTTCATGGACATCGCCCCGGCGACGCGTGGGCACGCCCTGGTGATTCCTCGGGCGCACTCCGCCGACCTATTGGAGATCGAGCCCGACGACCTGGCGGCTGTCGCGCAGGCCGCAAAGCTGCTGGCCGCGCGCCAGAAGCAGAAGCTGGGCGCCGACGGCGTGAACTTGCTGAACGCCTGTGGGGCGGTCGCCTTTCAGACGGTTTTCCACTTCCACATGCACGTGATCCCGCGCTATGAGCGCGACGACCTGCGCCTCCCTTGGGTGCCGGCGCCGGGCGATCCAGACGAGATCGCGGCCGCGGCAGAGGAACTCGGCAAGCGATAACGAATGGTCAAAGCGCTACATCTGGCCCGAACTCGTGTTGAATGGCAACGATGAAACGCATATATCCCGCCTTGCTCACGAGCCTTGTAGTCGGCTTGGCCATTCCCGCAGTCGCGCCTGCGACGATCGCCGAAGTCGGCGTGATCCCGCCGACGACGACCCCTGAAACGGTCCCCAGCTGCCCGACCAGCCCATGCCTGGCGGTCAGTCGCACGACCGGCTTCCAGGTCAAGGTCGGCACGAACACGACGCTGATGAGCGCGCCTCGCGCGGGCACCGTCGTGGCCTGGACGATCACGCTCGGGCGCCCCAACGCCACGCAGGTCAAGTTCTTCAACGCCAACGAGGGCGGCGAAGCCGAAGCGGGTCTGGCGATCCTGCGCGCGGAAAAGAAACCGAACCTCACCTACAAGCTGATCGCCTCTGGCCCGACCGTCAAGCTGAAGAAGTACTTCGGCAAAACGGTGCAGTTCCCGCTGGAAAGGACGATCGCCGTGCGCAAGGGCGACATCATCGCCCTGACCGTGCCCACCTGGGCGCCGGCGCTGGCGCTCGGCTTCGGCAAGGACACGTCATGGCGCGCGAGCCGCGAAAAGAAGCA
>DATARK010000063.1:0-31293 GCA_036264175.1 Solirubrobacteraceae bacterium
GTCGGGGCGCCCGAAGGCGATGTTCTCGGCGACGGTGCCGGAGAAGAGGAAGGCCTCCTGCGGCACGATCCCCATCTGCGAGCGCAGCGAGCTCGAGGCGACTTCGCGCAGGTCGTGGCCGTCGACGAGCACGGCGCCGGACGTCGGATCGTAGAAGCGTGCGATCAGCTTGGCCATGGTCGACTTGCCGGCGCCGGTCGCGCCGACCAGCGCGACGGTCTGGCCGGGCGGTATCTGCAGGCTGATGTGATCGAGCGCCAGCACCTGCTCGTCGGGCGTCGCGCCGTTGGCGCCGCGGTTGCGCGCGCGCGGCTTGTAGGCGAAGGACACGTCGTCGAAGTCGACCTCGCCGGAGATGCGCCCGAGCTCGATCGCGTCGGGGCGATCCTCCAGGTCGGGCCGCTCGTCGAGCAGCTGGAAGATCTTCTCCAGGGCGGCCATGCCGGACTGGTAGGTGGCATACAACTGCGAGAGCTGCTGGATCGGTTCGAACAGGTTCGAGAGCGCGGCGACGAAGGCGACGATCGTGCCGATCGAGATGTGCCCGTCGATCGCCTGGTAGCCGCCGTACAGCACGATCGCGCCGACGGCGACGCCGGAGAGCATTTCGACGGTCGGGAAGTAGGCGGCGTTGAGCTTGACGGTGGTCATGTTGGCGTCGCGGTTGTGGGCGTTCAGCTCGGTGAACTGCGCCTCGTGCGCGGGCTCCTGGGCGAAGCTGCGCACGACGCGGATGCCCGACAGCGTCTCCTGCAGGTAGGCGGTGATCGCGCCGATGGTCTCGCGCGTGCGGCGGAAGGCGCCGGCGGAGATGATGCGAAACCACAGCGAACCGATGAGCACCAGCGGCAGCACGCAGAAGGTGATCAGCGCGAGCTTGACGTCGAGGTAGAGCAGGATGCCGACGGTGCCGATGAGCGTCAGGCCGGACTGGAACAACGTGACGACCGAGTCTGTGACGAGCGAGTCCAGCGCCTCCACGTCGTTGGTCATGCGCGAGATCAGCACGCCGGCCGGCCGGCTCTCGTAGAAACCGATCGGCAGCGTCTGCAGGTGGGTGAAGATGCGAATGCGCAGGTCGGCCAGCGCGCGCTGCCCGACCCAGCCGACGAGAAAGGTCTGCGCATAGGTCATGCCCCACACGAGCAGCGCGGAGGCGAGGAAGGCGATGACGACGAGCACGAGTTTGCTGAAGTCGTGGCGTTCGATGCCGTCGTCGATGGCCGCGCGCGCGAGCAGCGGCGGCGCCAGCGAGGCGGCCGTGCCGAGCACGAGCGCAACGACGGTCAATGCGGCGCGCGTGCGGTAGGGCCGCAGCAGGCCGAGCAGCCCGCGCAGGTTACGCCCGCGCGTGCCCTTGCTGGCGCGCTCGCCCGTCCACGTTGATCCGGGCCCGCCGCGGCCGACCATTGGGCTCACAGGCCGCTCACCTCCGGTTCGCGCGGCTTGCGCGTGAGAAAGACCTGGTCGGGAAGTCCCTTCTCGACGATTTCTCGATACAGCGAGGAGGCCTGCAGCAGGTGCTCGTGATCGCCGTGGGCGACCACGCGTCCGTGCTCGAGCACGACGATCTCATCGGCCAGTGAGATCGTGGAAAGGCGGTGGGCGATGACGAACGTCGTGCGCCCGGCCATGGCCTCGTCGAGTGCCAGCTTGATGCTCTGCTCGGTCGAGGCGTCGACCGCCGAGGTGGCGTCGTCGAGGATCAGCACGCGCGGATCGGCCAGCAGTGCGCGGGCGATCGCCAGGCGCTGGCGCTGGCCGCCGGACAGCGACAGGCCGCGCTCGCCGACGCGCGTGTCGAAGCCCTGCGGCAGTCGCGCGACGAAGTCATAGGCCTGCGCACGGCGAGCGGCCGCTTCGATCTCCGGCCGGCTCGCCGAAGGGCGCCCGTAGGCGATGTTCTCGGCGACGCTGGCGGAGAACAGGAAGGGGTCGTCGGAGACCACCGCGACGGCTTTGCGCAGCGACGTCAGGTCAACGTCGCGCACGTCGGCGCCGTCGAGCAGCACCTGCCCGCCGGTCGTGTCATACAGCCGCGAGATCAGCGCCACGAGGCTGGTCTTGCCCGAGCCGGTGGCGCCGACGAGCGCGACGGTCGTTCCCGCCGGCACGTCGAGATCGACGTCTGAGAGCACGGCGCGTGCGGTGCGCGGCGGCGCTCCGACGCCGTCGCGGTCGGCGTCGAGCGACAGCTCGCGCGGTCCGGCGTGCACGGCGCCGAAGTCGTCGCCCTCGTCGTAGCGCAGCGTTACGCCGCGCAGCTGCACATGGCCGCTGCCGGGCGGCAGCTGCGGCGCGTCGGGCGGCTGCACGATGCGCGGCTCGCGGTCGAGCACCTGGAAGATGCGCGCGCCGGATGCGGTCGCGCGCTGGGCCAGGCCGAGCGTGACGCCGAGCGAGCGCATCGGCCCGATGAGCATGTTCAGATACAGGTAGAACTGCGTGAACTGACCGATCGTCAGGTGCGCGTGGATCACACGGTTGCCGCCGATCAGCAGCACCGCGGCGAGGCCGAGCTGGGGCAAAAAGCCGATGGCCGGGTTGAACTTGGCCTCCAGGCGCGTGGCGACCATCGACTGGTCGAACACGCGCGCGACGCTGTGGCGGAAGCGCTCGCGCTGGCGCGGCTCGCGGGCGAAGGACTTGACGACGCGCACGCCGGAGATGTTCTCCTCGGCGTCGGCGGTGAGCTCGCCGATGCGCTGCTGCACCTCCTGGATGGCCGGTCGCGCGGTGCGTCCGTAGCGCTGGGAGATGACGACGACGAACGGCACGGGCGCGATCGCGATCAGGCCGAGCCCGGGGTTGATCAGGATCATCGCCACGCCGGCGAGCACGATGGTCAGCGCCGACTGCAGGATGAACACGAGGCCGTAGCCGAGGAAGAAGCGCACGGCCTGCAGGTCGACGGTCGCGCGCGACATCAGCTGGCCGGTCTGCTGGTGATCGAAGAAGCCCAGCTCGAGCCGCTGCAGGTGCGCGTAGATGCGCTCGCGCAGATCGAATTCGATCGCCAGCGAGATGCGCCCGGCGATCATGCGCCGCATGTACGTCAGCAGCCAGCGCACGAGCACGATGGCGACGATCACCAGTGCGAGCACGAGCAGCGTGTGGCGGTCGTGCGCGCGCAGGGCGGGCTCGTGGTGGCGCGCGTGGCTGTCGCCGTGCTTGATCGCCTCGACGGCCGATCCGGTGAAGTAGGGAATCAGCACGGTCACGACCATCGCCAGGCTGGCCAGCGCCCAGGAGGCGATCAGCCCGCGCTTGTAGGGACGGAGGAAGCCGAGCAGTCTGTAGAACGTGTTCATAGTTGTTTAGGCAACGATTATTGCAGGCGCCCGCACGCCAGTTGCGAACGCCGCGAGCGAGACCGCGCCTAAGCTTGGTCGATGCCCGAGCAGCCGAGCGCACCGCCGCCCGCAAGCGCCAAAGCCGGCCTGTGTGACACGTGCGCGCATCAGCAGGTGGTGCGCAACACGCGCGGCTCGGCGTTCTCGCTGTGCAGGCGTTCGCGCGTCGATCCAGCTTATCCGCGCTATCCGCGTGTGCCCGTGCTCAGCTGCCCCGGCCACGAGCCGCACGAGGACTGATTTTTTTGATGAAGGCCGGCACGGCCGGCCACGCGGCGTCGCGCGCGGCGGGACCGGGCCGGGCGCGCTCGCGCCTCAGCTCGCCGGCGCGGCGGCGGGTTCGGGCTGGGCCGGCTGCTCGGCCTCTGCCGAGGCGACGAAGTCGCGGCTGCGCACGAGCGCGAAGGCGAACACCGAACCGACCAGCGCGACGCAGGCGCCGATCAGCAGGATGCTCGAGAAGGCCTGCGTGAAGCCGACGCGATAGGCGTGCATCAGCGCGTCGCGTGCAGGCTTGGGCAGAGCCCTTGCGACCTGATCGACTTCGCCGGAGACGAGCGCCGTGTTGAGTTTGCCGTGAGCGGCGCGCAGCACTTCTCGTCCCGGCGCGCTGGCCAGCGCACTGGTCGTGTTGTGCGTGACGTCGTGCTGGAAGACCGCGCCGAGACCGGCGATGCCCGTGGCGATGCCGACCTGGCGGAAGGTGTTGTTGATGCCCGAGGCCATGCCGCTGCGCGAGTGGTGCACGACGCCGACGGCCGTGGAGGCCAGCGGCGGATTGATCAGCCCAACGCCGGCGCCGGCCAGTACGAAGCCAGGAACGAGCACGGTCCAGGTCGAGCCGGCGTCGACGGCGGTCATTGTCAGCAGGCCGGCGCTGACGAGGATCAGACCGGTGCCGAGCAGCAGACGCACGGGCACGCGCACGGACAGTCGCCCGGCCAGCGGCGCCACGAAGAACGACAGCAGCGTGATCGGCAAAAAGCGCAGCCCGGCCTGCAGCGGGCTGAAGCCGAGCACGTCCTGGATGTACAGCGTGAGGTACAGGAACATCGCGAACATCGACGAGGAGATCGCGAAGGCGACGATGCTCGCGCCGGCGAAGGCCGGCTTTTGGAACAGCGTCAGATCGAGCATCGGGCGCTGCTGTCGGCGCTCGACGATCACGAACAGCACGATCAGCACGAGCGAGCCGACGAGGAAGCTGACTATGCGCGTCGAGCCCCAGCCCTTTTCGTTGCCCTCGATCAGCGCGAACACGAGCAAGAACAGCGAGCCGCTGAACGTCAGCAGGCCGAGCCAGTCGACGCCGTGCGCGTTGGGGTCGCGCGACTCGGAGACCTGCGTGAGCGTCAGCGCGACCGCGGCGATGCCGATGGGCACATTGACGAAGAAGATCCATTCCCATCCGATGCCCGAGGTGATCACGCCGCCGACGATCGGTCCGACGGCCACGGCGCCGCCGATCACGCCGCCGAACACGCCGAAGGCGACGCCGCGCTCCTTGCCGTGAAAGGCGCCGGCGATCAGCGCCAGCGACGTGGCGAACATCATCGCGCCGCCGGTGCCCTGCACCGCGCGCGCGAGGTTCAGCGCCAGCGGCGAGCCGGCCAGCCCGCAAGCCGCCGAGGACAGCGTGAACACGACCAGCCCGGTGACGAACACCAGGCGCCGCCCGAAGCGGTCGGCGAGCGCGCCGGCGGTCAACAAGAACGCCGCCAGCGTCAGCGAGTAGGCGTTGACGACCCACTGCAGGTCCTGGAAGCTCGAGTGCAGCGAGCGCTGGATGTCCGGCAGCGCGACGTTGACGACGGTGATGTCCAGCAGCAGCATGAAGATCGCCACAGACACGGCGATCAGCGTCCACCACTTGCGCTCCACGACAGCCCCCCTTGTCGTTCGTCTCCGTTACCGCCCCGCACTATATGAACGCGCCGCACGAGCGCCGGGACGCGCGAGTGCGCCGCCGCGCGACGGCGTCTAGTCGGCCTGCAGGTGCGCGTGCAGGAAGGGCACCACCTCGGCCCACAGCCTGGCCGCCGGCTCGGGCCGGTAGCTCGGGCGGGAGTCGGCGAAGAAGGCGTGGCCGGCGCCCTCGTAGACGTCGACTTTGACCTCCTCACCACTGGCCTGCGCATGCTCGCGCAACTGCGCGCCGAGCTCGGGTGAGGGGTTCGAGTCCTCGGCGCCGATCGCCGCCAGCAGGGGACAGCTCAGCATCTCGGCCAGCGCCAGCGGCGGCGTCGGGCGCTGCGGCGTGGAGCGCTCTTCGGGCGTGGCGCGGTCGATGAAGCCGCCCCAGCAGTCGACGGCCGCGTTGAGCTTTTCCGAGGCGCAGGCGAACAGCAGCGTGTAGCGCCCGCCCATGCAGAAGCCGATGCAGCCGATGCGCCCGGTTACGCCGTCGAGGCTGCGCAGATGGTCGGCGGCGCCTTCGAGGTCGCCCAGCGCGGTGGCGTCGGACATCGAGAACAGTCGCGCCATCATCGCCGGCACGTCGCTGGTGTCCGGCGGGCCGCCTTCGCGCGTGTACAGGTCGACGGCGAGCGCGACATAGCCGGCGTTGGCCAGGCGGTTGGCGACGTCGCGGATGTGCTCGCCCAGGCCGCCGGCCTCGTGGATCACGATCATGCCGGGATGGCTTGCGGCGTCGGCCGGCCGCGCGAGATAGCCGTTGATCTGCGTGTCCTCGGCGCCCGCAAAGGTGATGTTCTCGCCGCAGATGTGCGTGGGATCGCTGACGGCGCCGGGCACGCCCCGCGGGCTTGGCGTTACCTCGATGCTGGGCATGGCTCAGTCCTTCCGGTCTCCGCCGATCGGCCTTGGCACGCGGGGGCGGCGTCGTCGGCGCATCTCTACAGGATCGCCTTGGGGTAGGCGCGCGTCGCCGCAGCGAGCATCGCCAGAAGAAAGCCGCCGACGACGAGGAAGTCCAGCCACAGCTCGCCGGCGCCGCCCACGCCGACGAGCATCTGGCGCAGGCCCTGCACCTCGTAGGTCAGCGGGTTGACGCGTGCGATCACGTGCAGCCAGCCGGGCATGACGCTCAGCGGATACAGCGCGCTGGAGGCGAAGAACAGCGGCATCATGATCAGCTGGCCGATGCCCATGAAGCGCTCGCGCTCTTTGACGACGGCCGCGAGCAGCATGGACATGCAGGCGAATGCTGCGGTGCCGAGCATCAGCAGCACGAGCGTGCCGAGCACGCCGTCGACGCTCCAACGCACGCCGATGCCGGCGACGGCGATCACGGCCAGCAGCAGCAGCGCCTGCACGAGCGCACGCACGCAGGCGCCGGCGGCCTTGCCGAGCACGATGGCGGTGCGCGGCAGCGGCGTAGCCAGCAGCCGTTGCAGCTGGCCCACGTCGCGTTCCCAGATCACGGCCAGGCCGAAGAAGATCGCGATGAACATGGCCGCTTGGGCCATCACGCCGGGCGCCAGGTAGGCGCGGTATTCGAGCGTGCCGAGCGTCAGCGAGCGGCTGTGGCTGAGCGCGGTGCCGAAGATGAACAGCCACAGCAGCGGCTGCACCGAGCGCGTGACGATGTCCAGGTGGTCGTGGCGCAGCTTGCGCATCTCCGACTGCGCCATCGCGAACGTGCCCGCGGCGAGCGCGCGCAGCCCGGCGGCCGTCAGCAGGCCGCCCGAGTCGGCGCGGCCGCCGCTAGCCGAGCCTGCGGGCAACGCGGCGCTGTGCGCGGACATCGGCCAACCTCCCTTCCTGCTCGGCGTCGATCGCGCGGCCGGTTACGGCCGTGAAGACCTCCTCGAGGCTCTCGGTGCCATGACGCTCGAGCAGCTCGCCCGGCTCGCCCTGCTCGACCAGTCGCCCCTGATCCATGATCGCCAGCCGCTCGCAGTAGCGCTCGGCCTCCTCCATCAGGTGCGTTGTCACGAGAATCGTCGTGCCGACCTGCTCGCGCAGCGCCTGCAGGTGCTGCCACACCATGCGTCGCGCCGAGGGGTCCAGGCCGACGGTCGGCTCGTCGAGGAACAGCACGTCGGGCCGGTTGAGCAGCGCGGTGGCGATCTCCAGGCGGCGCAGCATGCCGCCCGACAGCGTGCGCGCCAGACGGTCGAGCATCTCCTGAAGGTTCATCGAGGCGATCGCCTGCTCGATGCGCTGTGAGCGCTCACGCGAGGGAACGCCGGTGACGCGCGCGTAGAAGTCGAGGTTCTCGCGCGCTGTGAGCGCGCCGTCGACGGAGATCGCCTGCGGGATGTAGCCGATCGCCGAGCGCACGGCGAGGCTCTGCGAGCGCACGTCGTGGCCGGCGACGAGCGCACGGCCACTGCTCGGCGGGAGCAGCGTCGTGAGCACGCGAATGGTGGTCGTCTTGCCGGCGCCGTTGGGGCCGAGCAGGCCGAACACCTCGCCCGGCGCGACCGCGAAGGACACGCCGCCGACGGCCAGAGTCTGGTCAAAGCGCACGACCAGGTCGTCGACGAGCACGGCTGCCTCGGGCGTGCCTGCGGGCGTGGCGCTCACCGCTTGGAGCCGCCCGTCGTCTCGAGCGTGCTCGGCGGCGGGAAAGATCCCTCGGCCTGCGCGTCGATCTCGCGGATCTTGCGTCGGGCGCGCTTGCGCGTCTCGCCCAGCTCGTGCTCGAGCTTGGCCAGCTCGCCGGCGCGCTTGCGCACGAGCTCGAGCTGGCGATCGATGTGTCCGAGCGCCTGCTGCAGCAGCTCGCGCCGGCGCTCGGCGTCGACGTCGTCGCGGCGCAGCTGTGCGCGCACCTCCGCGCGCGCCTCCTCGGCGCTGAGCAGCGTGCGCAGCTCCTCCAGCGACAGCCCGAGCAGGTCTTTCAGTCGCATCACCTCGCGCAGGCGCTCGACCTCTGGCTCGCTGTAGGCGCGGTGGCGTCCCGACGCGCGCGCGGGCGCCTCGGGCAGCAGGCCGATCTCCTCGTAGTAGCGAATCGTGCGCGGCGTGGTGCCGACCAGCTTCGCGACGTCGCCGATGCGCAGGCTGCGCGCCGCGTCTGCCGTGGAAGCGCTGGTCGAGCGGGCCTGTGAGCTCATGCGCGCACCCCGAGCTGGGTGTCGTCGGACAGGGGAGAGGGACGCTCGCCGGCGACGGTCTCGTCGCGACCGGGCACGAACGCCTCGTCGGCGAGCGCTTCCTCCCACGGCCTGATCGGCGAGCGCTGGTCGGCGGCCGTCGCGGCGTCGGCGTCGGCTGTCGCGTCGGCGTGGCCGGGCCGCAGCAGGCAGACGCCGGCGCCGAGCAGCGAGGTTCCCGCGAGCACCCACAGCGCGACGTGCATGTTTTCGATGAACGGCGCCAGCTTCTGCGCCGAGAGGCCCTGCGCAAGTCCGGAGAAGACGGCGAACAGCGTCGCCTTGGGCACCGCAGAGGTGACGATGGCCAGCACGAAGGCAATCGACAGCACGGCGCCGGTGTTCTGCAGCAGCGTGCGCGCGCCGGCGGCGATGCCGCGCCGGTGCGCAGGCACGACGCCCATCATGGCGGCCGTGTTGGGGCTGTTGAACATGCCCGAGCCGACGCCCACGACGAGTAGCCACAGCCCGCTCTGCCAGTAGGCCGTGTGCACGTCCAGCGTCGTCATGCCGGCCAGGCCGGCGGCCGTCACGAGCATGCCGATGGCCGCAAGCGCGCGCGAGCCGTGGCGGTCGGCGTAGATGCCGGCGATCGGCGAGGCGATGAGCATGCCGAGCGCCAGCGGAATCAGCTTGATGCCGGCTTCGATCGGCGAGTTGCCCTGGGCGCCCTGGTAGTAGAAGACGAACAGGAACATCAGCGCAAAGCGCGCCAGGCCGTTGAGGAACGAGGCGGCGCTGGCGGCGGCGAACAGGCGGTTCTTGAACAGACCCAAGTCGAGCATCGGCGCGCGCGAGCGCCGCTCGATGGCGACCCACAGCGGCAGCAGCACGGCGGCGACGATCAGTGCGCCGATCACCAGGCTGTCGTTCCATCCGCTGATGCCGCCGCGCGACACGCCGTAGACCAGCCCCGTGAGGCCGATCACGAAGGTGCTCGTGCCGAGCACGTCATAGCCGCGCACGGTGTCGGGCTTTGCCAGCTCGCGCAGGATCAGCGCCCCCCACGCGGCGCCGGCGAGCGCGAAGGGCACGTTGAACCAGAAGACCCAGTGCCAGGAGATCGCCACGAGCGCGCCGCCGAGCACCGGCCCGAGCACCAGCCCGATCGCCGCGACCATCGTGTTGGCGCCCATCGCCAGCCCGAGCTGCTCCTTGGGGAAGGCGTCTGTGACGAGCGCGGCGGCGTTGGCGAAGAGGAACGCCGAGCCGATGCCCTGCAGGATGCGCCAGAGGATCAGCACGGTCGCATCGCCGGAGAAGCCGGCGCCGAGCGAGGCCAGCGCGAACACGAGAAAGCCGCCGACGTAGGCGCGCTTGCGCCCGAACAGGTCGCTGAGCCGCCCGGCCATCAGCACGAGCACGGTCGCCGCGATCAGGTAGGCGAGAATCACCCACACGAGCGCCAGCAGGCTAGTGTGCAGCGAGCGCTCGAGGTCCGGCAGCGCGATGATCAGCGTGCCGGAGTTGGTCGCCGCCAGCAGCATGCCCAGGCTGGTGCAGGACAGCGCCCACCACTTGTAGCTGGCGTGCCCTGCATCGACGCCGAAGCGCGAAGGACCGGCGGACGCTGTGGACGGTGCGGCGGTGGGCGATGCGCTCATCTGCGGCTCCTTGTGCGGCTCGCTTGTCGCGTCCCGTCAGCGTCTCATCAAGTTGACGTGAACGTAAAGATCACAATAGCAGCGGCGGGCGGGCAGCCGAAGGAGGCCGCGCCGTCGCGCGCCAGTCCACGATCGCGCCGGCCGCGTGCTAGAACGAACGTATGAGTGAGCACAAGGTGGTCAAGTCAGACGAGCAGTGGCGCGAGGAGCTGACGCCGGAGCAGTACGACGTGCTGCGCAAGGCCGGCACCGAGCCGCCGTTCACGGGCGAGTACGTCTACAACAAGGAGTCCGGCGACTACCGTTGCGCCGCCTGCGGCGCGATGCTGTTCGACGCCGACACCAAGTTCGAGTCGGGAACGGGCTGGCCGAGCTTCACCGAGCCGGCCGTCGCCGAGGCTGTCGAGCTGCGTCCGGACAACAGCCTGTTCATGCGCCGCACGGAGGTCGTCTGCCGCATCTGCGGCGGTCACCTCGGCCACGTCTTCGACGACGGCCCCGGCGAGAACGGTCAGCGCTTCTGCATCAACTCGGCGGCGCTGCAGTTCCAGGCGGACGACAAGGCCGATGCCTCCGGCGCATCCGACGGACAGCCGGCGCAGACGCCGGCGACAGCACAGCCGGACTCCGGCGCACGTTAGGCTGCGCACGATGATCATGGAGGCGCGCTCCAAGCGCCTGTCCACGCCGCTGCAGTGGGGGCGGCGCGAGAAGGCCGCCGTCGCTGCTCTGCTGACGACCGTGCTGCTCGCCGCGGTCGCGCTGGGCGCCTACGCGCTGACGAGCGGATCGCCGGCGCGGGCAGACTGTGTCGACGTCAACTTCCCCAGCACGCTCGGCGGCGCCGACCTCAAAGGCTGCGGCGCGAGTGCCAGGCGAATCTGCGCCTCCGGATCGTTCCCTAAGCTGCGCCAAGAGCTCAGCGAGCAGTGCAGGCGCGCCGGCTTCGCATACGCCGACGCGCGATGACGCCCGTCGGAAACTAGCCGCGCCTGCCGGGCTGGCGGCAGATCGCCGCCAGGCGCATCGCGCGGTCCTGCAGACACGCACGCACGAGTGCCCGAAGGGCATCTATACAGGTGTCTAAACGCCCTGTTGAAGTGTTGGCCAGTGTGTCCCTAGCGGCCTTTGACAACTGTCGTTTTCATGGTGCATTGCAATTGGCGCGTCCCGCTCGCATGCGTGCAGCCGGGGGGGCCACCAACGAAGTAGGAATGGAGGCACATGTCCTGGAACGCATATCCAAGCTGGCTCGTGGCCGGCGACAACGCGTGGCAGATGACCGCGGCCACGTTCGTCGGCCTGATGAGCCTTCCGGGCCTCGCGGTCCTGTATGGCGGGGTGATGCAGAAGCGCTGGTCGGTCAACAGCATGATGCTCACGTTTGCAGCCTTCTCACTCGTGCTGGTCGCGTGGGTGCTGTGGGGCTTCAAGATGGGCTTCGGCAATCCGATCGGCAGCGGCAAAAGCTTCCTCGACACGATGTGGGGAAAGTCCGGGACCGTGCTGGGCGCCGGCGAACTGCAGAAGCAGGCGAGCATCCCGTCGATCACCGAAGGGCCGCCGTTCCACTTTCCGCAGGCCTCGCTCATCTACTTCCAGTTCGTGTTCGCCGCGATCACGCCGATTCTGATGCTCGGCTCGGTGCTCGGGCGGATCAACTTCAAGGCATGGATTCCCTTCGTGCTCTTGTGGATCACGTTCGTGTACACGATCAACGCCTTCCTGATCTGGGGCGGGGGCTACTGGTCGGCGCACGGCGCGCTTGACTACTCCGGTGGTTACGTCATTCACCTCGCGGCCGGTATCTCCGGCTTCGTGGCGGCGGCGGTGATCGGTCCGAGGCTGCAACGCGATCGAGAGGTCGACGCCCCCAACAACCTGTTGATGGTGGCGGTCGGCGCCGGTCTGCTGTGGCTGGGCTGGAACGGGTTCAACGGCGGCGACTCCTACTACGCGGGTGTCAACGCGTCGGTGGCTGTCGTCAACACGAACCTGTGCACGGCCGTGGCGATGCTCGTGTGGATCGCGTGGGACTACATCTTCCGCGACAAGCCATCGCTGATCGGCTCGGTCAACGGAATGATCACCGGGCTGGTGGCGATCACGCCGGCAGCCGGTTTCGTCAACGGCTGGGGCGCCGGCGCGATCGGCATCATCGCCTCGACGATCGTGTGGATGGCGATTCGCTTCCTCAGCCGAGCGCCCGTGTTCCGCAACGTGGACGACACGTTGGGGGTGATCTATACACACGGGATCGCCGGACTGTGCGGCGGTCTCTTGACGGGCATCTTCGCCGATCCGCACATCATCGAGTACATCGGCACGGGCGGCGCCTCGGATCTGCCGGGCAAGTCCGGAGTGATCCACGGCAGCTGGACGCTGCTGCGCTGGCAGGCTGAGACAGGCCTGTGGGTGATCCTGTTCAGCGGCATCGCGACGTTCATCCTGCTCAAGCTCGTCGGCATCTTCATTCCATTGCGGCTGTCCGACGAAGAGCTGGAGATCGGCGATCACGCGATCCACGGCAACGAGGTGTACCCATCGGACGTTCCGACGCTCGGCGGTCCGCACGCGCCGCCGGCGTGGCAGCCCAGTCCAGCGCCCTCAGGGGCGTAGGGCGGGGAGGCCGGGGCTCGGACGCGTCCACTCCCCGCGGACGCGTCCGGGCCGGATACGACGGACAGCGACCCCGCTTCGGCGGGGTCGCGCCGTTTAAGCGCGGCCGGCTGGCAGGCGGCCCACGCGCGCGAGCCGCCGACCGGGCAGCCGCCTGCGGACGCCTGCGAGCAAGACCTCACGGCCCGGTGTAGAGTGGCCGGCGTCCTTCGGGCACGGACCCGAGGTCATGCAATACGCCTCGCTGTCGAGGCGGGCCGCGCCCTTTCGTGCAGCCGAACGTCGGGGCCGGGCACCCTCGCGCGATGGCGGTCCGCCGTTCAACGTGGGGGAGGGATTGCAGGATGCAACCGAGATCTGTCGTGACGAGAAGGAAGCGGCGGCTTTGCCGTGCGACCGTCGTGGTCGCGCTTGCCGCCGTCGCGCTCGCAGCCTTCGCTGCCAGCGCCTTGGCCAAGGAAGTGGACATCGTCAGTCAGGGCGCACCGCCGGAAACGATTCCGGCGAAAACGCACTACTTCAGCACCATCCAGACGGCGGTCGAAGCCTCCAAACCGGGCGACTGGGTACTGATCGAACCGGGCACCTACGACGAAGCCGTCAAGGTCACGAGCGCCCATGAAGGCATCAAAATCCGCGGCATGAACCGCAACACCGTGATCCTCGATGGCCAGAACACGACCGGCAACGGGATCGAAATCTACAAGACCAACGACGTCTCGGTGAACAACCTGACGGTGAAGAACTTCGACACTGGCAATAGCCCCAGCTGCCCGGACGGTTGCGGCAACGAGATCTGGTGGAACGGCGGCGGCGACTCGGGCAAAGTCGGCGCGGAAGGCTGGTACGGGACCTACCTGACGGCCTATGACACCGGCCTCAACGGCGGTTATGGCATCTTCACCGCCAACATGACCGAGGGCTACTGGGACAACATCTACGCCTCCGGCTTCAACGACTCGGGCATCTACCTCGGCGCGTGCCAGGAATGCGACGCGAAAATCACCAGGGCCACGATGGAAAACAACGCACTCGGCTACTCGGGCTCCAACTCCGGCGGCAAGCTGGAAATCTCGCGCTCGATATTCCAGAACAACGCCGCGGGTATCGCGCCGAACTCGGAAAACCCGGGAGACGGACCGCCGCCGCAAGACGGCGAATGCGGCCGGCCGAACATCGAAAACCCGGAACCGACTCCGACGATCACGACGACGAGGATCAAACGCTGTACGGTCATCAAGGAAAACCTGATCACCAACAACAACAACCTGACGGTTCCGGTCAATGGCTCGACCGAAGTCTCACCGTGGGGCGTCGGCGTCGAGCTTCCTGGCGACTACGCCGATTACGTCCGCTCGAACACGATCACCAACAACGCCAACAATGGCGTGCTTGCCTTTGAGTACCCCAACCCGTTTGAACCGCCGGAATTCAAAAACACGATCTTCTTCCAGCTCGCCGGGAACAGGGTCTCGAAGAACGTGTTCAACCACAATGGATTCAGGGAAACCAGCCAATTCGAAGGCGACGTCTCGCTGATGGGCGGGTTCTTCGAATTCTCCAATTCGGTCAACAACTGCGTGTCACAGAACGTGATCAGCGACGCGACGTTCCCGACCGATATCGAAACATCACAGAGCTGTAAGAAAGCGACCACGCCACAGCCCGGTGGCGGCGAACCGGCAATCGAATACCTCTTGACGCTGCCCGGCGAATGGGCTGCCGTGAGGTCTGAACACCCGCCGGTCGGTCAACCGGTTCCGCCGGCTCAGCCGACCATGCCGGACCCGTGCAAGGGCGTTCCCAAGAACCCGCTCTGCCCGTAGGCGAGAATCGGGGCTTGGCCCCGAGCTGAGATACGAGGCCGCGCCGCCCCCTCACCGGGGGCGGCGTGCCGCTAGCTGGCGCTTGCCAGGCCGATCGGGCAGCTGACGCCGGTGCCGCCGATGCCGCAGTAGCCGTTGGGGTTCTTGGCCAGGTACTGCTGGTGGTAGTCCTCGGCGTAGTAGAACGGACCGGATTTGGCGATCTCCGTCGTGATCTCACCGTGGCCAGCCTGCTTGAGCACCGCCTGGTAGGCGTCGCGCGAGGCCTCGGCGGCGGTGCGCTGCGCCTCGTCGGTCCAGAGGATTGCCGAGCGATACTGCGAGCCCACGTCGTTGCCCTGGCGCATGCCCTGCGTCGGGTCGTGCCCCTCCCAGAACAGCTTGAGCATGTCCTCGAAGCTCACCTGCTCTGAGTGGAAGGCCACGAGCACGGCCTCGGTGTGGCCGGTGCGCCCGCTGCACACCTCCTCGTAGGTCGGGTTGGGTGTGAAGCCTCCCGCGTAGCCAGCGGCCGTCGTGTAGACGCCGGGCGTTTCCCAGAAGATGCGCTCGGCGCCCCAGAAGCAGCCCATGCCGAAGATCGCCGTCTGCACGCCGTCGGGAAACGGCCCCTTCAGAGGCGTGCCCAGGACGGCGTGTTTGTCCGGCAGCGGCATCTCGTTCTCGCGGCCTGGCAGCGCCGAGTCGGCGTCGATCATGGGTGACTGCTTGCGTGTGAAGAGCATGCTCTCAGGCTAGTCGATCGGCAGCCCGTTGCGGGCGGTTTCGCGGTGCTGCGCGGCGTCACTGCTCGGCGCGCGGCGCATAGCGCGCGTGCAGCATCAGCGCGTTGCCTTCGGGATCGGAGAAGAAGGCCATGTGGCAGACGCCCGTGTCGAAGGTGTCGCCGCGAAACTCCACGCCGCGCTCTTCCAGGCTCTTGCGCGCCGCCTGCACGTCGTCGACGTGCAATGCGATCTCGTGGCGCGTCGGGTGGTGCTCCAGACCCATCTTCTCGGCGTCGATGATGCTCAGCGTGAGGTTGCCGGTCTCGAACTCCGCGTAGTTGCGCTCGGGCACGAACACCGAGCGGTGTAGTCCAAGCTTGCCGCCGTAGAACGCAACTGATGCCTCGATGTCGTGCGTCGGCAACGCGACGAAGTCGACACCGGTGATCAGCCGCTCGGTCGATGTGTCGGTGGGTGTCATGCGTATCGGCTCCCGGTCTTGGCGTGGGCAGAAGGCCCGGCGCGCCGGACGCGCGTGGGCCGTACGGCGATGGTACGGCGAGACGCCCTGAGCGCGCTGCGCGAGCTCGCCGGCTGTAGCATCGCCGCCATGAGCGATCAGCCGGTGGTTCTCTATGAGGTCGCCGAGCGCATCGCGCGCGTTACGCTCAACCGCCCTCAGCGCGGCAACGGCATCACGCGTGAGCTGATCGTCGAGCTGACCGAGTGCGTGCGGCGCGCCGACCTCGATGCTGCCGTGCACGTGATCGTGCTGAGCGGCGCCGGCACGGGTTTCTGTGGCGGCTATGACCTGGTGGAGAGCGCCGAGGGCATGGGCGAGCAGGCCGGCGACGGCGATGGCGCCGCGAGCCGCGAGCGAGCCGGCGATGCCGCTGGCGCGGTCGGGAGGGGCGTGGATGCGCCGCCGGGCTCGCCGCTGGACCCGGCCGTGATGGCGGCCAACCACGACCCGCGCGGCACGTGGGACCCGATGCTCGACTACGCGATGATGAGCCGCAACGCGCAGGGCTTCATGAGCCTGTTCGGCTGCGGCAAGCCGGTGGTCTGCAAGGTGCACGGTTTCTGCGTCGCCGGCGGCACCGACATGGCGCTGTGCTCGGACCTGCTGGTGATCGCCGAGGACGCAAAGATCGGCTATCCGCCGGCGCGCGTGTGGGGCTCGCCGACGACCGCGCTGTGGGCTCATCGTCTGGGCGCCCAGCGAGCCAAGCGACTGCTGTTCACCGGCGACTCGCTGTCCGGGCGCGAGGCCGTCGAGTGGGGGCTTGCGATCGAGTCACCACCGGCCGCACAGCTGGACGAGCGCACCGAGGCGCTGCTCGCGCGCATCGCACGCATGCCGGTCAACCAGCTGATGATGATGAAGCTGCTGGTCAACCAGACGCTCTACTCGCAGGGCCTGCACGCCAGCCAAGTGCTCGGCACGGTCTTCGACGGCATCGCCAGGCACACCGCCGAGGGCTATGCCTTTCAGCGCGACGCCGCCGAACGCGGCTTTCGCGAAGCCGTGCGCGAGCGCGACGAGCCGTTCGGCGACGCCGGCCGCTCGACCTTCAAGGGCTGACACTCGCTGACCCGATTCGCGCGCGCCCGGCGCGAGGGCTAGAATGGCCGCTCGCGCGGATGTAGCTCAGCTGGCTAGAGCGTCGCCTTGCCATGGCGAAGGTCGAGGGTTCGAATCCCTTCATCCGCTTGAATCGAAAGCCCCGGAAGCCCGGGGCTTTCGTACGTTCTGGGGCTCGGTAGCGGCGCTCGCATGTGCGCTAGGTACCACGTGTGGGTACCAAACTGCTGTGTGTGTCGGCCGCTGTCTGGACGCGGCATGGAGTGCGGACGCTGCACCTACAGCCGGAGTTCGTCCATCAGACACGCGGCGCGTGAAGGGAAGACGAGATCGCCGGAGACGTGGATCAGGCCGCTCGCGTAGAGGGCGTTGATCGCGTCGCTGGGGTCGACGGGATCGCCGGTGGTCCCCGAGAGCTCGCGCTGAAGCTCGGCTCTCGACCAAGGCTCGTGGTCGCCCGTCAGAAGCACCATCAGCACGATCCTCTGCGTCTCGTCTACCGGAGAGGGGCAATCGCTACGGTTCGCCTGCATGGGAAGGTCCGTCCTTTCCGTGCCACGCCCCCGGGGCAGTTAGCGCTGTCGCCGGGGGCACTCGATTGACTTGGGTGCTCCAAGTCTACTATCACATCGGCGGTAAGTTTTAGAGTCGTGTCAGCGCGACTCGCCGACGAGCGCTTCCGCTCGCTTGGCGAGCGCTGAGGTTCGGACGCCAAGCCCTTCGGCGAGGCGGACGACGTTGCTCCAACTCGGGTTGCGGCGGCCGTGCTCGACGTTGCTGACCCAGCTCTGTCGGAATCCGGTGGCGTTGGCAAGCTGGACTTGACTGATGCGGCGCTCGGCGCGGATGGCGTGGACCGCTCGCCCGAGGGCGGCGGCGTCAGGTGCGTGCCCGGACATCGCATGGCGTAGGTTCGCCGTTCGCCGGGCGGAGTCCTTGCGGACTCGATGAGTCGCCGGAGGGCGCCTGCGCTTGGGAAGGGTGGCGACTCCCAGGACGCCGAAACTCCAGTCGCATGATCCGTCCGATCTTCCGCGCAAGGTGCCGTGGATGAGCAAACGTGGGAAACACTCGCAGGCTCCCCGCCAGTCACGCGCGCCGTCCGGCCCGTGGCCGGTGCGCTTTCATCCCACGGCGCGAGCCGAGGCGGACGCGGTGCCAACGCAAGAGAGCAAGGCCATCGACAACGCCGTCGACAAGCTCGCCTCGCTTGGCCCGATGCTCCCGTTCCCGCATTCCAGCAAGGTCATGGGAGATCCGGGCGGGTCGCTGCGTGAGCTGCGCCCCCGAGCTGGGCGGAGCTCATGGCGATGCATCTATGAACGCATCGGCGACGTGTTCGTGATCGGCGCCGTCGGCCCGGAGGCTCAGAAGGACAAGGCCGGGTTCGATCGCGCCGTCATTGCGGCCAAGGCGCGGCTTGCTGAAATCGAGCCGTGACGACTCGCTGAACTATCACAAGTTTGGTATATTGCTCGCCATGAAGCTCTCGGATCTCCCCACCCACGAGGAAGTCCTCGCCGACCATCTCGACGCCGATCCCGAGTACCGCAAGGAGTGGGAGCGCACCGCACTTGCTCGTGCGGTGGCCGTGAAGGTGATCGCCTACCGCGCAGAGCACGAGCTCAGTCAGACCGCGCTGGCCAAGCGCCTGAAGATGAGTCAGCCGGCCGTCGCGCGTCTGGAGAGTGGGGAGCACAACCCGACGTTCCCGATGCTGCTGCGAATCTCCGATGCGCTTGGGGTTGAGCTCGCGATCGACATCACGCCGAGCGGGCATAAGCCCCAGCTGATTGGCAGCCGGGCACGCCTTAATGCCTTGGAGTCCTTCGAGGGCAGTGGCTACGCGGTTGTCGTTGCCGCCACGTGAGGTGAGCGTTACCGACGCTGGAGCCTATCGCCCGCCTTCGACCTGAACCCCGCCCAACCACGCCGGCTGGACTTCTCGACCAGCGTCTCCAGCGGGACGCGGTGCAACTCGATCGCGGGCGTGCTGGACGTCGCGCCGGTGTTCCGCTCACGCCCGAGCAGGCGGAGACCCTCTTCGAAGAGGTCACTTTGTCCACCTCGGGCTGGCGTGCGACGGTGGGCGGATCGCGGGCCGCGGCCGCAAATCGACAGTGGGCTCCAGCTACCCCGACCGGCCGGGTAATCTAGGCGCAGGCATGGAGGACTTGCCGTTGAACCAAGCTCGCGGGATGCGTCGCCAGGATTGGCTACTGCTGCTGCTTGCGCTTCGGGACGCCTCCGAGCCGCTCGATCCAGTTCGTCTGCAGAAGGGCATGTTCCTGTTCGCCCGCGAGGCACATCCACCGCCCGCGGAGACCTACGAGTTCGTCGCTTACGACTACGGACCCTTCAGCGTCCAGATCTACTGGGACCTAGAAGAGATGGCCGACTCCGGTCTGATCCTCGCGGCGCCGATGCCGGGGTATTCCTGGTCGCGCCACCTCACGACAGCAAGCGGGCTCGCCCGCGCGCAGGACACCCTGGATGAGATGGCACCCGAGGCGCGCGGGCGCGCGGCGCAGCTTCAGCAGCTCAAGCAGGGCGTGCTCTCGCTCGGCTTCCGTGACCTGCTCTCCCACGTCTACAGCCGCTACCCCGACTTCAGCGACAAGAGCGTCTTCCGCGCATGACGCTCGTCATTGCCCTGAAGGCGGCCGACGGGGTCGCGTTGGTCTCGGACGGCCAGGCGACCGTCATGGACAACCCGATCCACACCCGCAGCGGCGACGCCCGGAAGCTCGATGACCTGCACGGGAGGCTCGCGTTCGGCTGCTCGGGCCACGCCGGACTTGCCCAGCGCGTCGCCGCCGCACTGAAGGGCGAGATCACACCCGAGCAGTGCGAGCAGCCGATCGTGCAGCTGCGCAGCCAGCTGCACGAGGTCGTCAACCGAGTCCAGAAGGAAGCCCTCGAGGAGCACGTCTCGGTCAAGCCCGACTGCCTGCCGGCCCACATCGAGGTGCTCTTCGCCGGGTACTCGGCTGGCGAGCCGTGGGTCTATGAAGTCGCTGTGCAGGGCGAGGATGAGATCCATCCAGACGGCGAGGCGATCGGGCACGCACGCCATTTCCCGATGTACCTGATGGCGAGTACCCTGCACTATGAGCTCGCCGAGCGCGGCGTGGAGCAGGTCAAGATCCTCGCCTACCGGGCCGTGGCCGACGCCATCAAGACTGAAGCGGGCGCGCTGAGCCCGCCGATCCACGCCTACATCGTCACGGCCGAGGGAGCCGAGCAGCTCGACCGCGACCGGCTACGCGCGATAGAGGACACGCTGAACGCCTGGAAGGCGCAAGAGAAGGACATTTTCCGCGCTCTGCTGGCGCCCAAGGAGAACCCGCCGGCGCCGGTCGCTGTGGCCGAGGGCGCGCCCGGCGTGCAGGTGTAGCGCTCCGCGGCAGCGCTCAGCGCGGGATGATCTCGCGCGACTGACCGTCCTGCTCGATCAGGACCTTGCCGCCTTGATCGTTGGCGTCCTGGAACCACTTCTCGAGGGTGACGGCGTCGCGCAGGACCTCTGACATCGACTTGCCCTTGCGCTCGGCGAGATCCTCGAGCGTCCGGTAGGCGGTTTCGGAGAAGTTGACGTTTACGCGGTGGGTCTTTGACATGAACGGGCCTCCCCTCGGTCTGGACAAGTTACAGACTCGCACAAACTCCACTCAAGATCAACCCTCGTCGGGCGGGATGCATGCTCACGTCTGATGAGGATCGGACACCTTTCTTGAGTAGATTATGTGTATCCTGTGTGCGTCGCGATGCAGTGCAAGCAAAAGAAGGGGGCGGAGCCGAAAGGCCCCGCCCCAGTCCACCAGGCACCCGCAAAGCCGTCAGAAGCCCGGGTGCACCAGCCTGAAGGAGGCTACCGATGAGCCAGGTTCAAGAGCAGCACGAGCCCCGAGAGAAGCAGCTGTTGCAGCTCACCGTCTACTACAACGGTGACCCCAAGCCGTTCCAGTGTCGCCCGCACGAGCGCGTCGAGCATCTGCTCGTGCAGGCCCGCCGCGAGTTCCACGTCACCGTCAACCCGCACCTGATGGGCCTGTTCAACGAGGCCGGCGAAGAGCTCGTCGATGCTCAGACGTTGAGCGAGGCGAAGGTGCAGAGCGGGCAGGAGCTAATCCTGCGCCAGTCGCGCGTACGGGGAGGATGATCGTGATGCTCAGCCTCAACGACGCCCTGCTGGGCGAGACGATTTCGCAGCTGCGCGGTTGTGGAAGGCGGCGCAACGAGTGCGTCGTCTACTGGACCGGGGCGCTCGCCGAGCAGGGGGTGGTGGACGCGGCGCTCCACCCCTCCCACTCAGCGGGGCCGGACTTCTACGAAGTCACGCAGCGCTGGCTGCACGAGACCTCCCTGGCGCTCGCGCGCGGGAAACGGACGATTCGCGCCCAGGTGCACACTCACAGCGGGCGGGCGTTTCACTCGCGCTCGGATGACAGCTTCCCGATCGTCGCCCAGCCGGGGTTCCTGTCGCTGGTGCTACCCCACCACGCCGTCCGGGACGACCTCGCCGGTGCCTACCTCGCCCAGCTCGGCGCGGACGGGCGTTGGCGCGACATCCCGATCGAGCAAGGCCTGGTGATCGGATGAACCCTGCCGAGGTGCTCTCAAGAACCGCTCTACTGATCCGCATGGACATCCTGCCGAGCCTTGGGGCTCGGGAGATCGTTGAGGGCCTGATGGCGATGCGGGTGCGGATCGTCGCCGATGAGGCCAGCGTCGCGAACGCCGCGGGTCAGATCACGCTGGCGGCGACGGTGATGGCGATCGCGCAGACCGGGGCGGCGGTTCGTCTTGACGTCCCGGCCAGCGCGCTCGCGCTCGAGCATCCGGTGCTGCAGGGTGAAGATCTCCGCAGCGCGCTGCTGGCCCTCGCCGGGGAATTCGTGCAGCCGGCGAGCACCAGCCGCGAGGAGGTCGATCTGGCGTTCGTGTTTGGGCAGGCGCACCCGGGGCCCGCCACCGAGGTCATCCACGTGCAGGCGAACGATTGGAGCACAGATCTCCGCGGCTCCCCGGCTGGCGGTCTCACGGGCAAGCGCCCTTTCGGTGGGTTGCTCGCGGCATGCGCGGCGGGGGCGGAGAGCCTTCGCTTTGCCCTGCGGCTACTGGCCGAGAGCTTGGGCGCTAAGCCGAGCGGCGAGCATCGCCTTCAGGCCTCCGGCGATATACATCTCGAGCTCAAGCCGCTCCCGTCAGGCGGGGTCGACCTCGGCGAAGTCGATGTGATCAGCGCCGGGGCGATCACCAACGCGGCGCTGTTCGCGCTGATGGCCTGGCCCGGCTGCTCGGGTCGACTACGGATCTTCGACGACGACATCGCCGAAGAGAGCAACCTGAACCGTTACGCACTGCTGCGGCGCGAGCATCTCGACGGCGCCAAGGTGGATGCGCTCGCCGGAAACGCCACCGCGGATTTTCAAATCAAAGCTGTGCCAGAGCGCTACAGCAAGCAGCTCGCGAGCGAGCTCGGCCCGCTGCGCGCGCGGGTGCTGATCGGCGTCGATGACATCCCCTCGCGTTGGCTGGTCGCCGGCCATGCGCCGGGGTGGGTGTGCGTAGGTGCGACGACGCACTTCGAAGCGCTCGTCTCAGAGCACGTCCAGGGTGGCCCGTGCCCGGGCTGTCTGCACCCGCACGACGATGAGGGGGTGGGCGAGATCCCGACGGTCTCCTTCGTCTCGCAGCTCGCGGGCTTCCTGCAGGCTTACAGGCTGCTTGCGAACTCGCAGGGAATCGAGCCGGAGCTGCCGACACTCGCGGCCCCGTTCAATCTGGGTGCGGCCCGGCCGCTGATGGTGATCGGGATGCCCGCCCGTGCCGACTGCCCGGCGGGCTGCGCCGCGTCGCGAGAGCTCGCCGGCGGCGTGTCCAGCGCCGGAGCGCAGTCCGCATCATCGGTCACGACACGATGAGCGTCGAGGCCGCACTAAGAAAGCTGCGAGGCGTGGCACGGCGCAGTTCTTGTGCGACATGACCGGCCTAATGTCATGTTCGCTAGGGCCGGCGGTGCTTGGCGATGACACGGCGGCGTCGCGTGGTTTCAACAGTGGCAAGCAAGAGAGTAATCGCGAGCGCCCGGGCCGGCTGAAGGACCGCTGTGGCATGACAATCATCACGGATCTGCGGACGCTGCTGGAGTATCTTTGAGGCAGCCGGCAGGTCTACGTGTCAGCTCGAGCGCCAGCTCCCCTCCGTCGGGGCCTCCGGCATCTGGTTGGGACGGTGCAGCTTCCCTTCCGCGGCGTCGGCGAGCCAGCCCGCCCAGCGGTCGATGAACTCACCGAGCGCTCCGGGGGTGATCTGCGTGAAGGGCCAGGCGACCTGAACGCTTCCCATCATCGGCGCGAGCGCCTGAATCGCGTCCTGGCCGGGGTTGCGGGCAAACGGGTCACGGTTCGTCTGCTGTGCCATCAGCGGCGAGATCATGAACGCCGTCTCATACCAGCCATACTCGCCGGTCGACTGGGCATCGCAGAACCACAGCGAGTGGCTCCGGCCCTCGTAGCCGTTGCGATCCTGAGGCATCGCTATACCGATCGCAGCACATGCGACCACATCGAAAGCGACCATGGGCTGGGGACCCCACGGATGCTCGTTCACACTATCCGCCCGGAACAGTCCGAGTTCGGCGGGGCCAAGCTTCAGATATGAGGTACCGTCTGGGCGGTCCAGACGCGTTGCATCGGGTGCCACCGCCGTGATCGAGGTCAACACCTCTGTGGTAATCACGCCATAGCTCTCCACGGCAGCAGCTCTCAGCGCGGCGCGCTGCTCGGCTAGGGTGGCCTGTTGGGAGGCGCGGCGCTCGGCCTCGGCACGACGATTGGACTCCGCGCGTCCGGCTTCTTGGAGCCGAGACAGGCCGGCCGATACCGGCGCTGCCGCGGACGCCTCGAGCCTCGTTAGCAGCGCCGAGACGCTCGGACGGGCGCCGGGCGCCTTAATCAGGCATTGCTCGATCACGGTGGCCAGGGCGACGTCCAGGCCATCCAGCAGCGGCCCGGGGGAATCGTGCAGGTGTTGCTCGCGGAAGTCCTCCTGGGTGGGGCCGGCGAACGGCCGGGCGCCGCTGAGCATCTCATAGCCCATTACCCCGAGCGCGTAGACGTCGCAAGCCGCGGTGGCGTGCTCGGTTCGCCAGCGCTCCGGCGCCGCATACGGCGCCGACAGCGAGAACTTGCGGGTGTCCTCGGCGGTGCTGGCCTCGGCGTAGCGGGAGATGCCGAAGTCCGCCAGGCACCAACGCCCGCCGTGCAGGAGCACGTTTTCGGGCTTGATGTCACGGTGGACAACGATCCCGTCGAGGTCCACGAGCGCCGCCGCGATGTCGATCAGAACGGAGCGGACCTCGCCCACGCTGAGCGCCGGTCCCTTGGCGTCGATGTGGCCGCGCAGCGAACGCTCGGCGCGGGGCATGATCATGACCCAGCTGTCCTCGGTCTCGCCGGAGTCGATGATCGGGATCACGTTGCGGGCCGTACCGAGCTCGACGAACAGCATCTCGCGCTCAGCGCCGGGGACCTTCGGGACGAACTTCGCGACCGCCTGAATCTCGCCAGAGCTCGCGAGCCGCACGAGGCCGAACCCGCCTTTGTCGAGCGGCTCGCCGATCTCCCATTCCTGGTTGAAATTCAGTCTCAAGTGCCTCTTCCAATGCGTCCCGCGCCCACGCGTGCGAGCTTACATCCGGCTGCGGAGCGTGAGTATCCACCGCCGGCAAATAGGGGATGCATCACCGCTACCCGGCGGCTAGGGCAGCCGCCGCAGAACGCGGAGGCACAACAGCCCACATCAGACATGTAATAGACGTGAACGCGGACGTCATGACTAGCGCGGGAGTTTCAAACGGACGATTGATAGTCGCCCAGATGGCACTATTTTCCCGGTTCAAACAGCGACGGAATAGGTGATGAACGTTCCCACGATCACCTACCCCACGGCCAGGCGCGCCGCCGCGCGAGTGCCCGCGTTAGAGCACTGCTGGCGATGAGCGTCGAGGCCCGACGAATGCTTCTAGGGAGCTTCGGCACGGCAATGCTGGTGCTAGCGCTCTCCGGGCTTCCACCGGTTGCATTGTTTGCGATCGGGGTTGGGGCGACCATCGCGGCGGTGCGCCTCTAGAACCACCGCACCGATTGATCTTCGTCGCCTTCTTTTCGCCTTGTGGGGCGGGCCGTAGCGTTTGCGGGACTTCGCAGAGCCTCGCCGATCCGATCCATGGCACAGCATGGCCGTCATCGGATGTCCGTCCGCCATTCCGCGATCATCGGCAGGATCGCGTCGAGTGAGGCGATCAGCGCGGCTGCGTGCTCGTGGAGGTCGAGTCGGCGAGCGACGACGTCGAGTCCGGGCACCCGCGCGAGCGTTCCTGCGCACTGACGCCACCTCTGCTCCGCTTCTCCAGTCCCGGCGGTCCCGCGTTCCGGCCTCCGCATCGCGTCCGCTTGCGGCTGTCTCCGAGCCACCCGTTCCTCCTCTAAGCCCATCGGTGCGCTGCCGGGCTCCCCGCGGCTCGTCGCTCCCCTCCACCGGCCGTACAGACTAGATGCACGGGGGCCGAGCCCGGGCCAAAAGAGGCCCGCAAAACTGCGTGGCCGCTTTCGGCCGTTCGTGGTCATAGACACACAGAGAGAACGGAGGCAGAGCCTCGACCACGAGAGATCGGAGCCGAGATGGACCGTCGAGTTAGGATTACGCTCCCCGAACCGTTGATCCGCGTTCTCGAGCGCATGGCCGACGAGGCAGACGAGCCCGTTGCGCGCATAGCCGCGCAACTCGTCCGCGACCAGCTCGACCAGCTGAGCGCAGACGGACGACGCATGCCGGCGAAGCGCCGAGCGATTCCGGACAGCCGGCCCAGCGAGCGCCCGCCCTGGCTCGAGCCATATGGCGGCGATCCGAACTGGCGCCGACAGATGTGGGGCGAGATCGTCGCGCTGTGCGGCCGCTATCCGGCTCAGTTGCGGGGGCTCCAGAATGGATGGTGGAACGACGCCGCGCACCTCGAGCACGTGTGCGCTCTGATCTGCTGGCGGCAGCTGCTCGACGACTCTGCGCGCGATCCCGTCGAAGAGCTGAGCTTCCAGCTCCACATTGCCGAGTTTGGGCGCGAGGTCGCTCGGGAGCCGGGCGGTGTCACGAACGCATGGACTCCGGGCGCGCCTCCGGACGACTGGATCTGACATGGGTCTTACTGCGACTGGCTCGGGGCGCCCGAGGGTCTGAGCGATGGCTGCGCCGCCGCGACGACGACTGACCGCCGATGACGTGCTGACCGCCCGCGATGTCGCCCTGCTGCTGCACGCGCCCGTCTCGACGGTCGAAGACTGGGCACGCCGGGGCATCCTGCCCAGCGTCAAGATCGGAAGACGCAGGCTCTACATCCGCCAGCACATCGAAACGGCCTTGATCGGTCAGGCCGTGGAAGATCGGTCTAGCTGACCGACTTCGCGATCCCAGCGCGTCAACTGTCGAGGCTGATCGTCAGCGCCTCGGCGTGTCCGCCGCCGATCGGCGGCTCACGGCCCTCGTCGCGGTACGACGCGATCATCTCGCTCGCGGCGTCATGCAGCATCGCCCGCGCCTCTTCGACCGTCGACGCGCAAGTGACAACCGCCGGCCACTCCGCGAGTTGGGCCATCGTCCAGCCGTTCTCGTCGGGCGTAAACACAGCGGTCAGGGTCAAGGTGTCGCTCATGCCCCAAGTATGTGCCGTCGAGCGACGGAACCACGTGACGGTGCGGAGTGTCAGGCCGACGCTGCTTACGCCGGGATCGCGTTGACGCCGTTCTCGACCAACGGCATGAACGCCGCCGTGAAAGCCTGGGCCTGCTCGGATGCCGGGCGAGCGTGCAGGTAGCGGCTCGTTGTACTGAGCGCGCTGTGTCCCATCGCCTTCTGAATCGTCACGACATCGACGCCACGCGCGGCAAGCAGCGAGCCGAACGTGTGGCGCAGGTCGTGGAAACGCAGGCGCCGGGCCTCGGCCGCGATCTGAGCACGGCGGTAGCGGCGGCGCAAGGCGGACCCGTCGAGCGGGCGGCCGAGCACGTTGCAGAAGACGAGCTCGCCGGGCGCGGTGAAGTGATCGCGTCGGCTCAGGCGGTCGAACGCGGCGGCGGCCTGGTCGGCGAGCGGCACTCGGCGGACACGTCCTGACTTCGTTGTCGATTCGACGCCTGCGCTCATCGCGCGCGCAACCGTCACCGCGGACCCCGCGAAGTCGACATCGCGCCAGCGCAGCGCGAGCAGCTCGCCTTGGCGCAGTCCCGCGTAGGCGGCTACGCGAATCATCTCGGCGTCCTGCTGATCCTCGGCTTGTCGCGCGCTTCGCTCGCTGTCCGAGACTGCCGGGAACCGAGGGTCGCGGTGGCGACCGTCGGCGAACGCGCGCGCGATTGCCTCGATCTCGGCGGGGGAGTAGAACACGAGCGCGCCAGGGCTCGGTTCGCGGCGCTTGTCGGCGGCGCTGACGGGATTGTCAGACAGCGCGAACGTCGCGGGCTTGCAGCCGTGGTTGAACACCGCCGAGATGACCGCGCGGTACTTGTTCACGGTGCTCGCCGACGCTCCGGTCGCGCTCACCGCCGCCAGCACGTCGTTGACCTCGCGCGTCGTGATCTTCGATGCGGGACGATCGCCAAGCGCCGCCATGACGTGTGCGCGTAGCTCGCCCTTGCCGCGCTTGCGCGGGACGCCGGGCTCGCCGAGGACGCTCTCGCGGTCGCGCAGGGTGGAGGGCTTCGCGCCGGCGACGTCTGCGAGCCATCGCATGTAGTCGTGGGCGACCTCGCGGAAGGTCACGCCCCGTGAGCGGCGTTCCTGCTCGACGCGTTCGGCATCAGCAGCTTCGGCGATGTATGCGGCGACGATCTCTGCCGCGGCCACCACCGCGCCGCGCTCGTCGTAGGTCCCGTCGGGCACTCGTCCGCGGCGCCGGGTCCACGCGCCCGTGGCTGGGTCGCGCTCGATCCACGCAGGACCGATGCGGCGCTTGACCTGCCGGCCTTGGTGGCGGAACTTCGCCTCGTAGAACGGCTGGTCGCGATTCTCGCGGACGATGACGTTGGCGTTTGGCTTCGATGGCGGCATCGGGCTTGGGACCACCTTACACCGTGGGTACCACGTGGGTACCGCCAACACCAGTGGGTACCGCTTTGGGTACCAAACGCACGTGATTTAGTATCATCAAGCCATTTCAGCCATGATCATCGGCCCGAATCTAGGCGTCTCGGGGAGCCGAGTCCGGTTTGCCATGGCGAAGGTCGAGGGTTCGAATCCCTTCATCCGCTTGATTGAAAGCCCAGCATGACAGGGCCGGACTGCGCCGGTGACCGGCAGCGACACGACGGGCAGGTCAGGGTTGCTGGTTCAAGGTGAACGGCGAGATTGAGGCGTTCCTCAACGATGTCAGCTTCTCGTAGCGCCAACCGGACAGGCGACTGCCCCTGCTCGTCGGGTGTCTAGCTCGCGGCGGCTCGGATCGGTCGCGCGCATCCGAGATTCAAGACTTGGACTTCGGGTATGTAGGCGTCGATCGATCGGTCCGACCGGTCCTAGCCATCTCCAACGGAGGATCCACAATGCCGCGTCGCTTCGCTGCCCGTCGATCGGTACTGATCGGTCTCGTCCTTGTAAGCCTGCTCGCTCTGGCGCCTGCGACGGCCGCGGCTACAGAACTGTTTTCCTTCGGCGAGCTCAAGGCTGGCACGGCCGGAGAAACCGGTTGCGGCGAAAACGCCGCCGGCGAGCCGGCCATTCACGTCTCGCGCGCCGACAACGTGTACCTTGGCTCTGAGCTGGGCGTCGGCAGCGGCAGTGTGCTGTGGCGTGGCCTCAGTGCACTCGGCGGCCGAGGCGCGTCCGGGTGCGGGCTGGAGTTTCGCGGACAGCCCAACGGCGTGAGCGGCAAAGGCGCGAGCGGCGGCGACATCGACGTGGCGATCGCCAACGCCCCCAACGCAGCAGGAAACTACAACGTCTACGTATCGAGCCTCAACCTCGCTTCGGTCAACGTCGCGCACTCCACCGACAACGGCACGACGTTCAGTCAGGCGCCCGTCGTCGCGGGCCTGCCGATCGACGACCGCGAGTGGATCGCCGCGTTCGGCGCCGAAACGTCGCTGCTCAGCTACCACCAAATCGCGACCAACAACATCGAAATTTTGCGCTCCGACGATGGCGGCAGCACCTATGTGAAAACGACTACCGCGATTCCTCTCGGCGACTACAAGGAAGCAAGCAATGAGCTCGGCAACCTCGTCATCGACCATCGCAACCTGCCCGACACGACCGGTGACTTCTACGCATATCAGTCCTTCGTGGCTCCCTCCGAAGAAGGCGGCGAACACAACAACGAGGCGTTCCTCGCGGTCTCGGCCGATGGCGGCCACACCTTCGTCGACCGACCGATCCCGTGCAGCATCGCGCCGGGCTCCACAGACCTCGACCACAACTTCCCGGACGTCTCCGTCGCCCCGTCCGGAGACATCTGGTACGCTTGGTCGGACAATCATGTGATCAGGACTGCGCTCTCGACAGACCACGGTCTCAGTTGGACTTGCTCAAAGCCGACGAAACCGATCAGCAAAGGGTCCGCGCAGGCGATCTTCCCGTGGCTCGTAGCCACTTCGAAGGGCGTCGACCTCGTCTACTACGGAACGCCGACCGAAGCCAATCAGACCTGGTACGTCGATTTCGTGCAGAACTTCAAAGGCACTGCGACTTCCTGGCTGAAGCCGCACCAGCTGTTCCCGGTGCACCAGGGTGAAGTGTGCGAGGGAGGCATCGAATGCACGACCGGCCGACAGCTGTTCGACGACTTCGGCGTCGACACCGACTCCCGAGGCTGGGCGCACATCGCCTACTCACACGACAGTCCGGACCTCGGCGGCGAAGAAACCTACACGGGCTATGCCGTGCAGATTCGCGGCATGCGAGCCGGCGAACCGAACAACTAGTCCGTCTGGGCCTTGGCTGCGCCCGGCCTCACTCCGCGGCCTCGCCGCGAGGACTTAGATCACGCCCCGAGCCGAGAAAATCCAGCAGCGCCTTGTTGCACTCGACGGGGAATGTCCAGCCGACGTTATGCGGGCCGTTCTCGACTGGAACAACGGTGATGTTCGAGTTCAGGCCTTCGAGACGAGCAGCGGTCGACTCGTAGGGCAGGATCCGGTCCTTGGTGCCGTGCACGACGAGCACCGGAATGTCGAACGTCGCGACATCGGCGCGGAAGTCCGCCAGCCAGCTGTCGACACAGGCGTAGCTCGCGTGCCACGAGGATCCCGCTGCGACCTGGAAGCTCGCGCGAAGAGCCGCGTCGCCGATTCGCTCGGGAGCCAGCTCGTCGGTGTTGTAGAAGTTCGCGAAGAAGTCGTCGAACCATTTGAAGCGGTCGGCCAGCACGGCTTGCTTGATGCCGTCGAACACCGATTTGTCAACGCCGTCGGGATTGTCGTCGGTCTTCAGCAAGAACGGGGGGATCGCGCCGAAGAGCACGGCCCGGTCCACGCCCTCTGAACCATGCGTGCCGAGGTAGTGGGTCACCTCGCCGGTGCCCATGGAGAAGCCGGCCAGCACAATCTCCTGGTCGAGTGCCAGATGATCGAGGAGAGCCTTCAGGTCGGATGTGAACGTGTCGTAGTCGTAGCCCGTAGTCGGCTGGCTGGATTGTCCGAAGCCACGCCTGTCGTAGGCGATCGTGCGGTAACCGGCGTCGAGCAGCGCCCGCTCCTGCCGCTCCCATGAGTGGCCGTCGAGGGGATACCCATGGATGAGGATCACGGGCTGGCCCGACCCGTGGTCCTCGTAGTAGAGCTCGATATCCGAGCTGTTCTCGCGTCCTACCTTTACGAACGGCATAGCCGACCCTCCTGTCGTTGGGGCGCTCCTTGTGCTCCTGATCGTTATCCGCGTGAACGCTAGACAGCGGACGTGCCCCTGTCGTCGGCCTGAAGGGGACTCTTTGGCCTACTACCGGTGGAGTACTGAGGACGATGGACGCTTGGGGTCTCGAAGGACGCCTTCGCTGCGGACGGCAGCCGAACTATGCGGGCGCTGAGCGGTGAGTCGCGCGAGCGACGCGACACGCTGCTCGGCTCAGGCTCTACCGATTCGTGTCGTCGCGTCCGGTCGTGGCCTGGACAGGCGACCGGCTGGCTCCGTCGCGCCTACCTGAACCTCGAAGTTCGACGCGCACGGCCCTTACGGTCACGGCGAAGTGACCGCAGGGCCCCGTCACCAAGATGGGCGTCGCAGGCGCCGTGGTCGCAGGCGCCGGTGTCGCCGGTGTTCTGGTCGGGGGCGCGAGTTCCATCTCCGTTCTGCTCACTGGCTTCGGTGCGGGAGCCCGGCGCTTCGAGGGCAGGATGATCAAGGCGAGCAGCAGTCCGAACCCGAAGATGCCGGCCGCCCAGGCGAACGCGGTTGTGTAGCCATGGATCGATGCGGCATCAGCGAGTCCCGGTGCGCGCGCATGACTGGAGGCGTATGAGGAAACGGAGCTCGCGAAAAGGGTGCTGAG
>DATARK010000019.1:0-40198 GCA_036264175.1 Solirubrobacteraceae bacterium
CGACTCCGGCTCGGGCGACGGCCCGGCGATCAGCCGCGTGCTGCTGTGGGGGCTGCTGGCGGCGTTGCTGGTCGGCGCGATCGTCGCGGCGGTGTTGCTGCTGTCTTCGCCGACGCGCCAGGTGACGGTGCCGAACGTGACAGGCGAAACCGAACAGGCGGCGTCGACCAAGCTGCGCGCACAGAAACTCAGTGCGACGCCGTCACTGTCGTCGAGCGCGACCGTGGCCAGCGGGCGCGTCATCCGCCAGTCGCCGAAGGGCGGCAGCCGCGTCGACAGCGGCTCGGGGGTGAGCATCGTCGTGTCAAGCGGCCCGGGCAGTGCGGCGCTGATGAGCGTCGAAGGGCTGACGGCGGCCCAGGCGGTCAGCCGTCTGCGCAAAGCGGGCTTTCAGCCGACGACCATGCAGCAGCCGAACGCGAAGGTCGCCCAGGGCAAGGTGATCGGCACCGAACCGCCGGCCGGCACGGAGCTGCAGGTGGGCAGCCCGGTGTCGGTGCTCGTGTCCAGCGGGCCGGCACAGGTGCGCGTGCCGGATGTGTCGGGCGATTCGCAGAGCGGCGCCGAAGCGGCGTTGACGGCGGTCGGGCTGTCGGTGGGATCGGTCACGTCACAGGTCTCGACCGCGCAGGCCGCAGGCAACGTGATCGCACAGACGCCGTCGGCCGGCTCGACGGTTCGCACTGGAGCGACGGTCGACCTGACGATCGCCAAGGCTTCCAACGAAGTGGAAGTGCCGAAGGTCGTGGGCCAGTCTGAGACGCAGGCCTCGGCGGCGCTGGGTGGTGCGGGCTTCACGCCGACGCTCGTGCAGGTGACGACGAGCGATGCCAGCAAGGTCGGACTCGTGCTCAAGCAGAGCCCGAGCGCCGGGCACAAAGCGCGCAAGGGCTCCACCGTCACGCTGACGGTGGGCGTGAAGGCGGAAACGACGCCTACGACGCCGACGACCACGACGCCGACGACGACGACTCCGACGACCACCACGACGCCTCCCGCGACGCCGCCTCCGGCCGCGGCCGGATGACGGCGAGCACGCTGACGGTCGCCGTGCTGGCGGGAGGCCGCTCCTCCGAGCACGACGTGTCGCTGTCCTCGGCCGCAGCTGTTCGTGATGGGCTTCGGGCCGGCGGTCACGAGGTCGTCTGGGTGGAGATCGGCCGCGACGGCGCGTGGCGACGAGACGGCGAGGGCGAGCCTCTGGCGACGACGCCGGGTGGCGGACTGCTCGGTGTGGACGTGGTCTTTCCGGTGCTGCACGGCCGCTTCGGTGAGGACGGCACGGTTCAGGGCATGCTGGAGATGCTCGACGCCCCGTATGTCGGCTCCGGCGTGGCCGCGTCGGCGCTGTGCATGGACAAGGTGCTGTTCAAGGAGCTGATGGCGGCGTCGGGCACGATCCCGCAGGTCGGCTATGTGGACGTCCGCGAGCAGACCCTCGCCGGCGCAGGGCGTCAGGAGCTGCTCGAGCAGGCGATGCAGCTCGGCCTGCCCGTGTTCGTCAAGCCCTCGCATCTGGGCTCGTCGGTGGGCATCGTCAAGGTGACGACCGAGAGCGAGCTGGTGGCGGCGATCGAGTCGGCGTTCGCCTACGACGAGCGCGTGATCGTGGAGGCGGCGGCGAGCGGCATCGAGGTCGAGTGCGGCGTGCTCGGAAACTTGGCTGCCGAGCGCGCGCAGGCCGCTGAGCCGGCGGTCGCGTCGACCCCCGGCGAGATCGTCTTCGAGGGTGACTTCTACGACTTCGACGCGAAGTACGCGGCGGGCGGCATGGAGCTGCTGGTGCCGGCGCGCATCTCCGCGCAGGCGGCAGCGCGTGTGCGAGAGCTCGCGCTGGAGGCGTTCGCGCGGGCGGGTTGCGACGGGCTGGCTCGCGTGGACTTCTTCGTCGACGGCGAGCATGTGCTGGTGAATGAGCTGAACACGATGCCGGGATTCACGCCGACGAGCGTGTACGCAAAGCTGCTCGCGGCCTCGGGCGTGGAGTACGCCGAGCTCGTAGATCGCCTGTGCCGGCTGGGCATCGAGCGGCACGCGGCGGTGGGGGAGCAGGCGTTCTGAGGCGCTACTTGAAGAGGGTCAGGTCGGAGATCGAAGCCGATTCCTGACCGGGGGGCAGGGTGGTCAGCCAGATCAGGTAGTAGCGGTATGGGGTGGCGGCACTGGAGAGCTTGATGCGCTGGTGGCTCTTGACGTTGCTGGCCGAGCCGAGCGGGCCGAGCCAGCCACGGGCGGTCAGCGAAGTGCTGTTGCCGTAGGGGTAGGAGAGGTTGACGCTGTGCGCTCCATAGACCTGCACGTCGAAGCCGGGCGTGGTCGTCTGCAGCTCGATCGCCCGAGCGACGACGCCGGGAGACGCGTCGATGTACACGCCCACGCCGGTGCCGCCGGCCTTCTTGAGCGTGCGTTCGTAGTAGTGGGCGGTGCTCCAGACGGTGTTGGGGTCGCTGTCGACGACGTTCTGCACGCGGTTGCGATTTTCGGGTCCGGTGCCGAACGGGTTGTAGTCGTGCGCGGCGGTCTGGCTGAGCGGCACGGCCTGAAGGCCGGCGCTGGCCTGCACGTCGGAGGCGACGCCGGTGCCTTTGTGCGCTTGCTGGGCGGCGGCGACGATGGCGATGGCGATGATGACGGCGACAAGCGCCAGCGAGGCGAGCCAGCGCGCGGGGTGGCGCATTCGCCAGGGCAGGCGTCTGCGCGTGTCGCCGGGAAGCGTGCGCAGGACGCTTGTGACCTCGCCGGTGGCCTGCCCCGCGCGGGCCGCCTCGATCGCGAGCACCTCCTCGAGGTCGGCGACCATGGCGTCGGCATCGTGATAGCGGTAGTCGAGGTCCTTGGCGACAGCGCGGTCGACCACCGAGGCGGTCGCGGCGGAGACTTCGGGTCGCAACTGCTGCACGTCGGGAATCTGCTCGCGCACGTGGCGCATGGCGACGGCGACGGGCGTCTCACCCTCGAAGGGGACCTGGCCGGTGAGCATCTCGTAGAGCACGACGCCGAGTGCGTAGAGATCGGATTGGCCGGTCACCGGCTGACCGAGCGCCTGCTCGGGTGAGACGTAGTCGGTCGTGCCGAGCACGCGCCCGGCGATCGTGAGACCCTCCTCGGTGAGCGTGCGCGCGATGCCGAAGTCGGTGATCTTGGCGCCGCCTTCCTCTGAGATGAGCACGTTCTGGGGCTTGACGTCGCGATGCACGATCTGGCGCTCGTGCGCGGCGCCGAGCGCACGCGCGATCTCGATCGCGTAGGCGATGGCCTCGGTGATCGGCAGCGGGCCCTCGCGACGGATCAGCTGCTTGAGCGTCTCGCCGGGCACGTACTCGAGCACGATGTAGGGAGCGCCGACGCCCTCAGCTCCGTCCTCGGAAGGCTCCTCGCCGGCGTCGATGACGGTGACTATGTGCGGGTGGCTGAGGCGCGCCACCGACCGCGCCTCGCGACGAAAGCGCTCGAGCTGATCGGAGTCCGAGGCGATCTCGCGATGCATCACCTTGATCGCGACGGGGCGCTCGAGCACCGTGTCGAACGCGCGGTAGACGGTCGACATGCCGCCGCGACCGATCTGCGCATCGAGCCGATAGCGCCCGCCGAGCAGTGTGCCGAGCATGGTCATGGCGATCTATTGTGCGCGCATCCGGATGACGGCGAGCGCGGCGAGCGCCACGCGGTAGAGGCTGTAGGGCAGCAGCGAACGCAGAGCGCCGGCGCGCCGGCGCAGCAGGCGCGAGCTGATCAGGGTCGAGGCGAAGGCGGCGCCGGCGCCTGCGGCCAGCGGCACGGAGCTGCCCGCAGGCGGTCGGCGGCTCATGTGCAGGGCCTTCAGGGCGCTGGCGCCGAGCATGACCGGCAGGGCCACGTGCCAGGAAAGCCGCTGGGCGTCGGCTCGCGCGAAGCCGCGCGCGCGCCCTGCGGCAAGCGTGGCGCCGTAACGCGACACGCCCGGAATCAGCGCGAGCGCCTGCGCGACGCCGAGTGTGAGCCCGTCGGCGGGGCCGGCGTCGGCGTGTCCGCGGTGGCCGGCTTGGCCGCGCAGCTCGGCCGCGGCCATGGCTCCGGCGCCGGCGATCAGCCCGACCGCGATCGATTGCGGGCCGCCGAGCTGGCGCTCGATGGTCGGACCGAGCACTAGACCTGCGGCGGCGGCGGGCGCCAGCGAGAGGGCGACGGTCGTCAGCCGGCGAGCGTCGAGCGTGCGCAGAGCCTCCACGAGCTCGCCGCGCATGTCGATAGCCAGCGCGCCGGCCGCGCCGGCGTGCAGCGCGACCTCGAATGACTTGCGCAGCTCGCCGTCGAGCTCGGCATAGGGCCAGCCGAGCAGGAAGGGCACGAGCGTGGTGTGCGCCGAGGAGGAGACCGGCAGCAGCTCCGTCGGCCCCTGGAGCAGGCCGAGCGCCAGCGATTGGCGCAAGGCGAGTCGCGCTCGCGCGGTGGCGCGCGTCAAGGCGCGTCTGGGGCCGGCCCGGCGCCCGGTGCGCCGTCAATGGGCTCGCCGGCCGCGTCGTCGCCGCCGCGCCGGCGGCGCACGATCAGATAGCCGATGCCGAGCACGATCGCCGCGAGCAGCACGTAGTCGACGTACTCCAAGGCGTGGCGCACGCTCTTCCAGTCGCCGCCGAGCGCGTGGCCGGCGATCGCGAAGCCGAGCACCCAAGGGAGCGAGCCGATCAGCGTGAGGACGCTGAAGCGCGTCAGCGGCATGCGCGCGACGCCGGCGGGCAGTGAGACGAAGGCGCGAATGACCGGGACCAGTCGTCCGTACAGCACGATCTGCTCGCCGTGGCGTTGAAACCAGCGGTCTGCTCGGTCGATCTGCGCTGGTCCCATGTGGACCTTGTCACCATGGCGTTCGAGCAGCTCCAGGCGCCCGCCGCGCCCGACGGCGTAGGCGACCCACGAGCCGACCATCGTGCCGATCAGGCCGGCGAGCACGATGCCGACCATCGTCAGGTGATGCGCGGAGCCGCTGGCCGTGTGATCGGCGACGACGAAGCCGGCGAACAGCATGACCACCTCCGACGGCACAGGAATGCAAGCCGAGCTGACGGCCATCAGCAGGAAGATGCCCGGCAGCCCCGCCGTGCGCACGAAGTGCGACGTTTCGTTGACGACCGATTCGGAGATCGAGGCGAGCACGAGCATGGCGGGGGACGATACCGGGGGTGTGGGCCGGCGGCGTTGGCTTTCCCGGTGCGGCCGGACTACCGTTGCGCGGATGCGCGTTTGGATCGACCTGACGAACAGCCCGCACGTGCTGGTGATGCGGCCGATCATCGAGCTGCTGGAGGCAGACGGGCATGAGGTTCGTGTGACGGCGCGGGATTTCGCACAGACGCTCGCGCTGTGCGAGCGCTTCGGCATCGAGCACACGCAGATCGGCCGCCACCGCGGCGAGCGCCTGCGGGCGAAGGCTCTCGGGCTGGCGTCGCGCTCGGCGGCGCTGGTGCGCTGGGCGCGCGCGCAGCAGCGTGCGGCCGGAGGCAGGGGCTTTGACATCGCGCTGGGGCACGGCTCGAACGACGTTTCGGTGGCTGCTGCACTGCTGCGCCTGCCCAGCTCGACGATGTTCGACTACGAGTGGGCCACGGTGCAGCACAACGTCAACTGCCGCCTGGCGGCGGCGGTCGTCGTGCCCGACGCGATTCCGCCGCAGCGCTTGGAGCGCTACGGCGCGCGGGGAAAGCTGCACGCATACGAGGGTCTGAAGGAGGAGTACTACCTGGCGGACTTCACGCCGGACGCGGCGGTGCTGGACGAGCTGGGCCTGGACGCCGAGCGGCCGATCGTGGTCGTGCGCACGCCGCCGGAGGTGTCGCTGTATCACCGCTTCGAGAACGATCTGTTCGCCGGAGTGCTCGAGCGTCTGCGGGTGTTGGCGATGGAGCAGGGAGTGCAGCCGGTGGTGCTGCCACGCATCGAGGCGCAGCGGGCGGAGCTGGCCGGCGTGGCCGAGTTCGTGCTGCCCGAGCGAGCGATCGACGCGCAGTCGCTGATCGCCTATTCGGCGCTGGTGGTGTCGGCGGGGGGCACGATGAACCGCGAGGCGGTGGCGCTGGGCGTGCCGGTGTTCACGACGTTCGAGGGTCGTCCGGGCGCGGTCGACGACCGTTTGATCGCCGAAGGTCGGATGCGACGCCTGAGCCGCGACGCGGAGCTGGAGCTGGTCGCGCCGGGCGCGGTGGCGGCTCAAGCCCGTGTGCGCCGCGATCCGAGGCGGCTGATGGACCTGTTGCTGGCGCCGTTGCACGGCCGCGCCCAAGGCGCCTAAGCGCCCGCGGGCGCTTACAATCCTGCAAATGCGCCGACGGATCCGCTCGGCGGCCTTGCCTCTGCATCGTCATGCGCTGGTCCATCTGGCGGTCGACGGGGTGCTGGTCGCGCTCGCGTACTACCTCGCGTTCGAGCTGCGCTTCAACAACGGCCCGAACACGTACTACTCCGACCTGCGCGAACGCACGATCTGGTGGGTGCTCGCGGGCAGCCTGCCGGTGCTGGTGCTGGCGCGGGTCTATCAACGCCGCTGGCGCTATTCGGGCCAGCGCGACTACGAGGCGGTGGCGCGCGGCGTGGTGGCGATCGTTCTGCTGACGGTCGTGGCCGTGGCTGTCGTGCGCCCGGTCGAGCACGAGACGAGCCATGGCACGTCGGCGATCGGCCTGCCCAACGGCGTGATCGTGCTCTACGCGCTGCTGGCGCTGGTCTTCCTGGTCGGCGTGCGCGCGCTCGCGCGCAGTGCATACGAGCGCCGCCCGCTGGCGGCGTTTCGCGGCGGGCGCAAGGGCGAGCGCAGCGTGCTGATCGCCGGAGCCGGCGATGGCGGGCGGCTGGTGCTGCGCGAGATCGTGCGCAACCGCGGCCTCGGGCTGACGCCGGTCGGCTTCGTCGACGACGACCCTAGCAAGCGACGCCTGCGTATCGACGGCGTGCGCGTGCGCGGCAACACCGAAGCTGACCTGCCGCGCATTCTCGACGACGCCGAACCGGACGAAATGATCATCGCGATTCCCTCGGCGCCGGGGTCGACGCGCGCGCGCATCGTGCGCGAGTGCCGCTCGCGCGGCATTCCGGTGCGCACGCTGCCGACGGTGTTCGAGCTGCTGCAGACGCGCGGCGCGCTGGCGCGGCAGATGCGCGAGGTGCGCGTCGAGGACGTGCTGGGGCGCGAGCCGGTGCAGATGGAGCTGGAGAAGGTCGGCGCCTACCTGGCCGGCGAGACGGTGCTGGTGACGGGCGCGGGCGGCTCGATCGGCGCCGAGCTGTGCCGGCAGATCGCGCGCGTGGAGCCGCACCGCATCGTGCTGCTGGACCACGCCGAGGACAACCTCTTCTCGATCCAGCGCGAGCTGGAGGACGAGCGGCACGTGTCGCCGTCGATGCTCTCGGCGGTGCTGGCCGACTGCAAGGAGGAGGAGCGCATGCGCGAGGTCTTCTCCGAGCACCGCCCGACGGTGGTGTTCCACGCGGCGGCCTACAAGCACGTCGGTCTGATGGAGGCCAACCCGGTGGAGGCGGTGCGCAACAACGCGATCGCCACGCGGGTGGTCGCGCACGTGGCCGGCGAGGCGGGCGTCGGGCGCTTCGTGCTGGTGTCCACCGACAAGGCCGTATCGCCGGCGACGGTGATGGGGGCATCCAAGGCGCTGGCCGAGTTCGCGCTGGAGGCTGCGACGGCGCGCTTCGCCGACACGCACTACGCGGCGGTGCGCTTCGGCAACGTGCTCGGCTCCTCGGGCAGCGTGGTGCCGATCTTCCGCCGCCAGATCGAGCGCGGCGGACCGGTGACGGTGACCGACGAGCGCATGACGCGCTATTTCATGACGATTCCCGAGGCGGTGCAGCTGATCATTCGCAGCGGCTCGCTGGCGGCCGAGCGACGCGATGCGACGAGCAACGGCCGGCCCCCGGCGGAGCTGGGCGCGCACGAGCGACGGGCCAACCCGACCGCGCGCTCGCGCGCATCCGAGCCATGCGCGGACGTGTTCGTGCTGGACATGGGCGAGCCGGTGCGCATTCTCGAGCTGGCACGGGCGATGATCGAGCTGTCGGGGCTGGACCCCGATCGCGACATCGAGGTCGAGGTCGTCGGGCGACGCCCCGGTGAGAAGCTGCACGAGGAGCTGTTCAACAGCTACGAGCGCGCGCGGCCGACGAGCGCCGAGAAGATCCTGCTGGCCGACCGAGAGCCGCTCGGCGCGGACGCGGTGGAGTCGATGTTCGCTGAGATCGGCCTGCTGGTGCTCGAGGGCGACGCGGCGGGGCTCGCAGCGCGCGTGGCCGAGCTGTCGGCGCTGCACGCCGAGTCACGAACGCCGCGCGCCCTGCCAGGGGAGGCGACGCGCGATGCGCCGAGTGCTGACGGGCGCGATGCGCCTGCCGCCCTCATACACTCTCCGGATTCATGACTGGCACGCCGCTCGCGCTCTCGCTCTCGGGCGACTTCACAAAAGTCGGCGCGATCGCCGGTTTCGCGGCGCTGTTGGGCATCGCGATCCTTTCGCTGCTGGTGTTCTCGCAGGCACGCGAGCTCAAGCGCCTGCGTGAGTGGGCCGGCCGAGCGCCCGAGCGAGCGGCCGAGGTCGAGCAGCGCGTCAGCGCCGAAGCGTCGGCGCGCCTGCAGCAGCCTGCCGCGCCCGCCCAGCCGGCGGTGGCCGCGCAGACCAGCGTGCGTGCAGTGCCGCGCACGGTGCCGCTGAACGCGCGCGCGGTGCCGGCGACAGGCGAGCAGACGGCAGTGGCCGGGCCGGCCACGCCGGCGCCGACGATCGCTCAGGCCGGCGCCGCAACAGTCGGCGTGCCGGCGCAGACGCCGGCTACGGCAGCCGCGACGGCCGCCACGGCAGCGGCCGCGGGCGCGGCGACAGCGCCAGCCGGTCACAACGCATCAGGCGAGAATGCGTCGGCCTCGCCCGTAGCGACACCGCAACCGGCGACACCCGCGGGCGCGGCCGCAGGCTCCGGCGCGCCTGCAGCGGGTGGCGCAGCGCCGCCGCAGCCTGCGAGTGGCGGCGCGACGACCGCTGCGCCCGGACAGCCAGGCTCGCAAACGCCGGCGGGCGCGCAGTCGCCGTCGGCGCCTGTCGGGCAACCCGCTTCATCGCAGCCGGCCGGCTCGGAGCCGCGCACGCCGGCGCCGGCGACCGTGGCGGCAGCCGCGACGGCGGCCAAGAGCGCAACGCCGCGCTCGCCGAGCCCGCCCGTGCGCCCGCCCGCGCCACCGGCGCCGCCCGCATCGAGCGCACCGGTGGCCGCGGGTGCGAGTGCAACCGCAGGCGCCGCTGCTGCGAGCGGCGCCCGTGCCGTGCCGGCAGCGGCCGCGGCAGCGGGCGCGGCGACACGCAGGTCGGCGTTGCCGGTCGACGATGCGCCGGCTGGCGCGTCTACGCGCCGCGCCGCCGCAGCGAGCGCGTCGGCGGCTCGTCGCGGCGAGACGGCGCAGCCGGGCGTGCGTCGCTATCGCACGGAGCGCCGCTCGCCGGCGCGTGCGACGTTGCTGATCGTCGGTGGGCTGATCGTCGGCGTGGCGGTGCTGGTTGCGGTGCTGGTGTCGATCGGCGGAGGCTCCAAGGGCGGAAGCAGCTCGTCGTCGAGCACGACGGCGTCGCAGTCGGCGAACGCGTCCGAACAGTCGGCTGGCCAGACGAAGACGTCGAGCGGCTCGACGACCAAAGCGAGCGGCCCGACGGTCAACCGCGCGGGCGTGAACGTGGTGGTGCTCAACGGCACGACGACCAACGGGCTGGCACACCACGTGTCCAGCGAACTCAGCGAACACGGCTTCACCAAAGCGGCGGCGCTGACGGGCAGCCCACCGGGCGGCAACCAGGCGACGGTGGTGGAGTACGCAAGCGGGCACAAGGCCGACGCGCAGAGCGTCGCGCGCACGCTCGGCGTCGGCCAGGCGCAGCCGATGGAAGGCACGATCGCTTCGCTGGCGGGCTCGGCGACGGTGGTGGTGATCGTCGGCCTCGACAAGGCTGCGACATCGCCATAGGACCCTCATAGCCGGCTTTCTGGACATACCCGAGCGCTCGGCAAAGCCGCGCGAGCGGGGGCTGACGCACGTGATCGATCGCGGCCTCTCGATCGCCGACGTGGACGGCCTGCTGGAGGTGGCTGGCGCGTGCGTGGACATCGTCAAGCTCGGCTGGGGCACGGCGCTTGTGACGGCGAACCTGCAGCCGAAGCTCGAGCGCTACGCCGCGCACGGCATACCGGTGGTGCTCGGCGGAACGCTCACCGAGGTCGCCATCCGGCAGGGGCGGGTGGACGGCCTGGTTGCGTGGTTGCGCGAGCTGGGGCTGCGCCACGTGGAGATCTCCGACGGCACGATCACGCTCGAGCCGCAGGTCAAGCGTGAGCTGATCGAACGCCTGTCGAAGGACTTCGTCGTGTTTGCCGAGGTGGGCAGCAAGGACGCCGACTTCATCATGGCCCCGTATGTATGGGTCGAGGAGATCGAGCGCGACCTTGATGCGGGCGCGTGGAAGGTGATCGCCGAGGCACGCGAGTCGGGAACGGCAGGCATCTATCGCGCCGACGGCGAGCCGCGAACGGGGCTGATCGACGAGATCGCCCATGTGATCGACGTCGACCGACTGATCTTTGACGCGCCTCTTCAACAGCAGCAGGTGTGGCTGCTCAAGCGCTTCGGAACTGAGTGCAACCTCGGCAACATCGCCGCCGACGACGTGCTCTCGCTGGAGACTCTGCGCCTGGGTCTGCGCTCGGACACGGTCGAGCGCTTTGCGCTCGGCGAGACGAGATCGGCCGGGAGCGATTGACCAGCCTCAACCGGCGGGTCAGCGACCGGCCGGCAGGCGTCGTGTTCGGGCTGCTGGTGGTGGCGTGCTTCGTGGCGTTCTTTCTCACGCAGCACCTCAAGCACACGCCGACGGCGGTGCAGGTGTTCAAGCTGACGCCGCGCTTCTCGCCGACGCCGTCGGGTCACATCAAACAGGAGCGCATCTCCTTCCGCCTGGCGCGCTCTGACCAGGCGACAGTCTCGGTCGTCGACTCGGCGGGCGCGGAGGTGGCGCGGCTGCTGCACGACTACCCGGTGCAGCGCTACAAACAGCTGTCGCTGCGCTGGACGGGCAGGCTGGGCACGGCGCACGGCTACTCGCTGGTGGCCGGGCCCGACGGTCGCTCGGCGCTGCAGCCGCGGCTGAGCGGCGCGCCGGCGCCGGCCGGCGAATATCGCGTGCGCGTGACGCTGCGCGAGCAGCGCCGCTCGGTGCTGTCGCCGCGCAGCTTCACGCTGGTGCGCCCATGACGACGGCGCTGGCCTTGCCGGCCGTGACGGCGACGTCGCTGAGCGCCGGCGTGGTGGTGGCCGCGGTGCTGGGGGCGGCTGTCTTGATCGGCGGCCTGGTGGTGCTGATGCGCGCCAACGCCGACGCGTTTCCGCTGCTGGCCGTGCTGGCGCTGCCGTTTCGCCTGCCGATCTCCGCGGAAGGGCGCACGGTCAACCTGCTGATTCCGCTGTACCTGGTGGTCGCCGCCGGGGTGATCGCGCATCTGCTGCCGCGACTGCTGCGCCGCGAAGAGCGCGGCCTGAACACGCTGGAATGGCTGCTGCTGGCGTCGCTGGTGCTGTATGCGCTGCAGACGCTGTACTCGTCAGACCGCGGCAAGGCGGCCGAGAACCTGGCGTTCTTCTACGTGCCATTCGCGCTGCTGTTCGTGCTGCTGCGCGACGTGGACTGGCGCCGCGAGCTGCTGCTGCGCTGCCTGGGCATCGCGGTTGCGCTGGCCGTGATCTTCGCCGGCATCGGGTTCGTGGAGTACGCGCGCAAGGAACTGTTTCTCAACCCGAAGGTGGTGGCGGCGAATCAGTTCGACAACTACTTTCGCGTGAACTCGCTGTTCTTCGATCCGAACATCTACGGGCGCTTTCTGGCGCTGGTGATGATCGCCGTGACGGCGGTGGTGCTGTGGTGGCGCAACACGCGCGGCGTGCTCTGGGCCGCGGCGGTGCTGGCATGGCTGCTGGCAGGGCTGGTGACGAGCTTCTCGCAGTCGAGCATCGCCGCGCTGCTGCTCGGGCTGGCGGTGCTGGCTGCCTATCGCTGGTCCGTGCGCTGGACGTTGTACGCGGCCGGCGGCCTGGTCGCGCTGGCGCTGCTGGTCGTGCTGCTGGCGCCGTCGAGCGCGCACTTCGGCCTGAAGGGCAACGGCGGCTCGGCCAACAACGCGACGACCGGCCGCGCCAAGCTGATCGAAGGTGGGCTGGAGCTGTTCGCCGACAGGCCGCTGCAGGGCTTCGGCTCGGGCTCGTTTCAGAAGGAGTACGAGAGCCACTCCAGGGCGAGCGTGGAGAACGCCACGTCGGCGTCGCACACGATTCCGATCACGGTCGCCGCCGAGCAGGGCATCGTCGGGCTGGCGCTGTACGTGGTGCTGCTGGTGGTGGCCTTCCTGGTGCTGTTCCGCGGCGCATCGCGATCGCCGCTGCGCATCGCGATCGCGGCGTGCTTCGCTGCGCTGGTGCTGCACACGTTCGCCTACGCGGACTTCCTCGAGGACCCGTTGACGTGGACATTGCTGGGCATCGGCGTCGCACTCGCGGGCGCCGGCGACAGCGACGGGGGCGACAGCACCCCAGGCGAGCGCGGCGCTCCGGCGGCAGCGGCGTAAGCGGCGAGTAGGTTCTCAGCCGTGCGCGGCTATCTGAAGCGGCTGCTGGCGACGGGCGCGGCCTACCAGTTCGGCGACATCGTCGCCAAGGGCATCGCGCTGGTCACGATTCCGCTGTACACCCGTCACGTGTCGCCGGCGGGCTACGGCGCCGCCAACTCGCTGCTGACGGCTGTGATTCTGGCGAGCATCTTTCTCCGTGTGGGCGTCGGCGAGGCGTTCATACGTTTTTATTTTGATGACGAGGATGTGTCGCGTCGTGAGCGGATCGCGCGCACGGCTACGGCGACGGTCGCCTGGACGACGACGGTCGCTGCAGTTGCGGCGTTGGTCTTCGCGGGGCAGCTGTCGGAACTGATTCTGGGCTACCACGACCCGCTGCTGCTGGACTGCGCGACGGTCGGCCTGTGGGCGTTCACGAACCTGGAGATGGCCTACGCGCAGCTGCGCGTGGACGAACGCGCGCGCGCCTACATCTTCGCCTCGGGCGCGAACGTGGCGTTGACGGTGATCTTCACGGTCACGCTGGTGGTCGTCGCCGGCGAGGGCGCGCGCGGCCTGCTGCTGGGCAACTTCGGCGCCTCGGCGCTCTTGGTGCTGGGCCTGTGGTGGGTGCTGCGCCGGCGCTTCAGCCTGCGTGTGCACTGGCCGGACCTGCGCGCGATGATGCGCTTCGGCTTGCCGACGGTGCCGGCAGATGCCAGCGTGTACGCGCTGCAGGTGGCCGACCGCTTCTATCTGTTTCGCAGCTACTCGCACGCGGCCGCCGGCGACTACTCGGTGGCGCTGCAGTTCGCCACGGTGGTGTTCGTGATGGTGCGCGGCTTTCAGTACGCCTGGCCGCCGCTGGCCTACTCGATCAAGTCAGACGCCACGGCCGCGCGGCTGTACTCGCTGGTGACCACCTACTTCCTGCTGGCGACGGGTGTGGTCGTCACCGCGGTGGCGCTGCTCGGGCGCTGGATCGTGCGCCTGCTGGCGGCGCCGCAGTACTTCGGCGCGCACTCTGCGCTGCCGTGGCTGGCGCTGGCCTGGACGCTGTACGGGCTCTATCAGGTGATGATCGTGATCACCGGTCGCGCGCGCGCGACCTCGCGCAACCTGCCGGCCGCCGCCGCCGGGCTGGTCGTCAACGTCGGTCTGCTGCTGCTGCTGGTACCGCACGGCGGACTGAACCTCGGCATCGCCGGCGCGGGCATCGCGCTGTGCGGCGCCTACGTGGCGATGCTCGTGGTCATGCACCTGCTCACGCGTCGGCTGTTCGCGGTGGGCTTTCAGTGGCGGCGCCTGGCGCTGTTGACGGCGATTCTCGCCGGCGTGGCCGTGTCGGGCGAGCTGCTGCTGCCGACCAGCGGCTTCGCCGGCATCGCGCTGCGCATCGTCTGGCTGGCGCTCGTGCCGGCCCTGCTGGTGCTCACGCGCTTCTTCGGCGCCGACGAGCGCATCCAGGCGCGCGCTCTGCTGGCCGACGGCCGCAGGCGCGTGGCGGCCTTCCGCGCGGGGCACGGCGAGGTCGAGGAATATGCCGAGGACCCGTTGAAAGACATCTAGCGCTCGCGGTTGTAGCGCTCGGCGGCCTCGCGCAGACCTTCGCCGCGGGACGGCCACAGCGACGCTGTTACGTGGCACCAGTAGCGCCGCGGCGAATGGCCGGGCAGCACCAGCGCGGCCAGCGCGCGCAGTGCATACGGCCAGGCGGTCAGCATGCGAACCGCGCGTGCGGCGGCGGCGGAGTGGTGCTTGCGCATGTACAGGTCGCGGTTGCGCGCCATCTCCACGATGCGCCGCTCAGGCACGGCTGCCGTGGACAGCTGCTCGTGGTGCACCGCCACGGCGCTCGGCACGTACACGCTTCGCCAGCCGGCGTCGCGCAGCCGCCGCGCGAAGTCGACCTCGTCGGAGTACACGAAGAAGTCGCCGTCCAGCCACCTGACCTGCTCGGCCGCCTCGCGCCGCACGAGCAGCGCGGCCGACTGGCACCAGTCGACCTCGCGCGTCTGCTGGCCGCCGCCGCTCTGCACGGTGTAGCGGCGGTGCAGCAGCAGCGCGCCGGCGAGCGCCGTCAGCGGCGTCGGAAAGCGCCACGCCGAGGACTGCTCGCGCCCGTCCGGTCGCAGCAGCTTGGCGCCCGCGCAGGCCGCCTGAGGGCGCTCCTGCAGCGCGCGCCAGAGCGCAAGCGTGGCGCCCGGCCGAAGCTCGGAGTCCTCGTTGAGCAGCAGCGCGTAACGCCCCCGCGCGCGGCGCAGCAGCTCGGAGTCGTTCAGCGCCTTGCCGCGACGCTCGTCCAGCGCGATCGTCTGATCGACCGTCCGATGTTGCTGCGCCGCCTGCGCGGAGCCGTCGCGCGAGCCGTTGTCCAGCACCAGCACCTCCGTCGCGAATGCGAGGCTCGCTCGCTCGCGCGCGATCGCGTCCAGCCCGCGCAGCAGCAACTCGCGTTGGGAGGTGTTGACCACGCAGTAGGTGAGCTCCACGTCCGCCACGCCGCGGACTCTAGTGCGGGCCTAGACCGCGGCGGTGGTGCGCTCGATGTAGACCCCGGGTCCAGATGGCTCGGGAATGGCTTCGCCGTCCTCGACCATGCTCTCGAGATGGAAAGCGAGCGCGGAGCGCATTTCCGCCACGCACTCCTCGATCGTGTTGCCAGTTGCCACGCAGCCGAGCACGTCGGGCGACCACGCGCCGTAGTTCGTGGGCGGCCCGCCGCCTACGAGGATCAGGTAGCGCTCGCTCTCGATCATCGCTCAAGCTTATTGTCTGCACGATGCGCGTCCATGTCGTCGACCCATCGGCCTACACGCCGCCCTACGACCACGCGCTGAGCGCCGCGCTCGCCGCGGCCGGCCCCGACGTGGAGCTGTTCACCAGCCGCTTCGCCTACGGTGCCGTGCCCGAGCCCGACGGCTATGTCAGACGCGACTTCTTCTATCGCTCGACACGCGTCGCCGGCGGCGGCTCACGAGCCGCGCAGCAGGCGCGTCGCGCGCTGAAGCTCGCCGAGCACGTTCCAGACATGCTGCGCTATCGCCGCGCCGCCGAGGCGGCCGACGTCGTGCACTTCCAGTGGCTGCCCGTGCAGCAGCTCGACGAGCGCCTGCTGCCGCCGCGCACGGCAGGCGCAGGCGCGCCGCGCGTGCTGACCGCGCACGACGTGCTGCCGCGCGAAGCCGGCGCGCGACGCCGCGCCGCCCAGCGACGGCTGTATGACCGCTTCGACGCGATCGTCGTGCACTCCGAGAGCGGGCGCGAACGGCTGACGGGCGAGCTCGGCATGGACGAGCGCCGCGTGCACGTGATCGCGCACGGCGCTTTCGTGCACCTTGCCGACCAGCCGGCGGTGGCGCCGCCGTTTCAGACAGACAAGCGCGTCGTGCTGTTCTTCGGCCTGCTGCGCCCCTACAAGGGCCTGGACGTGCTCCTGCAAGCCTGGCGCGGCATCGACGACGCCGAGCTGTGGATCGTCGGCATGCCGCGCATGGACGTCGCCGCGCTGATGGCCGATGCGCCGCCGAACGTGCGCCTGGTGCCGCGCTTCGTCGCAGACGCCGAGCTCCCGGCCTACTTCTCGCGCGCCGACCTCGTCGTGCTGCCCTACCGCGAGATCGAGCAGTCCGGCGTGCTGTTCACGGCGCTCGCCTTCGGCAAGCCGCTGCTGGTGTCAGACGTCGGCGGCTTTGCCGAGCTTGCCGAGCGAGGCGCCGCGCACGCCGTCGCACCTGGCGACGCGCGTGCGCTGCACGAGGCGCTGAGGTGTCTGCTGGCCAATCCGGCTGCCCTGTCGGCACTCGGTGAGCGCGCGCTGTCGCTCGCGCAAGGCGAGTACGGCTGGCCGCAGATCGCCCGGCGCACGCTCGCGCTCTACGAGCAGCTGCTCGCCGGCTGAGCGCTCGCGCGGCGGAGGCGTGGCGCGCGACGGCGCCGCGCTCTCAGTCCTGCCAGAACTCTTTGTCGACTTCGCCGTCTTTTTCGAAGTGCGCGCCGAACGCCAGGTACTCCATGCCCTCGTCGCCGGCCTCGAAGGCGCGCGTGATGCTCGGCGGCACGCGAATCGCGTCCAGCCGCGAGATCTCCACGATCTCGTCGTCCAGTCGCACGCGGCCGCTGCCCGACAGCACCACGTAGACCTCCTCGGCCTTGTCGTGGCGGTGGCCGAATGCCTGGCGCTTGCCCGGCTTGAGCACCTGATAGGAGACGCCCGTCTGCTCGGCATCCAGCTCTTCGGTCGCGAAGTGCGCCTCGCCCATCTCCGAGAAGCCGAACTTGATCGCGCTGTCTGCCGTCTCTGTGAGGTTCTTGATCGTGTAGCTCATGCCGCCGAGCCTACCGCGCACCGCACCGCCGCGCGCGTCCGCGAGAATCCACGCGTGCTCGCCCTGCAGATCGTCTTTTGGCTGTGCGCCGCGCTGATCGTGTGGACGCAGCTCGGCTACGCGCTCGCCCTATCGGTCATCGCCCCGCTGTTCGCGCCTGCCGCCGCGACGCAGCGCGAACGCTCACCGCGGAACCCCGACAGGGGTGGAGCCCATCAAGAGAGTCCAGACGACAGGCAAACGCTGCCGTCCGTGTCCTTGATCGTCGCTGCCCACGACGAGCAGCAGGTGATCGCCGCCAAGGTCGCCGACGCGCTCGCGCTGGACTACCCGCGCGAGCGACTGCAGCTGATCGTCGCCTGCGACGGCTGCCACGACGACACCGCACAGCGCGCTCGCGAGGCCGGCGCCGATCTCGTGCTGGAGCTGCCGCGCGCCGGCAAGATCCGTGCCCAGGACCTCGCCGTCGAGAACGCTCGCGGCGAGATCGTCGCCTTCTCCGACGCCAACTCGCGATGGCAGCCGGACGCGCTCGCAGAGCTGGTGCGCGCCTTCGACGGCGAGCGCGTCGGCTACGCCTGCGGGCAGGTGCGTTTCGTGCAGGACGCCGTCGGCGCCGACGCCTCCAACCAGGAGGGCGTGTACTGGCGCTACGAGCTGGCGCTGCGCGCGCTGGAGTCGCGCCTGTCCTCCATCACCGCCGGCAACGGCGCCATCTACGCCACCCGTCGTGACGCTTACATCGTCGTCGACCCGATCATGGGCCACGACCTGTCGCTGCCCTTCAACATGGTCAAGCACGGCCTGCGCGCGGTCTACGTGCCGAACGCGCGCGCAAGCGAGAAGATGGTGCCTTCGCTGCTCGGCGAGTTCGCGCGCAAGCGTCGCATGATGAGCCACACCTGGCCGATCGTGCTGCGCGGCGGCATGCTCTCGCCGCGTGGCTATCCACCGCTCTACGCGCTCATGATCTTCTCCCATCGACTGCTCCGCTACAGCACTCCCGGTCTGCACCTGCTGGCGCTCGCCGCCAACATCGCGCTCGTCGCCGCCGGCGCCGGGCCGCTGTACGTGGTCACGCTCGCGCTGCAGCTCGCGCTGCTGCTCGCCGCGCTGCTCGCCGGCGCGCTGCGCGCACGCCCGCTGCTGATCGCGCGCTACTACGTGCTCACCACAGCCTCGCCCGCCGCCGGTCTGTGGGACTGGCTGCGCCATGGCACAGCCGCCTGGTGGGACGCGGCCGAGGGGACACGATGATCCGTCGCGCGATCGACATCGCAGTCTCCGCGCTGGCGCTGGCACTCAGCCTGCCCGTGCTGCTGTTGGCGATGCTCGCCATCCGCCTGACCTCACGCGGCAAGGCCATCTACCGCCAGCGACGCGCGGGTCTGAACGGCGTGCAGTTCGACATGCTCAAGCTGCGCACCATGGTCGACGGCGCCGAACACATCGGCGCCGGGCTGGCCGTCAATGCCAACGACTCGCGCATCACGCGCGTCGGCGCGCTGCTGCGCCGTACCTCCCTCGACGAGCTGCCCAACCTCGTCAACGTGCTGCGCGGCGACATGACGCTGATCGGTCCGCGCCCCACGCTGCCCGCGCAGGTCGCGCAGTACACCGCGCGCCAGCACGGCCGACTCGCCGTCAAGCCGGGCATCACCGGCTGGGCGCAGATCAACGGACGCGCCTCGCTGCCGTGGTCTGAGCGCATCGAGCTCGACCTGTATTACGTCGAAAACCGTTCGCTGCTGCTCGACCTGAGAATCCTCCTGCGCACGCCCGCGCTCGTGCTCGGTGGCGGCGGCCTGTACAAGGGTCAGACCGGCGGCTGGCAGGGCGAGCCGTGAGCCCTCCCGCCGTCCTCTTGACGGGCGCCGGCAAGCGTTATGACATCGTCTCCTGCTTCGCGCAGCTGACGCGCACCATCGTCGCCGACCCCTCGCCGTTGGCGCCCGCGCAGTACGCCGCGCATGTGCGCTGCCCCGTGCCGATGATCGATGACCCGCGCTACCTCACGGCGCTGCGCGAGCTCTGCGAGCTTCACGAAGTCGGCGCCGTGTTGCCGCTCACCGACCTCGACATCGAGCTGCTCGCCCAAGCCCGTGCCGAACGCCGCCTGCCCGCGCTCGTGCCGTCGCCTGAGGTCGCGCGCGCGACCTATGACAAGTACGAGACGCACCTGCTGCTGCAGAGCCTCGAGCTGCCCTCGCCGCCGACAGTCCTGCCAGAGCATCTCGACTCGCTCGCCTGCCCGGTCATGATCAAGCCGCGCCGCGGCTCTGGCGCGCGCTCGATCCACCGCGCGGCCGACGCCGAGCAGGCACGCTTCTTCGTCGACTACGTCGACGAGCCGGTCATGGTGCAGCGCGCCATGGACGGCCCCGAGCTGTCGATCGACTGCCTCGGCGACCTCCAGGGCCGCTGCCTCAACGCCATCCCTCGCACGATGCTCGAGTCACGCGGCGGCGAGTCCATCAAGGGCACCGTCGTGCGCGACAGCGAGCTGATCGAGCTCGGCGCGCGCGTCATGGAGGCGCTGTCGGTCACCGGCCCCGCCACCATCCAGGTCTTTCGCGATCCGCAGCTCGGACTCGGCATCACCGACGTAAACACGCGCTTCGGCGGCGCCTTCCCGGCACCTGTCTTCGCCGCGCTGCCGGGCCGCACCTACCCCGAGCTGATCGTCGCCATGGCCGCCGGCGAGCGCGTCGCACCGCACGTCGGCGAGTTCCGCGAGGGCGTCACGTTCACCCGCTACTACTGGCAGCTGGAGCTCGACGGGCGCATGGAGCCGACCGGCCGCGACATCGTGCCCAACGGCCCACCCGCGCCGAGTCCGTAGGACGGCAGGTAGAATCGTCGTCGTGCATACGGCGCTCGCAGACCCTCCGGCTGCGCCTCCCGAGCAGCAGCCCGCCTCCTCCGGCTCGCCCGGCGGTCCGCCCGCGTCCGCACCAGCAGCGAGCGAGTCGACCGCGTGCAAGTGCGCCAACTGCGGCGCAGCGCTCGCCGAGGGGCAGGACTGGTGCCTGCAGTGCGGCGCCGGCGCGCCCGACAGCCTGCGCTCGCGCGCGCCCAGCTGGCGTTCGGCCGCCGTCGTGCTCACGGCACTCGCGCTGCTCGTCGCCGGCGCTGCCGGCGCCGCCTACGCCGCGTTGAGCAAAGGCAACAGCAAGCCGCGCCCGGTTACGACAGCCGTCGCGCAGACGCCGCCGGTCGCCACGACAACCGTTCCGCCGGCCTCGGGCGTGACGCCTCCGACCGCCACCCCGAAAATCGGCGTGCCCACGACCATCAAACCGCTCACCCCGAGCAAACCGCCGAAAATCCCGCTCTCGGCGCCGACGCCCTCCACGCCGGCGATCAGCACGCCAACGCCGCTTCCGGCGATCAAAACGCCCGCCGCCAAAACTCCCAAGAAAGTCAAACAGGCGCCCGTCCCGGCGGGCGAAGCGCATCCCGAAGCGCTGCTGCTCGACACCAACGCTGCCGCCACCTACAACCCTTACAACTACGCCGCCAGCAACTTCGGCGACCCCAGCCTGGCGATCGACGGCGACGTCTCCACCGGCTGGACCGCGCTTGTCGAACCCAGCGCCGCGCCGAAGCTCGCCGAGGGGCTGATCATCGACCTGAACACCTCGCGCAAGCTGTCCGCACTCGCGCTCACCACGACCACGCCCGGCATGACCATGCAGGTCTACGGCGCCAACGGCGCCGCGCCGCCGACCTCCATCACCGACCCGGCCTGGGTCGCGCTCACGCCATCGTTCACCGAGGCCAAGCGCCACGCGCGCATCAAGCTCGGCGGCGGCTCCACTGCCGCCGCGCAGGCCGCCAAGCAGCCCCACCGCTTCATCGTGCTGTGGATCAGCCAGGCGCCCGCATCGGCCGTCGGCACGCCGCAGGCGCCGGGGCGCGTTAGCGTCAACGAACTCGAACTCTTCGCCCGCAAGTCCAAATAGGCGCGGCGGCGCCCGCGAGCGGGCGGGGTGCGGGAGGTGCGGGAGGTGTGTACCGCTCCGCGTGCAGCGTGCGCGATGGTATCTACTGCGTATATACGATCGCTACCGCGAGGCGAGGAAAGAGCGCCCGGCCCGAGCGCGCCCTGCGCCGTCGGCGGTCCTCTGCCCGGCTCAGCCGGTCGCGCGTGCGCGTTTGGCCGGACGTTTGGCGGCCGGCGCCTTTGCGCGGGTGGAGCCTTTGGCGGCTTTGCTGGCGCGTTTGCGTGACTGCGCCGCCGGGCGTTTGGCGCGCCGCGCGGCCGGCGCGCCGGCCCACACCTCGTCGAGGAAGCTCGCGATCTCGTTCGTCAGGCGCTCGGGCTGCATGCGCAGCTCCATGATCGAGTTGGCTTCCAGCAGACGTGCGTTGGGAAGCTCCTCGGCGAGCATGCCGGCGTCGGAGAACGGGTGCACCGGGTCGCGGTGGTGGCCGAGCACCAGCGTCGGCGTCTGAAACGTGCGCCGGTCATTGCGGTGCGGCGCGATGCGCCCGAAGAACAGCCCCTGCAGCACCGCGCCGCTCGGGCCCGGTTCCTGGCGCACGAGGTCGAGCATCACGTTGCCGTAGTGCGGCAGCAGGCGACGTGGCACCGCACGCGTCGCGCGGCCGACGAGCTTCATCGCCGACTCGCCGAACGTCAGCGCCGCCAGCAGCGGCGTGAAGGCCAGCGCGCTCCACATCAGCGCGTTGTCGAGCACCGGCATCTCGATCACCATGCCGCGCAGGCGCTCGGGCGCGGTCAGCGCGATGTTCAGCGCCGTGTTGGCGCCCAGCGAGGTGCCCATCACGACCGCTTCGTCGATCTGCAGGTGATCCATCAGCGCCACGATCTGATCGCCGAAGAAGCGCATCGAGTAGCGCCACATGTCACGCGGGCGGTCGGACTTGCCGTGGCCGAGCAGGTCGACCGTGATCACGCGATTGCCGCGTGCCGCCAGCTCTTCGGCCAGCGGGCGGTGCATCTCCTGGCTGAGCAGCAGCCCGTGCACGAGAATCAGCGGGCGCGAGCCCGAGCGTGAGCTGCGCGCCGTGCGCCCGCGAGCGCCGGACTCCGTGACCGCCGCCGGTCCGCCGCCGTACTCGGTGTAGGCGATGCGCTGACCCTCGAACTGGAAGCTGGCCATGCGCTGAACCCTACTTATTCGCCCCGCGGAAGCAAACTGGCTGTGCGACCAACATCGGCGGCGGCGGCGCGCTAGCTTGTGTGCCAACCGCTTCGCCGGGCGCCCCAGCCGGCTCGATCAGGAGGAACAGAATGGCCAAGCAGCCTCGCATCCTTGCCGGAGAGACCGCCGCGATCACCGGCGCAGCACGTGGCATCGGACGCGCGACCGCGCAGGCGCTGCTTGCCCAGGGAATGAAGGTGGCGATCGGCGACGTCGACATCGACGCCGCGCGCAAGACCGCCGCAGAACTAGGCCCCAGCGCCGTGGCGCTGGCGCTGGACGTGACCGATCGCGATTCCTTCGCCGCCTTTCTCGACGAGACCGAGCGCCAGCTCGGGCCGCTGGACGTGCTCGTCAACAACGCCGGCATCATGCAGATCGGCCGCTTCATCGACGAGGACGACCTGACCGCGCAGCGGATGATCGACATCAACCTGCACGGCGTGATCCTCGGCACGAAGCTCGCGCTCGCGCGCATGATCCCCCGTGACCGCGGCCACGTCGTCAACATCGCTTCCCAAGCGGGCAAGTTCGGCGCGCCCGGCGGTGCGACCTACTCGGCGACCAAGCACGCCGTCGTCGGGCTCACCGAGGCGGTGCGCGGCGAGCTGCGCCTGATGGATGCGCACATCGACCTCAGCTACGTCATGCCCTACGTCGTCAACACCGAGCTCGGCTCCGGCCTGGGCGAGGCGCGCGGGCTGAGCAACCTCGAGCCGGCCGACGTCGCCGAGGCGATCGTCGAGGCGCTGCAGCTCGGCCTGGTCGAAGTTTGGGTGCCCAAGTCGGCAAAGCGCACCAACGTGCTCGGCGTCGTGCTGCCGCGCCGCCTGTCGGAGGGCATGGCACGCGCGATGAAGGCCGACCGCGTGCTTGCCGACGCCGACTCGCTCACGCGGCGCCACTACGAGCTGCGAGCTGCGCGCTCGGAGCCCGGCCTGTCGGGCACGCCGGATGCGCCGCAGATTCCCAGCTCGGTTGGTGCGTCAGACGGCAACGCCGAGCGCGCGCCGGGCGCACGCTCGCCCAGCCCGCCGTCAGCGCCGCCCGCCGCTTGACGCGCTAGCCGTCGGTCAGCCAGTCGGCTATGTGGCTGCCGATCAGCGCGCCCTGATCCTCCTGCAGGAAGTGACTGGCGTCCGCGATCGGCCGCGGCGGCGGCCCGCCGACGGCCGCGGCAAAGCGCTCGCCGATGTGCGGCGGCAGAATCGGATCGGAGTCGGCCCACAGGATCAGCATCGGGCGCTCGTCTGTTGCCAGCGCGTCCTGCACGCGCTGACCGGCCGCCGCGCCCGGCTCCTCGGGCGCGCGCGGGATCATCAGCGGAAAGGCGCGCGCGCCGGCCTTGGAAGCGGCGTCGGGATACGGCGCGTCATAGGCCGCGATCACCTCGTCGCCGGGGTAGTTCTTGCAGGCGCCGCGCACGAGAAAGCCAATCGGCAGATCCTCGGTGCGCTCGACGAAGTCGCGAAACGCGGTCCATGCGTCGGTCATGCGCTGATGCCCCGTGAACAGGCCCGTGTCGAGAATCACGATGCGCTCGATGCGCTCGGCATGCTCGACCGCCAGGCGCAGGCCAATCGGCCCGCCCCAGTCGTGCACCACGATCGTCGCCCGGCGCAGGTCGAGCTCCTCCAGCAGCGACGCCGTCAGCTCGGTGTGGCGGTCATAGGAGTACCAGCCGACGTCCGTCGGCTTGTCCGAGCGCCCGAAGCCGGCGAGATCGGGCGCGATGCAGCGAAAGCCGGCGTCGCGTACCGGCGGTATCACCTTGCGCCACAGAAACGACCACGTCGGCTCGCCGTGCACGAAGATCACCGGCGCGCCCTCTCCCTCGTCGATGTGCGCCAGGCGCAGCCCGTCGACTTCGCGGTAGTGCGGCGCGAAGGGAAAGCCCGGCAGATCCTGCAGCGTCTGCTCGGCTGTGCGCACCGCGTCGACCATCGCGCCAGGCAGCATATCCGGCGGTCCATCGGCTAGGCTCGCGGCCGTGCATTCCCTCGCAGTCCACCTTGCTCCCGTGCTCGCGGCGGAGAAGAGCAAAACGGCCTACTACATCGCCGGCGGCCTGCTCGTCGCGTGGGCGTTGATCGTCTCGGTGCTGCTCGGCCTGCGCAAACCGAACTTCCCAAACGATCTCGGCGGCCAGCGCATCGTCATGGCGATCACCGTCGTGCTCGTGATCGGCGCGACCTCGACCGCCGTGATCACCTCAGGCTCACCCGCGGCCAAAGGCGAAGAGGGCAGCGTCGCGTCCGAATCGCAGGCCAGCCAAGCCAAGGAATCGGCTAAGAAAGAAGCGACCTCGAGTCCCGGCTCCTCGCCGGTCAAGCAGGAATCGTCTGGCCCCACCGGAACCGGACCGACCTCGGGCAAACCGCCTGCGCCCAAGGCGCCCAAGGCGCCGAAGTCGCCCAAGGCGCCGAAGTCGCCCAAGGCGACCACCGGAACACCGGCGCCGCCGTCCTCGCCCGCCGCCACCACGACGCTGAAGCTCGCCGCCAACCCGGCCGGACAGCTCAGCTACGACACCAAGCAGCTCAGCGCCAAGGCCGGCAAGGTGACGATCGATATGTCCAACTCCTCGCCGGTCGAACACGACGTGGCGATCGCGCAGGGCAGCCAGGTGCTCGGGCAGACACCCGTGTTCACCGGCGGCACCAAGTCGGTGACGCTGACGCTGAAGCCCGGCACCTACACGTTCTACTGCACCGTTCCGGGCCACCGACAGGCCGGCATGGAAGGTACGCTGACGGTCAAATGAAGCTGTACGTCTGCTGGGGAACCTTTCCGACGCCGCGTCCCGGCGGGCATCCCTGTGCCAACGCCTACCACGCGCTCAAGGATGCGGGGCACGACCCCGAGGTGATCAAGTCCTATGGCTTCGCGCCGCTGCCGGCGGCGCTGAACGCGACAGCCGGGCGCCGTCGCGCGCAGGAGCTGACAGGCAAACGCTGGGTGCCGGTGCTCGAGCTCGACGACGGCACCGCCGTGGCCGACTCGCGCGAGATCGTCAAGTGGGCCGCTGCCAACCCGGCGTAGCGGCCCTTCCAAAGGAGACATTTCAATGGACGTCCTTGCCAGGCTCGACCAGATTCGCAGCGAGATCGACGTGCTCCAGCACCCCTTCTACCAGCGCTGGAGCGCCGGCGAATTGAGCGCCGACGAGCTCGCGCTGTACGCCGGCGAGTACCGCCGCGCGGTCGTCGCGCTGGCGCGCGCTTCACAGCTCGCCGCCGACCAGGCCGGACCGGCACACGCGCCGTCGCTGCAGCGCCACGCCGACGAGGAGAGCTCGCACGTGGCGCTGTGGGACCGCTTCGCCGCGGCCGCCGGAGCACGCGGCGCCGACAGCGACGAGCCCGCACTGGCCGAGAGCGATGGCTGTGCCGCCGCCTGGACGGCCGGTGAGCAGCTGCTCGAGCACCTGGCCGTGCTGTACGCGATCGAGGCCGGTCAGCCGGAGGTCTCGCGCACCAAGCTCGAGGGTCTGTCCGAGCACTACGGCTACACGCCTGAAGGCCCCGCCGTGGAGTACTTCACGCTGCACGAGCGCCTGGACCGCGAGCACGCGCGCCAAGCGCGCGAGCTGATCGCCGAGCTGATGGCCGAGGTCGACGACCAGACCGAGCTGGCCGAGCGCATGGTCGCTCGCGCCCGCGACGCGCTGGACGGTAACTGGCGGCTGCTCGACGGCGTGCAGGCCGCGGCGGCAGCTCAGCCGCCGGCGCTCAGCACCTAGCGCGCGTCCACCGCTGGCGCCAGGCGCCAGGCGAACAGCACGGCGGCTACCGAAGTGGCGAGGTTGAGGCTCGACACGCCCGCGCGCATCGGAATGCTGATGCGCGCATCGGCACGCGCCAGCAGCTTGTCGCTGAGGCCGTGGCGCTCGGTGCCGAAGGCCAGCACGGCGCGCGCGGGCAGCCGCGCCGGCTCCAGCTCGTCGCCGTCGGGGTCCAGCGCCAGCAGCGGACGCCCGCCCGCGCCGAGCTCGTCAAGCGAGTCCAGGCGCGCGACGGGCAGTGCGAAGTGCAGCCCGGCGGCGCCGCGCAGCGCGTCGGGCGACCACGGATCGTGGCTTCCGGTGCTCAGCACTGCGCCCGCGTCAGCGGCGGCGGCGACGCGCACGCACGCGCCCATGTTGCCCAGGTCGCGGGGATCCTCCAGCAGCACGACCGGCGCGGGCCGGGCAGCCGCGAGCACGATCGCCGGGTCGATCGCCGGGCGCTCGGCGATCGCCATCACGCCGGTGTTCGGAGGCAGCGGCGCGAGCTGCGCGAAGGTCTGCGGCGTGACCTCCTCGGCCAACGAGAGCAGCCGTTCGCTCAGGTCGGGAGCCAGCGCCGCCGCGAGGCGATCCAGCTCGGCGAGGTCGCTGCAGACGACCTCGCTCACGTTGGCGCCGAAGCGCAGAGCGTGCTTGAGCGGATGAAAGCCTTCGAGCACCGCCAGCGACCGATCGCGCCGCGCACGCCCGAAGCGCGCAATCAGCGATCCTTCGGCCATCGGGCGATAATGGCACTTCTGCGATGAAGCTCGAGGGCATACATCACATAACCGCGATCACCGCCGACGCTCCGGGCAACGTCGAGTTCTACACCGGCGTGCTCGGCCTGCGCATGGTCAAGCGCACGGTCAACCAGGACGATCCGACCGTCTACCACCTGTTCTACGGCGACGACGACGGCTCGCCGGGCATGGACCTGACCTTCTTCGAGTACCCCGGCGCCCCGCGCGGGCGCCCCGGCGCCGGCATGGTCCACAGGATCGTCTGGCGCGTCGCCTCGCACGCCTCGCTGGAGTTCTGGCAGCAGCGCCTGAGCGAGCACGGTGCGATCGCGGAGCTTCGCGAGGCAAGCCTCGTGTTCGCCGACCCGGAGGGCCTGGAGCACGAGCTGGTCGTCTCCTCGGTCAGCGACGAGCCGCTGCGCGCGACCGCGCCCGGTGTGCCGGCCGAGCACGCGCTGCAGGGCTTCGACGGCGTGCGCGCGTTCACCGCCGACCCTTCGCTGAGCGCCGGGCTGCTGCTCGACACGCTCGGTTTCACCAGCGAGGACGGCAAGAGCTGGCAGGTGCGCGGCGAGCGGCGCGGCGGCAGCTATGTCTATGACCCGGCGCCGCCGGAGGCCGTCGCCAGCCAGGGCGCCGGCACAGTGCACCACGTCGCCTTTGCCACCGAGCCGCAGGACCAGGAGGCCTGGCGCGAGCGCGTGGCCGAATCCGGCGAGCACCCGACGCCGATCATCGACCGCTTCTACTTCCGCTCGGTGTACTTCCGCGAGCCCAGCGGCGTGCTGTTCGAGATCGCCACGATCGGCCCCGGCTTCGCCGTCGACGAGGACGCAGATCACCTCGGCGAGCGGCTGTCGCTGCCTCCGCGCTTCGAGCCGCTGCGCGAGCACCTGCAGCAGACGCTCACGCCGCTGCCGTACCCGCGCGCCGACGCTTCCTAGGGCGCCAAAGCGGCCAGCGAGCGCTGTCCAAATTGTCCAACGACGCCAGTTGCCCGTGTCTGAGCGCGCGAATAGACTGGCGCTCGGATGGTCACGGGTGGCGGTAGGACGATCGACGTGCCGAGCTCTGACCCGTCGCCGGGCCGAGCGCCGGGCGTCGAGCCGGCAGTGCGACTGACCGATGTGCGCAAGACGTTCGGCGATGTCGTCGCGGTGCAGGGCCTCACGCTCGACGTGCAGCCGGGCGAGTTCTTCACGATGCTCGGTCCGTCGGGCTCGGGCAAGACGACCACACTGCGCGTGATCGCCGGCTTCGAGCTCGCCGATTCCGGGCGTGTGCAGCTGCACGGCGTCGACGTCACCAGCAGTCCGCCGTATCAGCGCGCGCTGAACACGGTGTTCCAAGACTACGCGCTGTTCCCGCACATGAGTGTCGGCGAGAACGTCGCCTACGGCCTGCGCGTCAAAGGCGTCGGCAAGCGCGAACGGCGCGAGCGCGCCGCGGAGGCGCTGGCGATGGTGCGTCTGCCCGACGTCGGCGAGCGTCGCCCGATTCAGCTCTCGGGCGGGCAACGCCAGCGCGTGGCGCTCGCGCGCGCGCTGATCAACCGACCGCGCGTGCTGCTGCTCGACGAGCCGCTCGGCGCGCTGGATCTCAAGCTGCGCCAGGAGATGCAGCTCGAGCTGAAGTCGATCCAACGCGAGCTGTCCGAGCGGATCACGTTCATCTACGTGACGCACGACCAGGACGAGGCGCTGACGATGAGCGACCGCATCGCGGTGTTCTCCGACGGACGCATCGAGCAGGTCGGCACGCCGGGCGAGATATACGAGCGCCCGGCCAACGAGTTCGTCGCGACCTTCGTCGGCACCTCCAACCTGATCCGCAGCAACGGGCGCGTCTACACAGTGCGCCCGGAGAAGGTGCGGCTGCTGGACGACGCCGACCGCGACCCGACGGCGGTGGTGGGTGTCGTGCGCGAGGTCGCCTATCTCGGCTCGGTGACGCGTTATGACGTCGAGCTGGAGAGCGGCGAGACGATGGTCGTGGTCAGACAGAACCTGGACACTTCGGCGGCCAGTGCGCTGGCACAGCGGGGCAAGCGCGTGAGGGTCGCCTACAAGCAGCAGGACGCTGCACCGCTTCACACAAACCAAGAGGAGGAACAGAGATGAGACTGGCAAAGATCGACTGGGCGCTTGGGGTGGTGCTCGCGACGATGGTGGTCGCGGTGTCGGCCTGTGGCAGCTCATCCAGCAGCTCGTCCTCGGCGAGCCTGCCGACGACGATCGGCAAGGCCGAGGGGCAGCTCAACCTGGTTGCCTGGGAAGGCTACGCGCAGCCTGAGTGGGTCAAGCCCTATGAAGCGCAGACGGGCTGCAAGGTGCACGCCAAGTACGCCGGCTCATCCGACGAAATGGTCACGCTGATGCGTCAGGGCGGCGGCCAGTACGACATGGTCTCGGCCTCCGGCGACGCCAGCCTGCGGCTGATCCGCGGCGGCGAGGTGGCGCAGATGAACGTCGCGCTGGTGCCCGAATGGAAGAACTTCATCCCGCAGCTGCAGTCGCCGACGCACAACACCGTCGACGGCAAGCACTACGGGATCTCGTTGCAGTGGGGCCCCAACACGTTGCTCTACAACACCAAGTCGGTCGCTCCGGCGCCGACCAGCTGGGCTGACATCTACAGCTCCAAGTACAAAGGCGAGGTGACGGTGCCGGCCAACCCGATCCAGATCGCCGACGCGGCGCTGTACCTGTCGAAGACCAAGCCGAGCCTGGGCATCTCCGACCCCTATGAGCTCACCGAAGCCCAGCTGAACGCCGCGGCGAGCCTGCTCAAAGAACAGAAGCCGCTGATCAAGAAGTACTGGGCACTGGCCTCGGACGAGATCGAACTGTTCAAGAACGGCGACGCCGTGATCGGCGCAGCCTGGCCCTACCAATACAGCACGCTGATCGAAGACAAGGAGCCGGTCAAGCAGATCATTCCCAAGGAGGGAGCGACGGGCTGGGCCGACACGTGGATGCTGTCGGCGCACGCCAAAGACCCCAACTGCGCATACAAATGGGTCAACTGGGTCTCCACCCCGAAGGTGCAGGCCGAGCAGGCGATCTCCTACGGCGAGACACCGGTCAACACCAAGGCCTGCCCGTACATGGAAAAGATCCAGAAGGGCTCGTGCTCGCTGTACCACGCCGACGCTCCGTCGACGTACTTCGACAGCATCAAGTTCTGGAAGACGCCCGTCGCCGAATGCGGCAACGGACAGAACGACTGCATGGACTACACCAAGTGGCAGCAGAAGTGGACAGAAGTAACCGGGTAGCGCCTGGTGCAAGACGGTGAGCAGCGCCGGCTTCGCCGAAGGCAGCAACGCTCGCATCCGCGTGTCGGCGGCGCTGTTTCGCCGACCGTGGTTGCGCGGCGGGCTGCTGCTGTCAGGGCCGCTGGCCTGGTTCGTGCTGATCTACCTGGCGGCGCTGGTGGTGCTGTTCATCTCGTCGCTGTGGAGCGTCGACTCGTTCACCGGCAACCTCGTCCATACGTGGACGCTGAACAACTTCAAAACGCTGTTCTCGGTGGACACCTACCGGACGATCGCGCTGCGCACGATCGGCATCGCCGCCGCGGTGACGGTCACCGACGCCGTGCTCGCCCTCCCGTTCGCGTTCTTTGCCGTACGCATCGCCTCGAAGCGCCTGCAGGGCATTCTGTTCGTGGCAGTGCTGATCCCGCTGTGGTCGAGCTACCTCGTGCGCGTGTACGTGTGGCGGCTGATCTTGGCCAAAGACGGCGTGCTCAACTGGGCGCTCGGACAGATCGGCCTGGGCTCGCTGAACATCGGCTACTCAAACTGGGCGATGTGGATCGTCTTCAGCTACATCTGGCTGCCGTTCATGATCCTGCCGATCTGGTCGGCGATCGAACGCGTGCCCGACTCGCTGATCGAGGCCTCGGCGGACCTCGGCGCGCGCAGCTGGCGCACCTTCTCCTCGGTGCTGTTCCCGCTGATCCTGCCGGGCATCGCCGCCGGCTCGATCTTCACCTTCTCACTCACGCTCGGCGACTACATCACGCCGACGCTCGTCGGCGGCGCGGGCTCGGATTTCATCGGCAACGTCGTCTATCAGAACGTCGGCGTCGCCAGCAATGTGCCGTTCGCCGCCGCGTTCGCGACGGTGCCCTTGGTCGTGATGGGCGTCTACCTGCTGATCGCCCGTCGCATGGGAGCGTTCGAAGCGCTGTGATCGGCACCAGCCGCCTCAGCCGCGTCGCCTTCGCCGTCTGGGCGGTGTTGATCATGCTGTTCCTATTCGTGCCGATCGCGCTGATCGTCGTGTACGCGTTCAATCCCTCCAACGTGCAGAGCTGGCCGCTGCACGGCTTGTCGACGAAGTGGTTCGGCAGGGCCTGGCACAACGAAGAAATGCGCCACGCGCTGTGGCTGTCGGTGCGCGCGGGACTGATCTCCACGGCGATCGCCTTGACGCTGGGCTCGCTGGCGGCCTTCGCCGTGCACCGCTTTCGCTTCTTCGGCCGCGAAGCGATCTCCTTCTTGCTGGTGCTGCCGATCGCGCTGCCGGGAATCATCACCGGCATGGCGCTCAACTCGTTCATCAGCTTCAGCGGCGTGGGCTTCTCCTTGACGACGATCATCGTCGGGCACGCGACGTTCTGCATCGTCACCGTCTACAACAACGTGCTCGCGCGCCTGCGCCGCACGCAGTCCTCGCTGGTCGAGGCCTCGATGGACCTCGGCGCAGATGGCTGGCAGACGTTTCGCTATGTCACGCTGCCGATGATCGCCTCGGCGCTCGTCGCCGGCGGGCTGCTGGCGTTCGCGCTGTCGTTCGACGAGATCGTCGTGACGACGTTCACGGCCGGCACGCAGAACACGCTGCCGATCTGGATCTTCGGCAACATTCGCCTCGGCCAGCAGCTGCCGCAGGTGAACGTCGTCGTGCTGTTCGTGATCCTCGTCAGCCTGATCCCGGTTGCGCTCGCGCGACGACTGACGCGCGACACGGGCATCCTCAGGCCGACAGCCGCTGCGGCGGGGGCCGCCGCCTGAGCGGAGTCATGCGATGACCCTCGAGGACAACAAGGAACTCGTGCGCAGCTTCTATGACGAGGCGATCAACGGCCGCGACACCTACGCCTGCGAGCGCCTGCTCGCCAAGGGCTTCGTGCACAACGGCGTCAAGCGCGGACGCGAGGGTCAGCGCGAAGTCGTCGCATATTTCCTCGCGGCCTTCCAGCCGCTGCGCCACGAGATCCTGCTGCTGCTCGCAGAGGACGATCTCGTCGCCGCGCACCAGCGCTGGAGCGGACGCCACGTCGGCGAGTTCCTCGGCTGCGCGGCCAGCGGACGCGAGGTCTCCTTCACGTCGACGGCCGTGCTGAAGATCGCCGCGGGCGAGATCGCTCAGGCGTGGGATGAGATGGACAGCGCCGCGATCGTCGCGCAGATCTCGGCGGGCTGAGGCGGCTCACGGCTGGTCGTGCGGCGGCGGCGGCGCGGCGATCAGGCGCGCGCCGCGGCCGTGCGTGAAGAAGCTGAAGGCCCAGCGTGTGAACACCAGCAGGCGGTTCTGAAAGCCGACGAGATACCACAGGTGGACGCCGAGCCAGGTCAGCCATGCCGGCGCTCCGCTGAGGTGAAGACCCTTGATGTCAGCGACGGCTCGCGCTCGTCCGATCGTCGCCAGGTTTCCCTTGTCGGTGTAGTGAAACGGCTTGTGCGGCTTGCCCGCGAGTCCGTCGCGGATCGCACGCGCGGCGTGGCGGCCCTGCTGCATCGCCACGGGCGCAAGCCCGGGCAGCGTCTGCACGTCGTCGCCGCGGCGGACCGCGATCATGTCGCCGATCGCGAAGACCTCACCATGGCCTGGCAGCGTGAGGTCCGCTTCGACGATCAGGCGTCCGGCGCGATCGAGCTCGGCGCCGCTCGCCTCCGCCAGCACGCGCGCCAGCGGCGACGGCGCTACGCCCGCCGCCCACACGACCGTGCGCGCCGCGTAGCGGGTCTGCTCGCCGCCCGGGCTTTCGGTGGTCACGGCGTCGCGCGCGACGTCGGTGACCATGTGCTTCAGAAGGGGCGTGACGCCGAGTTTCTCGAGCGCTCGCTGCGCGCTCGCCGAGAGCGACGGCGGAAAGCCCGTGAGCACGCGATCGGCCCCCTCCACGAGCAGCACGCGCGCCTCTGCCGTGTCGGCGCGGCGGAACTCGCGCACGCTGTCGTGTGCGATCTCGGCGATCTGTCCGGCCATCTCCACGCCCGTCGGGCCGGCGCCGACGATCACGAAGGTCAGCCACGCCTGGCGACGCTCGGCGTCGGGCTCGCACTCCGCTGCCTCCAGCGCCGTGAGAATGCGCGTGCGGATGTCCAGCGCGCCCTCCAGCGACTTCAGCTCGGGCGCGCTGGACTGCCAGTCATCGTGGCCGAAGTAGGAGTAGCGCGAACCGCCGGCGACGACCAGGCTGTCGTAGTCCAGCGCGCTCGGCGCGGGCACGCCGTGGGCCGGTGGCGCAAGCTCCACGCGCCGCGCATGCAGGTCAAACCCGGTCGCCTCGGCGAGCACCACCTCTACGTTGCGCCGGCCGCGGAAGATCGTGCGCAGCGGGTAGCAGATCTCACTGGACGACAGCGCGCCTGTCGCCACCTGGTAGGCGAGCGGTTGAAACAGGTGGAAGTTGCGCCGATCAACGAGCGTCACGTCAACGTCGGCGCGCGACAGCTTCAGGGCGGCCTGCAGCCCTGCGAAGCCGCCGCCCACGAGCACGGCGCGGTGACGTGCACTGGCTGCCATGGCCAACAGGCTACGCCGCTGCGGGCCATCGGCTCGAGCCGCGTCACGCAGCCGGTGCGCCCCGGTGTCGCGCGTGGCACGCGCCGCGTGCAAGGATTGGCGCCATGAGACGGCGAGCGCTGTTGGCTGCGGCAACGTCCGCGACGCTGGCCCTGGCGGCCTGCGGCTCCGGCCAGGCGGCGCGCCCGGTCACGACAGCGCAGGCCGCGGCCAAGGGCAAGAGCCTGCGCTTGGTGGGAGTGGGCAACTTCGCCGAACCGACGTACGCCACCGGTGCTCCCGGCGACGCCAGCCGGCTTTACGTGCTGCAGCGCTCCGGCCAGGTCATGCTCGTGCTCAACGGCCGCAAGCGCGCGCAGCCGTTCCTGGACATCACCGGCTCGGTGTATGAGGGCGGCAGCGACGAGCAGGGTCTGCTGGGCATTGCCTTTCCCGCCGACTACGCCAAGACGGGCCTGTTCTACGTCGACCACACGGTCGCCAACAACGACATCGAGATCGTGCAGTTCCACCGCTCGTCGACGAACGCCAACGTCGCCGACCCGGCCAGCGCGCGCACGGTGCTGACGATCGACCATCACGCCTTCACGAATCACAACGGCGGGCAGCTTGCGTTCGGCCGCGAAGGCGACCTGTACATCGGCGTCGGCGACGGCGGCAGCGAGGACGATCCCGACGGCAACGGCCAGAAGACCGGCACGCTGCTGGCGAAGATCCTGCGCATCTCGCCGACGGCGGCGGGCGGCTACACGATTCCGGCCGGCAACCCGTTCGTCGGTCAGTCCGGCAAGCGACCGGAGATCTGGGCCTACGGCCTGCGCAACCCATGGCGCTTCTCCTTCGACCGCACGACCGGCGCCATGGTGATCGGCGACGTCGGCCAGGACCACGAGGAGGAGCTCGACTTCGCCGCGCCCGGCAAGGGCGCTGGAGCGAACTACGGCTGGAGCGTGTTCGAGGGCAACAACCGCTTCCACGGCGGCTCGGCGCCGGGCGCGGTCGCGCCGGTGCTCACGGCCTCGCACAGCGACGGCTACTGCGCGATCATCGGCGGCTACGTCGTGCGCGACAGATCGCTCTCCAGCCTCTACGGTCGCTACCTGTTCGGCGACTTCTGCCGGGCGAACATCGAGTCGGTCAAGCTCTCGGCCGGCGGAGCCAGCGGGCTGCGCCAGACGGGGTTGCAGGTCGACGCGCTGTCGTCGTTCGGTCAGGACGCCGCCGGGCACATCTACCTGGTTTCACTCAAAGGCCCCGTGTATCGCTTGATTCAGCGCTGAGCTTGCCACGGACGCCAGATCGCGAGGAGCTGCGCTAGCCGCCGCGTCGGGTGTCGGCGACCGCCACAGAGGTGACGGTCGCCGACGCTAGTGTCGCTGCGGCGATCGTGAGCACGACCGCCGTGACGCTGCCGTTCGGCGTGTGCCGAATACGCGCGGAGCCTCCCATCTGCAGGACGCCAGCGAGAGACGCCGGCTGCGGGTGTTGGGCATGGCCGAACGTCCATGCCCAACACGTGGCCGCGAGCTGCGACGGGACCTCACTGCGGACCACCACCCGAACCGCCGCTGAGCGTCATCGCGGCGACACGAGGCAGCGCCCGACTCAGCTCCTCGTCGAGGCGGACCGCGACGACCGGCTCACGCTGCGGTGCAACAGCGTCGATCGCCTGCTCGGGCGCCGTCTCGACGCTGTCCTGCGGCTCGCGGAAGGGCAGCAGCCGATCCATGCCGGCCTGCTCGAACGCGCGATGGATCATGCGTCCGCCGGGGATCAGCGCGAACTCGTAGCCGCGCCTCTCACACAGACGGCAACGGAATGCGATCACGGCTACGCCGACCGGGTCTATGTAGGTCAGCTCACGCAGGTCGAGCGTGATGCTGGTGACTCGTTCCTCGCACAGGCGCTCGATCTCTGCTTCGAGCGCGTGCGCCGAGCTGCTGTCCAGCTCGCCGGTGAGGATCAGCGTGTGCTCGCGTGCGGGCACGCTGGCCGGCACGAAGCCGGCCTCACCGGAAGCGGGTCTCGAGATCCTTCTGTTTGGTGTGGCTTTGCGGGTCTGGCTTTCGCCGGCGGTCGTGCCGGCCTGGTGTTCTTCGACACTCGGGGCCATCGCCATCTGATGGCGTTTCATCGAATACAGCTCCTTCCAACGGCCTCGTATTGACTGACCAAGCGGCGTGGATCGACAGATCCACGCCAGGTGGAGCGGGCCGGGAGGAGCTAGCCGGGGCGCTCAGGAATCAGTACGAAGCAGGCCGTCAGCAGGGGACGGCAGGAAAGACGTAGGCGTCGCATCGCGCGCGGAGCCGCCAGCAGCAGCAGTCCGGCGAGCGACAGGAACGCCGACGGCGCTACACCACCGCCACCGCCGCCCATGGCAGCTCCGGATGCGCCGCTCGGCGCAGGGCCGGGCGTTGGGCTGACGGGCGCGTTGCCGACGGCGGAGCCGCCGCCGTGACCGCCGCTGGGAGGCAGACCGCCTCCGATCGCCGCCGCTATGGAGGCAGCGTCGGGTGTGAAGCTGACGCTGGATGTGTCGAGGAAGCGCTTTGTGCCCAGCCAGCCCGCTGTGCAGTTGTCGGTCGTGCGGCCGCCGAGCGCGGACAGCTCGCAGTTCAGCGGGCCGGCGCGCTGCGCCGCGGTCAACGTGGCGTGGCCGTCTTCGTCGGTCGCAGGCGTGGCCGACGCCTGCTGCTCTGTCGCGCGGGCCGTCGGCGCCGTCGGCGGGGCTGTCAGCGCTCCGCCGATCAGCGCTTGTGACTGCGGTGAGGTTTCGCCGGCGCTGTCGGAGTGCGTCACAACAGCCTGGGCAACGCCGGCGTCGGGCGTGATCGTGCGCGACGAGGCGGAGGCCGCCATCTGAGCTTCTTCGTCGGTGGATGCTTTGACCGCCGCTGCCGCCTGTTCTTTCGGCGCCGCTTCGCCGGCAGCGGGCGTTTCAGCCGCTCCGCCGCCCGATGGCGGCGTCGAGCCGGTAGTTTCTTCGCTCGCGGCGGGCGGAGTTTCAACCGGCGCCTGGGTGGGTTCGCCGCCGGACGTGGGTTCGCCACCGCCCGTGGGGTCGCCACCGCCGGTCACTTCTGCGGGCGGCTGTTCCCCGCTGCCGCCGCCGGTTGGTGTTCCGCCGGTGCTTTGCGTTTCCAGCGATTCCGCCGGCGGCGTCGCGACGCCCTGTTCGTCAGCGTAGGCGCTGCCGGCAAGAGCGAGCGTGCAAAGGATCGCGAGCATCATCGCCCTGAGGCAGAAAGAGCCACTGTCGACGACCCGCATCGATGGATTGTGACCTATCAGGGGCATCTTTTCTCGCAGCATGCGTATCCGGTGCGAAAACAATACGGCGGTCAAACGCCCGAGGCGTCTGACCATTCGCAAAATGCATACTTTTACTTCCCGGCACTAGCGGCACGCGAAACGCTACTCGACGCGCATGCCGGATCGCATCGGCCGGCTCGCAGGGGCCCTTTCGCGGTGAGCCGTGACGGTCCGCTGTCGAGTTCGTGGACGCGGCGCGTCAGCGCGCACAGGCGCCCGTGCCTCGTCGCTGCGCGCCGCAGCGCGGCACATCGTCACGACGAAAGCGAGCAGGCCAAGCCACAGCGCTGCGAGCGCGATCAGCAGCAAGCGATCGGGGGAGTCGAACCGGCTGCGGTCATGTCGGCCGACCGTAGCGACAGTTATCGCCCGCGCACAGCACTGTTTCTCAAGGCTCGGAAGCCTGACTCTCGCCCAACCCAGCTCGGCCGCTCAGCGCGCCGCGGCGAGGCCGACGACGACGTTCACGGGCAGCTCGCTCGGCGTGTCTCCGGCCTCGACCAGCGCGGCGATCTGCGCGAGCTTCTCTGCGCGGAGCTGTTGCGGCAGCGCCGCGACCCAACTGATCGATGCGGCGTAGTCGATGAAGCGCTCGCGCTGCAGAGGCTGAGAGCTGGTCAGGCGGATCTCGCGCGCCGGGCCCCAACCGTCGGCGGCGGCGAGCGCGTCCTGCCATGGCGGTCCGTCGAAATGCGGGTGCTGCGGGCGCATGTCGCCGATCAGCGAGCCGACCTCGTGCGCCCAGGACGCGCTGCCCCAGTCGGGCACGGTCGTCAGGACTGCGAGGCCGCCGCCGAGCCGCAGAACGCGCCGGATCTCCGTTAGGGCGGCGACCTGGTCGAACCAGTGCATCGCGTCGGCCACGGTGACGGCGGCAACCGAGCCGTCGGGCAGCGGGATCGCCTCGGCCGTGCCCTCGCGCACGCGTCCGGCGCCGATGCTCGTCGCGAGGATCTCGCGCAGCGGCGCCTGCGGCTCGACGGCCACGACATCCAGGCCGCCCGCGAGCAGTGCACGCGCGAGCTTGCCGGTGCCGGCGGCGAGGTCGAGCACGCGACCGCCAGAGGGCACCTGCAGCTCGGCGGCGATCGCGCCCACGACCGCCGGCGCGTACTCGGGTCGTCCGCGGTCGTAAGCGTCGGCGACGTCGGCAAAGCCGGCCGCCAGAGGGTGCAGAGCCATGGACGAGACGCTAGACGGTCGAGCGCCGGCCCGCCCGCGCGGGCGTGGCCAGGCCGGCCACGAGTGCGGCGATGACCGCGCGCGTCTCCTCACTTGCGGCGGCGTGGTCGTCGGCGCGCGCGATGTACAGCGCCGCCTCATCGAGCGCACCCATCAGCACGTGGGCCAACGCGGCTACGGGTTGAGGCGGAATGCGGCCGAGCTCGACGGCATGCGCAAGCAGGCCTTCGACCAGGCCGAGGCCGTAGCGCAGGCCGATATCGCGCCAGCGCTGCCAACCGAGCACGGCCGGCCCGTCGAGCAGCACGACCTGCTGGACCTCCGGCTCGTCGCAGGCGTCCAGCCACGTCTCGGCGCCGAGTGCCATGGCCTCGATCGGGTCGGTGACGCCCGCGGCCACGATGCGCTCGCCGAGCCGGCTTGCGAGATCCTCCTCGATCGCCTCGTAGACGGCCTCGAACAGCGCTGCCTTGTCGGCGAACTGGTGATACAGCGCGCCGCGCGTGACGCCTGCGTCGCGCGCGATCGTCTCGGTGCCGACGCCGGCGAACCCGCGCGCGGCGAACAGCGGGCGTGCTGCGGCGACCAGCGCGGCGCGCGTGGCCGCCGAGCGGTCGACCTGGGAGCGGCGGTTGACTTTCATACAGGCAGTACGTAAGTTACGTGCATGGTGTATGTAAATCTAGACCAGGGAGCAGACATGCCGACGATCGATCTTCCCCACGGGACCGTGAGCTACCGCGTGACCGGCCCCGCCGACGCCGCAGCGCCGCCGGTCGTGTTCGTGCACGGCTTCCTTGTGAACGCGACGCTGTGGAGCACGACTGCCGATGCGCTGGCCGAGGCCGGCGTTCGCGCCTATGCGGCAGATTGGCCGCTGGGCTCGCACGCGATCGCGCTGGGCGACAAAGCCGACCAGTCGCCTCGTGGGGTGGCGCGCCAGATCTGTGCATTCATGGAGGCACTCGAGCTGCAGGACGTGACGCTCGTGGGAAACGACACGGGCGGCGCGATCTGCCAGTTCCTGCTCGACGAGGACAGCTCGCGCGTCGGCTGTGTCGTGTTGACCAACTGCGACGCCTTCACGAACTTCCCGCCGGCACCGTTCGGGCAGCTGTTCAAGGCGTTTCGCAAGCCGACGGCGATCCGCGCTTTGATGGCACCGATGCGCGCCACCGCCGTGCGCCACTCGGCCGCCGGCTTCGGCCTGCTGGTGCGCGAGCCGCTGGACGCCGAGCAGACGCGCGCCTGGGTGCAGCCGTGTCTCAGCGACGCGGCGATCCGCGACGACGTCGCGCGCTTCGCGCAGAAGGTCGATCCCGCCGATCTCGACTCAGCGTCGGGCCGTCTGGGCAGCTTCGACGGGCAGGCGCTGCTGGTCTGGGGCGCGGCGGATCGCTTCTTCAAGCTCGCCGACGCACGCCGCCTGCGCGACGCCTTCGCCCACGCGCGCCTGGTGGAGGTCGAGGATGGACGCACGTTCGTTCCGCACGACTTCCCGCAACGGCTGGCCACTGAGATCGCAGCGTTCCAGAGCTCCTAGGCGCCGACGCCGGCTGCGCGTTCCGCGACGACTGCGCTTGCTCCTGCGCTGACTACCATGGGCCCATGAGCGCCCGGACGGTGCCCGGTGGAGTGGTGCATGAAATGCCCGCGGATCTGCGCACGGCGCTGACCGCCAACGCCGCGGCGCTCGATGCGTGGAAGGACATCACGCCGCTGGCTCGCAACGAGTTCATCTGCTGGGTCGAGGATGCCAAGCAGACCGCCACCCGGGAGCGCCGCATTCGCAGGACGCGGGAAGAGCTGGAGGAAGGCAAACGCCGGCCGTGCTGCTGGCCGGGGTGCAAGCACCGCGAGCGCACCGGGAGGTAGCGGCGCGGTCCCGCGTAGGCGAGGCCAACGAGCTGTAGCACGATACGCGCTACGCTCTGCGGGTGGGTCGCTCGCTGCACGTACGTCTGGACGACAGTTCCGCCGCCGCACTCAATGTGATCCGCAGTGATGGATTGAGTGACTCTGACGCGGTCCGAGCGGCGCTGCGCGAGGCGGCGGCCAGGCGGCGCTCGCGCTCGTCGATCGTCGCGGAGGTTCAGCGACTGGCTGCGGATGAGCAGGATCGAGCAGAGATGGCCGCGGTTCGCGAGCAGATGGCCGAACTTGCACCAGAAGACGCCTAGGTGTAGTTCCTAAGCACGTTCGTCAGTAGACATCCGGGCCTCCTTGAAGGCTGGGCGGTGCTGAAGCCCCCAGACACCAAGGAGGACACCGGATGAAGCTGCACGGTAATGCCCGCACCTGTCCGAACAGCAGGCGC
>DATARK010000025.1:0-33625 GCA_036264175.1 Solirubrobacteraceae bacterium
GCCCGCGCCCAGCGCACGCACGATCTCCAGACAGGTCGGCTCGCGAGAGCGGGTCAGCACGCGATCGACGGCGCCGACGATCGCCGTCTCCCAGGCGGGCTCTGCACGCCTGGGGAGCAGGTCGCGAAGAAATGACACTGCGGCGTCCTGGCGCAGATGCTCCGGCGCGACCTTCAGTGGATCGAGCACGCCGCGCAGCGCAGGGTCGGGCCGCAGTGTCACGCACTCGGCATGCGGCGCGACGTCATCGAGCAGGTGGAAGCGATGGTCGCCCTTGGGGTCGCAGTCGATCACGCGCGCACCGAGCAGAAACGCCTCGTACTTGAGCTTCTGATCGAGCGTCGTCTTGCCCGAGCCGAGCGCTCCGACGCTCAGGACCGTCGTATTGCGGTCGCTGTCGGAGCCCTCGCGGAGATTGAACCTGACCGGCCTGCGCGATCCGGAAAGAGTCCAGCCGAGATAGAAGCCACCTGACGAGCCCGCCTGATGGGCGCCCGTCGGCATCATCGCGGCCACCTGTTCGGTCGTCAACGTGTCGTCATAGCCGGCGACGCGCGTCCGCTGTCCGGGGAGGTGCTGCAGAAAGAGCTCGAGCTGATCACCAAGCGGCCGATGCAGACGCACCTCTCCATAGGCGCGTCTGCACATCTCGATTCGCTGCTCCAGCTGTTGCTGATTCTCGCCGGCAACCGCGATCGCGATCGTCGCTCGCAAAAGCGGCGGGCGGCTGGTCGTCTGCAGGTAGGCGAGCAGGTCGCGGGCTTCCTGCGTGCGCACGTACCCCGCGTCGGATACCCCCTGTTCGCCGTCGGACTCCGCGCGCACGATCTGATCTGCATCCTGAACGCGCCGACGCGCAATGCGCAACGCCAGGTCGTTGGGCAGGTGACGTGCGTTCAGCGAGAGATCTACCGGGAACGGCAGGCTCTCCGGCGGTGCGAACATCAGCTCCGCGCGTGCACCTGGAAACGGTGCCTGCTCGGGCAGTGCCCCGAGCACAAGCTGTGCTTGCCAGCTCGTTCCCAGCTCCGAGTCGATCCGCAGCAGCCGTCCGCGATCCTCGACCGACGAGTCGGCCCAACGCATGACGTCTCCTTCGAGTGGCGCAAGCATCGCTTCGCCGTTGCGCTCGAACACCAGCGCGCGCGGCTCGTGCAGCCCGTCGACCGTGGGCTCACCGACTCCCCTGCAGAACGCGCGCCTGACCAGCCACTGCAGCTCGACTCCGCGCGCCTCGCGAACGGGCAAGTAGTCCGAAAGCCGTGCATGCGCCTGGTCGGCGCGTACGCGGGCCTTCTCCAGCTCGGACACCTTGAGCATGCCTCGATCGCGCATCGAGAAGGCACCACGCAGCGCTCCCCACCAATCGCCGAGTCCTCGCTCGGCAAGTCCGGACACGTAGCTGGCCACATCGCGCTCGGGCTCGCGCAGGCTCACAAACACGAACAACGCGGCGCGTGCGCTGCCCAATTCCCGCAGACGACGTGCATGCTCGGCGACATAGCCTTGGCGTGCTCGTCGATGCAGGCGTCCGGATTCCCGCGAGGCGGCATCCAACTCGTCTCCCTCGCCGCGCGGATCCGCGCAGGATGCGACGCGCAAGATCTGCAGGTCGGCGGCGGACGCCTCGAGCGCGCCGAGCAGAGCCAGAAAGCGGGCACGCTTGCCCTCTTGGCTCAGCCAGCGGTAGGAGGTCGTATCGACAGCAAAAGCCGCCCACGCGTCGGTCAGTCCATCGGCGAATACACAGTTGCCGTACGTGAAGGCGATTGGCACGGACACCTCAGCGCACGGTCAATCGGGCGTTGCGGTGGAGCACGATCACTGCGCCCGAGCGCGGTGGCGGACAACCGCGCCTCGCGGACACGAGCACGTCCGGGCGCAGCCCAAGCCGGACCCTGAGCCCATCCGCACTGGCATGATCGTGGGCGATCGCGACGAGCGCCGCGCCCGGTCCCCGGTAGCGCAGCCGACGTGGTCCGTCAGAGCCGTCGGCGAGCATCAGAAGCGGCGGCGGAGTCCACGGTCTCGCGCCGCCGCGGGCGCGCGCACAGGCTCCCACGCTGCGCGTCCCGGATCGCCGGATGCGATGCCGGATCAGCGCTCGCGCTGCAAGGTGGAACGGTCGCCCCTCGATACGCACGACGGCAAGCAGCGCCGCCGTCACGCCAGGGAACGCCAGACAGCGCAGGAACCAGGGCACTTGCCTCACTGCCAACCCGACGATCGGCATGCGCGCGGCGATCAGCGTCGTCGTCAGGAGCGCGAGCATGTAGACAACGCCGCGCACGGGCACGCCGCCGGGGTTCAGGCGCATGCGATCGATGCGGTAGATACGTCGCTCCAGATCGAAAACCCGACGATACGAGCGAATCTCGATCACGGGGCACCGAAGAGCGAGTTGACGGTGTCGCGCAGCAGCCCGATGCCGGCTGGCGTCGCCAGCAGCACCGCGACGATCCCGACCGCGAATACGCCGGCCGCCTCCTTGAAGTCCCGACGAAATGCCAGCACGGTTCCAGCGACGGCGAAGGCAAGGCCGATCAGGCTCATCGCTACGGCCCGGCCCGTACTGCCCGCTTTCGATGCGGCCGATTCCAGTGTGCTCGCGCCCCGTTCACCGACAGCGGCGCGTTCGGCCGTTTCGCCGCGTGAAGTCGAGACCGCCGCGACCGCGACCGTGGGTCCAGTGAGCGCGCCCGCGACCAGCACAATGGCAAGGAAGCCGGAGCCGGTGCTTCGCGCAGTCGCCGGACCGAGGCGCGCGATCCGCCGCCGGCCACCGTTTGGAACATCGTGCATTGACACTCCTTTTCTGTTGGCCGCGCCTGTGACGGCCGCTCATGAGTCGGGATCCATTCCGATTGCCGCGACCTCCCAGCGCCCCTCGACCAACACGACGTCGAGTTCGTAGGCCAGCGTGTAACGCGCGCCGCGGGCATCTCGCGCATCGACCGTCGCGACCACCGATCTCCGTCCCGGAGCCCAGACGAGATGCTGCGTCGAGACGAGCGTGATCGCGATGGACGGCACGGCTACGCGGGCACCGTTCGCAAGGTCGGCGGCAAGCTCGTCAGGCGATCCGGCGAGGTAGTTGCGCAGTGCTCGTTCAACGACAACGATGAGCTCACCGTCGGTGACTTCTGGAGCGCGCGCCGGTCGGCGTGGCGCCTGAGCCGCCGGCGCACCGACGAACGCGGGATAACCGGCAAGCGCCAAAGCGCCGTTGGGCTCCCTCCGAACTCCCACTGTCAGATAGAGCACGCCCGAGGTGTCGGTCTGGGCCGCGACCGTGTAGACGTGCCCGTTCCCTTCGAGCTCGCGAGCCTGCACGACTTCAGCCCACAGCACGTGCTGTGCACCGGTCGCCGGCAGGCTCAGGCCGGCATCGGGTTCCACCTCCGAGCCGGTCATCGGGGCCAGCAGCGCTTCGCTCTTCTGGGGCGCGCTGGCGTCCCAGGTCAGATAGCGCCGCGCAAACAGCGCGGCGTAGCCTTCGGCGGCGAGATCGGGTGGGCGCGGCGATCGGGGTACCGCGCTCGTCGCCGGTGGCTCGGGCGGCGCGATCGCATAGCGGGCGCTCGCCAGGAGCCCCGCGCAGCAGACGCCATAGAGGAGATATCGCGGCAGCGCGCGCGTCAGTCGCAATCGCCACAGCGACCGAGCCGAGATGCTCACGCCGGGCAGAGGCCGCTCATCGGTGCTCGCACGCCTAGCGCTCAAAACCGAACTCCATCTTGCGCGCGCGCACGTGACTGGCCCCCGCCGCCACAGCTCGCACATGAGCGGAGGGCCGCTTTGCGGGCGCCCGGGGAAGCGTGGCCGTTGGCGAAACTTGGCTCGCGTCGCGCGCGTGCGCTGGCCACGTCGGCTTGCGTGTTCGGACCGACGCATACGTTCTGAGTGAGTCGGCTGCCGAGTGCGCGCTCTGTCGCGGGCGAGGGTGGCTTGAATCCCGCCGAGGGGTTCGGAGCGCCGGTACCGACGGCTTGCCGGGTGCCGGGTGGTTCCGGGCCGGCATGACACGTTGCGCCTGGGCTCGCTCGGCGCTCGGCGCTCGGCCCGTGTGGCGCCCAACCGGGCGCAGCCGCGACGCATCGGCCAACCGCCGCCCCACCAGCACAGCGGACACGGCGCCAATGGAGCCGATGAGAATCGCCAGGCCGAGGGTGCGCCACACATTTCGGCTCTCCGATGTTCGGCGCCTCGCCTCACCCGTCCACTCGAGATCGGAGCTCGCAAAGAACTCGTGCTCGGTGAGCACGCGAAAGCGCTCCTTGGAGGCCGTTGTCACCGGTCGATCCCGATCGGCGCTGATGGCCTCTCACGCAAACGGCCGGAAGCCAAGCGGGGAGATTCCCGGCCCCCGGCCGCTGGCGCGCGGAAGGGCATCGCCGTTTCGTCGTCCGTCCTACCGACGACCGGCGTCCCTACGAGGACCGGTCGATGAGCGAGTGAGATATCCATTGATCGGTCCCGACGTTCTCTCCGACCGCGACCGCGTCGATGGGACAAACACATCGCGCAACTCGATCTCCCGTCGCAGGTGAGCACGCGCGCGCTGCGCAAGCTTGCGGTACTTCTCGCGAGTCCAGCCGAGGCGCGTACAGCAGCACTCGCACGTCTCATCGGCGAGCTGCGAGGCAAGCACGCGCCGCTGATCGATGGTCAGCTGCTGAGCTGCACGCCAGAGCGCGCGCAGCTCATCTCGAGCGAGCACGATGGCCTCGACGGACGCGCGCGCATCTGTGATCTCGAACTCCAGCTGCTCGTTCGCTGCGCCCCCGACGGGAACCGCTTGCTCGAGGGCGCAGAGCAGCGAGCTCCGGCCGTGGATCGCCCGTTGGCGGTCGCGCACCCGCGATAGAAAACGAAGCTGAAGGGCATTTGCGATGTGCCGGCGGTCCGCAAACTCCCCACCCCTTCTCGCGTGCGTGACGAGCTCGAGGCAAGCCTGGCTGTAGCAGTCTTCGAGGTCCTCGCGACGTAGTCGATGGCGATGCACTCCAAGCAGCAGGCCGCGCTGGGCACGTGCGACGACCGCGACCTCCTCTGCGACATCGGGTGGGTGCGCGCCGAGCGGAAACGACGATCGCGCGACCGCCGCTCGTTTTTCCTCTTCACATCGGGTAGACACATGAGCATGTCGTGCAACGCCATCCGCAGACCCCCCCTGCAATTGCCTTGCCCCAGCGATGAATCGGCATGCGCGACCGAGCACGGTCGGTCGCGATGAGCCTCACCGACACCCTCCACGCCGCCGACCGCCACCAGCAGCAGCTTCGCGGCGCGCGCTTCGTCGCGGCCGTCTACAAGAAGTTCTCCGACGACGGCGCCGGCCAGCTGGCCGCGCTGATCGCCTACTACGCGTTCGTCTCGATCTTCCCGCTGCTGCTCGTGTTCGTGACCGTTCTCGGCTTCGTTCTCCAGGGCAGTCCGCACGACCAGGAAGAAATCGTCAAAGGCACGCTGGGGCAGTTTCCGGTGCTCTCGGACTCGCTCAAACTGCACGCGCTCAAAGGCAGCGGAGTCGCACTGGCAATCGGCATCCTCGGCACGCTGCTCGCCGGCATGGGCGTGACCAGTGCCGCACAGAACGCCTTCAACGGAATCTGGCACGTGCCGCACAAGGACCGGCCCAACTTCATCTTCACTCGCCTGCGCAGCCTGGGCGTGCTTGCGATGCTCGGCACCCTGATGATCGTCTCGACGACCGCCGCCGGATTTGTCGGCTCGAGCTCGCACGGTGCCGTGGCCGTCGTAGCGGGCGTGCTCGTCGCCTTCGTCATCAACGTCGCGCTGTTCATGGGCGCCTTCAAACTGCTCACCGCAGTCGACCTCGGATGGCGTGAGCTGCTTCCGGGCGTGATCGTCGCCGCGATCCTCTGGCAGCTGCTGCAGCACATCGGCGGTTACTACGTCGACCACACGCTCAAGCACACCCAGCCGCTGTATGGCACGTTCGCCGTCGTACTCGGCTTGCTCGCCTGGCTCTACCTGGGCGCGCAGTTGGTCATCTTCGCCGCCGAGGTCAACGTCGTGAAATCACGCAAGCTCTGGCCCCGCAGCTTCTTCTCCGAACCCCTGCTCGACGCCGACCGCCGCGCCCTTACCTCGTCGGCGAAGGTCGAGGAGCGCATGCAACCGGAGAACGTGGAGGTGAGGTTCGACGGGGTGGATGATGCGCGGCGTTGACAGTAGCGTGTCGTCAGCCGGCGTCACGCTTGTCGCGGCGGCCGGCGATAGCGTCTCTAATTCGCGCGATCCGCAGGAATCGGCCGAGCCTTTCGGCGCCGACGAGGAGGGGACTGGTTGCTTCTGGGATCGCAAAGCCGGGCGGCTCCGTGGCCGAGTATCCTCGCGCGGGCCGGGACTTCGGTTGAAATGAGTTGTCTGAGTTGGACATTGCCCTAGCTTAGTCGAACGCTCAGCGTCCACAAGATCACCTCGGCTGCGAGCATCGCGCAGCTGAGCGTGAGCCAATGGCCGATCCTATTCAGCTTCCGTCGGTTTTCCTGCACGTGCGGCTCGATCCAGCGCCCGGCTGCACGGTAGGCCTCGCACACGTCCCTGGCGTCCAGGGGATCGCCGTCGGCCAGCAATGTGTCACCGCCAAATGCAAAGACGAGACCACGGGGCAGCAGCACGACGATCGTGCTTGCGACGCAGGACCCGAACGCAACGGTCGCGAGGAGGGACCAGATACTGAGCGCGCCTTTGCCGGCTCCAGAGGCAAGGAACGATCCCGCGACCGAGGAGGCACCCAGAATCATCCCGGCACACGCCCTGAGACCCGAGAGTATTCGCTCCTGCTCATTCAGCGCCCCTGAGATCAGCTCGAAGGCCAGTCGCTCGATTGAGTCCGCCATCCGCTCATTTCTACGGATGGCTTGGGACGCCATTCGGGCTCCCGCCTCGAACCGCGCCGTCAAGATCGAGCGTGATTTGGCTCTACCAAGCCATCTAAGCCCTCACCCCCAAGTACTTGCACGCGCAACGACAGCGCGCTATACTAACTAAACTTTCGTAAGCTCATATGGAGCAATAACTAATGACCTCACCCGCTGACACCCCCCAGACAGAGCCTCTGCAGCCGAAGAAGCTGCTGCGGCTGATCCCTCTCGACGACACCGTCGTCTTCCCGAACATGGGCATCACGCTCACGATCGACGTCGGCGAGGACGAGCGCGTCATCCTCGTGCCGCGCCACGAGAACGAGTTCCTCGAGGTCGGCACCATCGCCGAGGTCACCGAGCAGATCCGTCTGCCCGGCGGCGGCCGCGCGGTCGCCATCTCCGGCGAGCACCGCGGGCTGATCGGCGCTGCTCAGACAGGCCCCGAAGGCGAGCTGCGCGTGGAGGTCGAGGAGCGCCCCGACGACACACCCGTGGACAAGCGCACGCGCGAGCTCGAGCGCGAGTACCGCGCCGTGGTCGAGGAGATCCTCGAGCTGCGCGGCGACGACGGACGCATCGCCGCTTTCCTGCGCGCGATCGCCGAGCCCGGCAGCCTGGCCGACTCGGCCGGCTACTCCCCCAACCTGTCCTACGAGCAGAAGGTCGATCTGCTGCGCACGATCGACGTCACCGAGCGTCTGGAGCTGGCCGTCAAGCTGCAGCGCGAGAGCCTGGCCGAGCTGCAGGTGCGCAAGCGCATCCGCGAGGACGTGCAGGAGGGCGCCGAGAAGCAGCAGCGCGAGTACTTCCTGCGCAAGCAGATGGACTCCATCCGCAAGGAGCTCGGTGACGACGACGCCTCGGTCGCCGAGGAGTACCGCGCCAAGATCGACGAGGCCGACATGCCCGAGGACGTGCAGGAGCAGGCCCTGAAGGAGCTCGCGCGCCTGGAGCGCATGGGCGAGCAGACAGGCGAGTCGAGCATGATCCGCACCTACCTTGACTGGCTGATCGCCGTGCCGTGGGGCAAGCGCTCCGATGAGCACCTGGACCCCGTGGCCGCGCGTGCCGTGCTGGACGCGGACCACGCCGGCCTGGAGGACGTCAAGGACCGTGTCACCGAGTACCTCGCCGTGCGCAAGCTGCGCGAGGACCGCGGCATCGAGGCCGATCCCAAGTCGGGAGCGATCCTCACGCTGATCGGGCCTCCGGGCACCGGCAAGACGTCCATCGGCGAGTCCATCGCCCGCGCCACCGGACGCGAGTTCGTGCGCATGTCGCTGGGCGGCGTGCGCGACGAGGCCGAGATCCGCGGTCACCGGCGCACCTACATCGGCGCACTGCCGGGCCGTCTCGTGCGCGCCCTGCGCGACGCCGGAACGATGAACCCCGTGATCCTGCTCGACGAGGTCGACAAGGTCGGCGCGGACTGGCGCGGAGACCCCTCCGCGGCCCTGCTCGAGGTTCTCGACCCCGCGCAGAACCACTCCTTCCGCGACCACTACCTCGACGTCGAGCTTGACCTCAGCCAGGTGATGTTCCTGGCCACGGCCAACGTCGCCGACACGATCCCCGGCCCGCTGCTTGACCGCATGGAGGTCATACGTTTCGACGGCTACACCTCCGAAGAGAAGCTCGCCATCGCCAAGGGCTACCTGTGGCCGCGCCAGCGCGACCGCAACGGCCTGCGCAAGAACGAGGTCGAGATCTCCGACGACGTGCTGCGCACGATCATCGGCGAGTACACGCGCGAGGCCGGAGTGCGAAACCTCGAGCGCGAGCTCGGCACGGTGCTGCGCAAGACCGCCACGAAGATCGCTTCGGCTCAGGTGCTCAAGGAGGAGTCAAAGCCCGACGCCGCCGCCAAGGACGAGCAGTCGCCGGCCAAGAGCAACGGCAAGGTCTCCGATGAGGACGCAAAGAAGGCCGCCAAGAAGACCAAAGCCAAGTCAAAGGCCGCAAAGCGGGCCCCGGTGAAGATCGACGTGGATGCCGTGCGCGACGCGCTCGGCCGCCAGAAGGTCTTCCAGGAGTCCGCCGCTCGCACCGCCACGCCGGGCGTCGCCACCGGACTCGCCGTCACCGGCGCCGGCGGAGATGTGCTGTTCGTCGAGGCCACCGCCATGAAGGGCGGCGGCTCGGGCGGCAACAGCCTGGTGCTGACCGGTCAGCTGGGCGACGTCATGAAGGAGTCGGCCAAGATCGCCCTCTCCTACGTGCGCGGACACGCCGAGGAGCTGGGCATCGACGAGCACGCCTTCGAGAACAAGGAGTTCCACGTCCACGTTCCCGCAGGCGCGATCCCCAAGGACGGCCCGAGCGCCGGCGTTACCATGGTCACGGCCTTGGCCTCGTTGCTGTCCGGGCGCCCGGTCAAGCACGCCGTAGGCATGACCGGAGAGGTCACGCTGCAGGGTCGCGTGCTGCCGATCGGCGGCTTCAAGCAGAAGGCGCTGGCGGCCAACGCAGCCGGCCTGACCGACGTGATCCTGCCGGAGCGCAATCGCGGCGACCTGGACGAAATCCCCGAGGAGGTTCGCAATCAGATGAGCTTCCACCCGGTGATGACCGTGCAGGAGGTGCTCGACCGGGCACTGGAGCCCGCACGCGATGTCGCGCACGCCTAGCCGCTGCCAGCCCGTCCCCGCGGAGGTCCGCCAGACGGCGGACCTCCTGGAGCGGCGCTGGCAGCTGTCGATCATCTACGCCGCGCTGACCGGCGCGCTGCGCTTCAACGAGTTCGCCGAGGCCGTCGCCGGCATCTCCCCACGCATGCTCTCCGAGCGCCTGCGCGATCTGGAGGCGGCCGGCCTGGTCGAGCGCAACGTCATCCCGTCGAGCCCGCCAACCGTCGAGTATCGCCTGACCGAGCGCGGCCGGCGGCTTGGGCCGATCATCGACGCCATGCGCGCCTACGCCGAACCGGTCTAGCGGCGCCGACCGCCGCCTAGACAGCGACCTTGACACCCTCGCGCTCGTCGGGCCAGTCGATCTCCGAGCTGGCCCCCACGAGCTGGCCGCCGGCGCAGCTCTGCGCGTGGATCTCCTCCTGCTCTTTGCGCGGGTTGCGAATGCCCGCCGCGCCGACCAGGCCGCCGACGGCCACGAGCACCGCCGCAATCATCAGGCCGAGATGGAAGCTGTGCAGCGAGGCGCCTTCGGCGGCGACCGTCACGGCGTGCGCCTGCGCCGAGGGCATGCCGTGGATATCCGGGCGTCCCAGCGGCAGCCGCTTGGCTTCGGCGACCGCCGCTTTGGCCGCGCCGCCGAGCACCACGCCCGACAGCCGGCTGTTCATCGACGATGCGAATGACGAGGCGATCGCCGCGCCCACCGCCGCCGTGCCCAGCAGCCCGGCCACGCGCGCGATCGCGTTGTTGACGCCCGAGGCGATGCCCGCCTCTTTCTCAGAGCCCGCCAGCACGGCGGCCGTCAGCGGCGCGACGGTCATCGACAGCCCCAGCGAGAAGATCAGCAGCGGCGGCAGCACTTCGGAGACGTAGTCGGCCTTCAACCCCGTGTTCTGAAACAGCAGCAGACCCGCCGCGGCGATCAGCGGGCCAGCGCCCATGAACAGGCGCGGCCCCAGACGATCGGCCAGCGCGCCCCAGCGGCGCGACAGGAAGAACATCACCACCGTCACCGGCAGCGTCGCCAGGCCGCTCTTCAGCGGCGAGTAGCCGCCGATCTGCTGCAGGAACAGCACGAGAAAGAAGAACAGAATCGCCAGCCCCGCATACATCGCGAACGTCTCGATGTTGCCGGCCGAGAAGTTGCGCCGGCGAAACAGCACCAGCGGCAACATCGGGTCCTTCGCGCGCGACTCGTAGAACGTGAACACGCCCAGCAGCAACACGCCCGCGAGCAGCGGACCGGCGACGGCCGCAGTCGACCAGCCCAGGCGCGGCTGCTCGATCAGCGCGAACACCGGCCCGCCCAGGCCCAGCGCGCACAGCACCGCGCCGGGGTAGTCCACGTGGCGCCCGCCGCGATCGCGCACCGCACTGGGCGGAATCGCCGACAAGATCAGCCACACGCACGCCGCCGCCAGCGGCACGTTGATCACGAAGATCCAACGCCACGACGCGATCGCCAGCAGCTCGCCACCGAGCAGCGGGCCGAGCACGCCGGCGATCGCACCCCACGCAGTCCACGTGCCGATCGCGCCGCCGCGCTCGTCGGCCGGAAAGGTGTTCACGATCACCGCAAGCGAGCTCGGCACGAGCAGCGCGCCGGCGATGCCCTGCAGCGCGCGCGCGGCCACCAGCACGCCGATCGACGGCGACACCGCGCACAGCGCCGATGCCAGCCCGAATCCGGACACGCCCAGCGCGAACACCTTGCGCTCCCCGTACAGATCGCCCAGCGAGCCGCCGACCAGAATCAACGAGCCGAGCGTCAGCAGATAGCCGTTGACCACCCACTGCTGCGCCGCCAGTCCGCCGCCCAGCGCCCTCTGAATCGTCGGCAGCGCGACGTTCACGACCGTTCCGTCCAGCAGCGCAATCCCCGAGCCGAGGATGCAGGCCACCAGCGTCAGACGCTTGACCGTTGCATCGCTGCGCACCGCCATCGGCTCACCGTAGCCGCTCATGGCCAGCCGCGCTGGCGTGCCGGTGAGGCATCTGAGGTCGCCGGCCCGCGCGTCGCTGCAACGTCCGTCCAGAAACCTCCCGACGCGCCCACGCGCCGCCGAAAGAGGGCATTGTTCAGACGCACACGCGTTCACAGGCTGGCAACCGGCAAGCATCGCCACACGGGGTACGGTGAGATGAAATGCAAGACGACGAGCAACTGACCGTCAAGCGCACCGCGACCGGCTACTGGGTCGTGCAGAGCGGCGCCGAGCAGCTCTCCGGAGCTGTCACGCGCCAGGCCGCCGAAGCCGAGCGCGAGCTGATGCGCAGGCTGCGCCGGCGCACGGCCGACATGCGCGCGAAGTCGCCGCGGCGAGCGCGCGCGGTCGAGCGCCTGCCACGCTGATCCGGTCTACGCGTCCGCGCCGACGGCTGCGAGGGCCACTCGGTCGTCGACCTCAGGTACACGCAAAACGGGCCGGGGGACTCCCCGGCCCGTTCGCCTACCTGCTACTGCAGTGGATCTACTGCTGGGAGCCTTTGAGCTCCAGTTTTTCCTGATTGTGGATCGTCAGTTTGCCCGCCAGACCGGCCTGTTCCGGACCCGAGCCGAGCGTCGCGCTGAGCGTGTCTTTGGCTTCTTCTTCGAACGCTTCAGGCGACTGTTTGCCGCCGCTCTGCGCCGCGGTGATGGTCAACGTGGTTGCCATTGCGTTCAGTTTGCCCATCGCCCCGATCACCGAGCCTGTAACCGTCAGCGGTTCTTTGGCGCCGCCGCATTCGGCAGCCACCAGGGCGCTGCCGTTGCTGAGATCGACACCGACCGATACGAGCAGTTCGTCAGCCGGCCCGGACTTGTCTTCGATGAAGCCGAGTTTGCCGGACAGCTGGCTCGTCGTGATTTCTCCGGCAGCCGATCCAGCGCTCTGACACGTGGCTTTGCTGGGCAACGCGCAGCCTGTGAAGGTGACCGACTCGGTCAGCGATTTGGCGCCGGTGTATTCACCCGATCCGGTCGATTTTTTGCATGTGACCTTCGCGCCGCCGACGCCTTCGAGGCTCGCCACCATGCCGGTGCTCGTGAATTTGGGATTCGCTCCCGGACCTTCGATCCAGTTGAACCTACCTTCGCCACCGGCTCCGCCGACGCACTTCGCGTCTTCGTATTCGCCGGTGCCTTTCGCCGCTTTCACGCAGCGACCGATCGCGGGAAGTGCCAACTGGTGTTTGATTTTTTCGCTGTAGGCCTGGCTGAATTCTGTTTCCTGAACAGTCTTGTTGTTGCCGGCCGCAGAGGGCAACCCGGCGTCGCTGTCGACGAGCGAGTCCTCGCTTCCGCCTGGCCCGCAGCCGTTGGCGCCGGGAACGGCGAACGAGTTGTCGACGACCGTCGTTCCGGCCACGTGGATGATGTTGCCGGCTGCGCGGAATTCGAGCGTGCCGGTTTTGCCGCTGATCGGCGTGTTCGGCGGCGGCGGGCTGGTTTCGCCCGTGGTGAGAGTCAGCGAGATCGGTTCGGTGTTGCTGCCGATGTAGCAAGAGTTGCCGAGCGCCGCGTTTTCCAGTTTGACCTTCAGCGGCAGTTGCACCGCCGGACCGCCACGCAGCAGGCCGGTCGAGTTCAGGAACACAGGTCCTGCAAGTTCTGAGATTGCTGTGATTTCTTCTCCAGGCAGCCCGATTCCGGCAAGCGAACCTGCGGGCTCAGGCGTTTTTGAGAGTGTTTCACCGTTCTTGGCCGGCTGCAGTTCGTTGGAGCCGGTCAGGATGCCACCCTGCAGCGTCACAGGGTTGACGATCGGCGTGGTTTTCGAGCCGAACTTGAATTCCCCGCCGGTGACCGTCGAGTACGCGCAGGCTTCGACGCCCGCCGTTTCTGTCGGACATTGCGCGAAGATCGCCAGTTCGTGATCGATTCCTGCCATCGCCGATGTGGCGCCGACCGCCGCAAAGGCGGTCGCCACAGCCAGCACAACACTCACTCGGCGCGCACGTCTGAACGTGCGGGTAGCCCTAGTTCGCAACACAGCTTTCATCAAGATCGTCTCCTCCACCACAGTTAGGTCATCCGAGGCGCGTGTACCCGTCGCATCTCGCGTTTGAGTCCATCTTGATACCCGGTATTACGCCGTTACAAACCGACGCCGCGCCTGCTGGAGCCGCAATTCGGCGACTCTGTGCGCTCAGCCCAAAAGCTCCGAGCGCGGACTGTGCAGCTTGCCCAACAACCCCCCCGCAAAGCGACCGCCGCGTCACTGTTTCACTCACATCTCAATCGGGGCGGCCGGATTTGAACCGGCGACCCCCTGCTCCCAAAGCAGGTGCGCTACCAGGCTGCGCCACGCCCCGTTGAGATTCGGAGTCTACCGCCAGCCTTCACGCATTCGGCACATCCACGCCTGCAAGCGCGCGCGCAGCTGCTTGTCTTCGACTGTGACCGTGAGCAGGCCGTGCACGGTCGCCGCGCTCTGCCGGCCGATCGCGCTGGAGCTGGGCCGGCGCCGCGCGTCGATGGCCTCGGGGCGTGTGCCGACGACGCCGGCCCAGAAGCGGCGAGACTCACTGACGCTCTGGTCGGGCCGGCAACGCACCGACAGCACCGGCGCTCGCTCGGTCAGGCGCAGGATCCAGCGGCTGACCAAGCGCATCACTGCGGGATCGCCGTCGGTGAGCGAGACGCACGCGCGATCGCGCTTGTTGCCGACGAGCGTGTAGATGCACAGGAAATCGCGAAAGGTCGGCTCGCTTGCGAGGTCGTCGAAGCTGCGCAGGCCTTGCTCGTAGGCGCTTGCCTGCCCTGGTCGCAGCTCCTCACACTCGCCCTCGCCGCCGCGCCCGGCGCCTGCATCGCCGCCGTCGGCGCGGTCGCCGCCTTGCGCAGCACGCAGCGGCAGGTCGCGGACCCAGTAGTAGACGGTGCTGCGCGACAGCGCCAGGCGCTCGGCGATCTGGTCGACGGTCAGCTGCTGCTCGACGCGCAAGAGCCGCGCCATGCTCCGCAGATATCGCGAGTGCGTCATACGAACGTATGTTCGCATAGACGGCTCGCCCGCGCGTTCTCGTCGCGGTCGCCGAAGGACGCGCTGCTAGCCTCCGCCACCGCCCATGGCCGACGTCCAAACGCTGCGCGCGCTGCACTACGACCCCGCCGTCGCCGGGCCGCTGCGCGACGTGGTCGCGCCTCCCTATGACGTGATCGACGCCTCCCAGCGCGCCGAGCTGATCGCACGCTCGCCGCTGAACGTCGTCGGTGTCGATCTTCCGCAGGGCGAGCCCGACCCTTACGCGGCGGCGCGCGAGCTGTTCGAGAGCTGGCAGCTGCAGGGCGCGATCGTGCGCGACTCAGAGCCGGCCGTGTGGGCGCACTCGCAGGACTACACCGGCCCGGACGGACAGCGGCGCACGCGACGCGGCTTCTTCTGCCGCGTGCGCATCGAGGGCTACGGCCCCGGACGTGTGCGACCGCACGAGCGCACGCATCCCGGTCCCAAGGAGGACCGCCTGCGCCTGACGCGCGCCACGCGCGCGAACATCTCGCCGATCTTCTCGCTGTTTGACGATCCTGCAAACTCGGCGTGGACGGCGCTGGCGCCGTTCACCACCGCCGAGCCCTGGGGCGAAGTGACCGACGCCGACGACACGGTGCATCGTCTGTGGCGCGTATCCGACGCCGAGGCGATCGCCGCGGTGCAGGCGGCGACGCGCGATGTCGAGCTGTTGATCGCCGACGGCCATCACCGCTACGAGACGATGCAGGCCTACGCCGAAGAGGTCGGCGGCGACGGAGAGCACCGCTACATCCTGATGTGCCTGGTCGCGCTTCAGGACCCGGGACTGACGGTGTTCCCGACGCATCGCCTGGTCAACCAGCTCGACGACGCCAAGCGCGCCGCGCTGGCACAGGCGCTCGAGCGCGACTTCGAGATCGAGCAGGTGCCCGAGAGCGACGTCGCGCCCGCGCCCGGCGGCGGCCCCCCGCTGCAGCTCGGCTACGTCAACTCCCAGGATGCGCACACCTACCGTTTGACACTGAAGGACCAGGCGATCGCCGATGCCGCGCTGAGCGGACACTCAGAGGCCTATCGCCACCTCGACACGGGCGTGTTGGAGACGTTGCTGCTGAAGGGCGCGCTGGGCCTGTCCGATGACGACATCTCGCACTTCAACGGCATGTTCTACGCGCGCGACACCGCCGAGGCTCTGGCGAAGGTGCGCTCGGGCGAGTACGACGCGGCGTTCCTCATGCGCCCGACGCCGATCGCGCAGGTGCGCGACGTCGCCGCCGAGGGCGAGAACATGCCGCCGAAGTCGACCTACTTCTTCCCTAAGCTGCTGACCGGCTTGCTCTTCAACCCCCTGTCGTAGAGGGGCTTGCGCAGTACCATGTAAATGAGGGTTCTCTGGGGGTTCTCGAAAGGAGCGAAATGGGTGGATCGGACGGGCTGACAAGGATGAAAGCCACCGCGCGACGCGACGGAGTCGGCGGCTTCAGACACACCGTGCAGGTGCGCGACCACCAGCTGTCGGTCGACGAGCCGCTGCACGTCGGCGGTCACGACACCGCGCCGAGCCCGCAGGAGCTGCTCGCCGTGAGCCTCGCCTCGTGTACGGCGATCACGATGGAGATGTACTCGGTTCGCAAGGGCTGGGACATCGGCCACGTGGAGGTCGCGGTGGAGTACAGCCCGGCCGAGCGTGGCTGCCCGACGAAGTTCGAGCTGATCATGCGCCTGCCCGACGACATGCCCGACGATCAGGCCGAGCGCCTGCGCGCGATCGCCGCCAAGTGCCCGGTGCACCGCGCGCTCGACGGCGAGGTCATGTTCCTGGAGAGCGTCGAGCGCGTCCACATGGCCGCCTGAGCCGCGGTCCGGGAACGACGCGAATCTCGCCTACGGCGCCAGGGAGCTGATGGCGGCGCTCGACAGCGGCTCGCGCGAGCAGACACGCGCCGCGGTGCTGGTGCCGCTGTTCACCGCCGGCGCGTCACAGCCACCACATGTGGTGCTGACCCGCCGACGCGCCGATCTGCGCCGTCACGCCGGAGAGATCTCCTTCCCAGGTGGACGACAGGACCCTGAGGACGCCGACCTGACCGAGACGGCGCTGCGCGAGGCCGAGGAGGAGATCGGGCTTGCGCGCAACGCGGTCACGCTGATCGGCGACCTGCCGGCGATCTCCACGTTCGCCACCAACTACTTGATCCACCCGTTCGTCGGCGTGATACCGCCCGGGCAGCGCTGGCGCATGTCGCCGCGCGAGGTCGACGCCGTGCTGGAGCTGTCGCTGGGTGAGCTCGAGCAGAGCAAGACGCGCACCAAGCTGCAGCGGCGGGGCATCTCCTTCGAGACCGACGCGTTCATGCTCGACGGCCACCTGATCTGGGGGGCGACCTACCGCATTCTCGCCGACCTGATGGCGCGGCTGCAGGCGTCGGGCTCCGACGGCCGGCTCTCGCTCGGCTGACGCCGCCCGGCGCCTGCTCGCGGCAGTCGGGTGCTCGCGCCGCTAGTTGGGCGCAGGCACGAGACGGATGTAGGGGCGCGGCTCCTCCCATCCGTCGGGGTAGGCCTCTTTGGCCTGGTCGTTGGAGACCGAGCCGGCGATGATGACCTTCTCGCCGGGCTTCCAGTTGGCCGGCGTGGCGACCTTGTGGTTGGCGGTCAGCTGCAGCGAGTCGACCACGCGCAGCACCTCGTCGAAGTTGCGTCCGGTGGTCATCGGGTAGACGAGGATCAGCTTCACCTTCTTGTCGGGCCCGATCACGAACACGTTGCGCACGGTCTGGTTGTCGGCCGGCGTGCGTCCTGCGACGTCGCCCGAGGTGTCGCCGGCCAGCATGCCGTACAGCTTTGACACGTTGAAGTCGTTGTCGCTGATGATCGGGTAGTTGGGGGCGACGCCCTGCGTCTCCTCGATGTCCTTGGCCCACTCCTCGTGGTTGTCCAGTTTGTCAACCGACAGACCGATGATCTTCACGCCGCGCGCGTCGAAGTCGGGCTTGATTTTGGCCATGTAGCCGAGCTCGGTGGTGCACACCGGAGTGAAGTCCTTGGGGTGTGAGAAGAGCACCGCCCAGGAGTCGCCGATCCAGTCGTGGAATTTGATGCGACCCTCTGTCGTGTCGGCCTCGAAGTCAGGCGCTACGTCGCCAAGCTGCAATGTCATAGGTGTTCCTTTCTCGGCAAGAAGCCGTCACTGCCGCCGTCGCCGAAGCTCTGAGGGAAATCCTGATCGGCTTTACCGGGATTACTATCAGGATAGCGAAAGCACGCACCCCGCAGGCTCTCGTCGTACGCACCGTCGCGCGCCCCGCGGGCGTCGCGGGACTAGGCCTCGGGAGTCCAGCCGGAGAGCCCCGACCAGGCATCCTGCACGTCGCCGTCGCGCGAGCTGGCGCGGCTGAGGCGCGCCGGCCACAGCGCACCGACGACCATCGCGGCGGCGCCGATCAATGCCAGCCAGGCGCCCTCGCGCAGCGACAGCGCCAGCAGTTCGCCGGCGGGCGTGGGAGGCGCGACCATGCGGTACAGCACGCACGCGCCCGCGACGGCGCCGAGCAGCGCCAGCGCGCCGCGATTGGCCTCGGCGGCCGCCGAGCCGGCGAGCGCGAACAGCGCGATCGCGCAGCCGAGCGCGGCGGCGATCAGCATCACGACGCTGAGCGTCTTCAGCGCCTGATGCGCGCTCAGCGATACGAAGTCATGGCCGACGTAGCCGGAGAGGGTCGTATGCAGAGAGGACATGTAGCTCTGCAGCGTGGCGTTGCCGTACTGCGAAGCGACTTGATTGCCGACCTTCTGGGTGTAGGCAAGTCCGCCGGCGGTGAAGCTGACGCCGTACCACGGCAGGAACACGGAGATCGCCAGCAGCAGCGCGCCGAGCGCTGACACGACCTGCCCGTATCGGGGGCGTTCGCCGGACATCCTGCGGCGATCATCGGCGCGATCGCGCGCGAGCTTGACCCATCTCCGCTGAGCGCGGCGGCTCAGCCTCCGAGAAGGCAATCGACGGTGTCCGACGCGGCCGCGACCCAGGCATCATCGCCGCCGGCGCGCGCATCGTCGGGAGCGCCCGGCGCGCCGATCACGGCCGAGGGAATCGCATTGAGCTGCGTCAGCGACTCGACGAGCGCCTCTCCCCCGCGCAGCATCTCCCGCGTCACGTCCGCGTCGCTCACGGCGGCGGCGTCGTACAGAAAGCCACGCACGGTGGTGTCGATCGCCTGCGAGAGAAAGAACTCGAGACGCGAGCCGTGCAGCGCCGCTACCTCCTCACCGTCGCCGCACGCCGCGGCGAGCATCCAGCAGGCGATCGTGACGCTGTCCAAGGCGCCGCGCAACGTCGCCAGACGGTCAGGCGTGCCGATCCAGCATTCGGCGCCGACGGCCTCGATGGCGGCGCGACCGGACTCGCTGCGCGTGGTCACGCGCAAGGCATGGCCGCGCTGCACCAGCTGCTCGCTCAGGCGCCGACCGCGGCAGCCGCCGCCAACGATCAGGATTCGCGCCACGGCGCGGCATCTTACGCAGCGATCCGTCCGCGGTCTCGCCGGCGTCGCCTATGATCGCCGCGGGCCGCGCAGACGCGGCCGGCGCCCCGCAGCACGCGGGACCCACCGTGCGAGGATTGAGACACACGAGCATGACTGACCCATCCACCAAACAGAGTGACGACGTCGTGACGATGGACAAGATCGTTGCGCTGTGCAAGCGCCGCGGCTTCGTCTTTCCCTCCTCGGAGATCTACGGCGGCGTCGGCTCGACCTACGACTTCGGCCACTACGGCGTGCTGCTGAAGTCCAACGTCAAGAACGAGTGGTGGCGGGCGATGATCACCGAGCGCGACGACATCGTGGCGATCGACTCGGCGATCCTGCAGCACCCGCGCGTGTGGGAGGCCTCGGGCCACCTGGAAGGCTTCACCGATCCGCTGGTGGACTGCAAGACGTGCGGCAAGCGCTATCGCGCCGACCACCTGCAGGAGCTGCAGTGCGGACGCAAACCGTCCAAGCATCCGGGCGAAACCGACGAGTGCGAGCTGACGCAGGCGCGCGACTTCAACCTGATGTTCGAGACGACGATCGGGCCGGTCAAGGAGTCGGGATCGGTCGCCTACCTGCGCCCGGAGACGGCGCAGGGCATCTTCATCAACTTCAAGAACGTGCTGCAGTTCTCGCGCAAGAAGCCGCCGTTCGGAATCGCGCAGGTCGGCAAGTCCTTTCGCAACGAGATCACGCCGGGCAACTTCATCTTTCGCACACGCGAGTTCGAGCAGATGGAGATGGAGTTCTTCGTGCCGCCCGACGAGGCGCAGCAGTGGTTCGAGCACTGGCTGGCCGAGCGCGAGGGCTGGTACACGGCGCTGGGCATCCGCCCCGACCACCTGCGTCTGCGCGCGCACGACGCCGACGAGCTGTCGCACTACTCCTCGGGCACCAGCGACGTGGAATACCTCTTCCCCATCGGCTGGTCAGAGCTCGAGGGCATCGCCAACCGCGGCGATTTCGACCTGTCACGCCACGCCGAGTACTCCGGCGAGAAGCTCGAGTACTTCGACCAGGCCAGCAACCAGCGCTACGTGCCGCACGTGATCGAGCCGGCGGCGGGCGCCGACCGTGCGACGCTGGCGTTTCTCGTGGACGCCTATGACGAGGAAGTCGTCGGCGGCGAGGGCGAGGGCTCGGGCGAGACGCGCACGCTGCTGCGCCTGCACCCGCGCCTGGCTCCGGTCAAGGCCGCGGTGATGCCGCTGGTCAAGAAGGAAGGCCTGCCCGAGCTCGCCCAGGAGGTTCATGGCGACCTGCGCAGGATGGTCCAGTCCGAGTACGACGACGGCGGCTCGATCGGCAAGCGCTACCGCCGCCAGGACGAGATCGGCACGCCGTTCTGCCTGACGGTCGACCACCAGAGCCTGCAGGACCGAACCGTGACGCTGCGCGACCGCGACTCGCTGGCGCAGGAGCGCATCGCGATCGAGGGGATCGCCGAGCAGATCGAGCGCCGCGTGACGGCGCCGTGGAAAACACCAAAGCTGGCCTGAGACCGACGCCCGGGCCGAGAGGAGAGAGATGGATTTCGAACTTAGCGACGAGCAGCGCCTGATCAAGGACACGGCTCGCGAGTTCACCGACAAGGAGATCGTGCTGCAGTCGCGCGAAAACGCGCGCAACCACCACTTCGACGTCGATCTGGTCAAGAAGATCGCCGCCCAGGGCTACCTCGGCGCGATCGTGCCGCCCGAGTACGGCGGAGCGGGCCTGGACTACCTGTCCTACGGCCTGATCGTCGAGGAGATCGGCCGCGGCGACTCGGCGATCCGCACGGTCATCAGCGTGCAGACCTCGCTGGTCTGCTCGGGCATTCTCAAGTGGGGCACGGAGGAGCAGAAGCAGAAGTACTTGCCGAATCTCTGCTCGGGAGAGTGGCTGGGCTGCTTCGGCCTGACCGAGCCGGACACGGGCTCAGACGCGGCCAACCAGAAGACGCGCGCGAAGAAGGTCGACGGTGGCTGGGTGATCAACGGCGCGAAGATGTGGATCTCGATGGCCAACTACGCGAAGGTCGCGCTGACCTTCGCGCAGACCGACCCGGAGCTCGGCAACAAAGGGCTTGCGTGCTTCCTCGTCGACACCGACCAGCCGGGCTTCAAAGCGCAGACGATCGAGCACAAGATGGGGCTGCACGCCTCCGACACGGCGTCGATCTCGCTGGAAGACGTCGAGGTGTCAGACGACGACGTGCTCGGCGAGGTCGGCCAGGGCTTCAAAGTCGCGATGTCCAACCTCGACTCCGGCCGCTACTCGGTGGCGGCGGGCTGCGTGGGCATCTGTCAGGGCTGCGTCGAGGAGTCGGTCAGCTACGCCAAGGAGCGCGAGCAGTTCGGCCGCCCGATCGCGAGCTTCCAGCTGGTGCAGGCGATGATCGCCGACATGACCGTGAAAACCGAGGCCTCGCGGATGCTCGTCTGGCGCGCCGGCTGGCTGAAGGACCAAGGTCGCAAGAACACGCTGGAGACCTCGATCGCCAAGCTGCACGCCACGGAGGCGTCGCTGGAGTGCGCCAACATGGCGATTCAGGTGCACGGCGGCGCGGGCTACGTCGACGACCACCCGGTCGAGCGCTACTTCCGCGACGCGCGCGTGACGACGCTGTACGAGGGCACCTCGCAGATCCAGAAACTGATCATCGGCCGTGAAATGACCGGTATCGGCGCGATGGTGCCGGCCTGAGCGGCTCGGCGAGTCCAGGGATGTCGGGGCCATCCGCCGCGAACAACGAAGAGGATAAATCCGGCGGAGCCGGCTCGGTCGGCGCTGCGGCCGTAATCGGCGTCGTGGGTGCGGGCACGATGGGCGCCGGGATCGCCCAACTTGCGACGCGCTCGGGAGCGCGTACGCTGCTGCACGACCCGATTGCCGACGCGCTGAAGAGCGGCGTGCAGAAGATCGAAGACGGGCTGGGCAAAGAAGCGGCCAAAGGACGCCTGTCAGACGAACAGGCCGCCGCGGCGGTGGCGCGCGTGGAGCCGGCGCCGGACCTCGCGCAGCTGGCGCCGTGTGAGCTGGTGATCGAGGCGGCGCCGGAGCGCCTGGAGCTCAAGCACGAGATCTACTCAGCGCTGTCGCAGATCGTCGACGAGCGCTGCGTGCTGGCCAGCAACACCTCATCGCTGCTTGTCACGGCGATCGCGCCGGCCGCGGCTCACCCCGAGCGCGTCGTGGGCATGCACTTCTTCAACCCCGCGCCGATCATGCGTCTGCTGGAGGTGGTCGCCGGCGAGCAGTCCTCCTCGCGCGCGCTGGCGCTCGCACACGCGACCGGCCAGGCGATGGGCAAGACGGTGATTCGCGCGACCGACGGACCGGGCTTTCTGGTCAACCGCAGCAACCGGCCGTTCGGCCTGGAGGCGCTGCGGCTGCTGCAGGAGCGCATCGCAGACGTCGAGACGATCGACCGCATCTGCCGCATGCAGGGCGGCTTTCGCATGGGGCCGTTCGAGCTGATGGACCTCGTCGGCGTGGACGTTGGCTTTGAGATCTCCAAGAGCTTCTACGCGCAGAGCTTCGGCGAGCCGCGCTGGCGCCCTTCGCCGATCGCAGCGCGCTACGTCGCCGCCGGCCTGCACGGACGCAAGACCAAGCGCGGCTACTACTCCTACGATTCGCCGGCCACCGGCAATGGCCCGCCACACCGGCCGCCCGACCCCGACGTGCGCGAGGCCGAGCGCCCGGGCACGGGAGAAGGCGTGATCGTGATCGCGGGCTCGGGTGTGGTGGCCGAGGAGCTGCGACACGAGGCTGCACAGGCGGGCTATGAGGTGCGCTCGCCGCACGATCCGACCGGCGGCGTGCTGCCGGCGCTGATCGTCGAATGCGACCGTGAGCCGGTGCCGCGCGCGGCGCTCGGCTCCAGCGAGGGACCGCGCGAGGGCCACGCGCACGAGACGACGCAGGGAGGCGCGCACCTGGTGCTCTGCCAGGCCGGCTCGCTGGGCGCGCTTGATCCGGACGGCAGCGCGGTGGGCTTTCACGTGCTCGCGCCGTTGGAGCAGGCGCGCCTGGTCGAGCTGACGCGCACCGACAGCTCGTCGCCGCTTGCGGCGGCGCGTGCGGAGCGTTTCTTCGCGGCCCTGGGCAAGCACGTCGCATGGGTCAGGGACGCGCCCGGACTGGTACTCGGCAGGATCATCTGCCAGGTGATCAACGAGTGCGCCTTCTCGCTGGGCGAAGGCGTCGGCAGTGCCGGCGACATCGACACGGGCATGGTGCTCGGACTCAGCTATCCGCTGGGGCCGCTGAAGTGGGCCGACGAGCTGGGTCTGGATCACGTGTTGACGGTGCTCGACGCGCTGTATGGCGAGTATCGCGAGGAGCGCTACCGCCCCGCGCCGACGCTTCGTCGCCTGGTGCAGGCCGGCCGTCTGGGACGCACGACGGGTTCGGGCTTCTTCGAGTACGACCGCGACAGCTGAGCGGACGACCTCACGTTCGCGGGCGTCTGGCCGTTCTACGCACGTGAGCGCACCCGCCGCCCTGCCGCCGTTTCAGCGCTTTCTCGACGCCCAGCGCGACGTCGTCTGGCGCTACCTGGTGTCGATGCTCGGACGCGCCGACGCCGAGGACTGCTTTCAGGAGACGTTCGTCTCGGCGCTGCGCGCGTATCCGCGGCTGCGGCCGGGCTCCAACGAGCGCGCGTGGGTGCTGACGATCGCGCATCGCAAGGCGCTGGACGCCTTTCGCGGAAAGGCCAAACGCGCTGTGCCGGTGGCCGAGCCGCAGTCCGTCGGCGACGGCGGCGGCACGTCGCCCAGCGCGCAGGACGAGGTGCTGGCAGCAGACGAGCAGCTGTGGCGCGCGGTCGGCGAGCTGCCCGCGCGGCAGCGTTCGGCGGTGGTGCTGCGCTTCGTGGCCGACCTGCCGCACCGCGACATCGCGGCGGCGATCGGCTGCTCGCCGGAGGCCGCGCGGCGTTCGCTGCACGAGGGACTTACGAGCTTGAGAGAGGTGGTGGTCCTATGAGCAGGCAGGCAAAGCAGACGACCGACCGGCTGGAGCGCCTGCTGCGCGCGCAGGACTCGCGCGCCGACGACACGAGCGCCGCCGCGGCGGCGGCGCTGCGGCTCAGCGAGCGCGCATCGCGCGACGGCCTCGCCGACATCAGTTACGCGTCCGTGGACTCGCCGTTCGGACCGCTGCTGCTGGCTGTGACCGGACGCGGGCTGGCGCGCCTGGCATTTCCCGAGGAGGGCGTGGACGGCGTGCTGGACAAGCTCGCCGCGCGCATCTCGCCGCGCATCGTCGAGGCGGCAGCGCCGCTGGACGCGGCGCGCCGCGAACTCGACGAGTACTTCGCCGGGCGCCGCGACAGCTTCGATCTGGCGCTGGACTGGACGCTGGTGGCGCCGTTCGCGCGGCTCGTGCTCGGCGCCACGGCGAGGATTCCCTACGGCGGCGTGCTCACCTACTCCGAGGTGGCCGCCAAGGCCGGAAGCCCGCGCGGCTCGCGCGCCGCCGGCAACGCGCTGGGCGCCAACCCGATTCCGATCGTCGTGCCCTGCCATCGAGTGCTGCGACGCGGCGGCGCGCTGGGCGGCTACGCCGGCGGCCTGGAGCGAAAGCGCTTTCTGCTGGAGCTCGAGCGCGGGCGACGCTAGACGGTCTCGGCGCCGGCCGGCTCGACTGCGGGCGCGGCCCACTGAGCCTCGGCCAGGTCGCCCTCGGGCATGCCCTCCGGCGTCGGCACCTCGGGCGTGTCGCGCAGGTACCACTCGGCGTCGAGCGCGGCCTCACATCCCGAGCCGGCTGCGGTGATGGCCTGGCGATAGGTGTGGTCGACCAGATCGCCGGCGGCGAACACGCCGGGCAGGTTCGTGCGCGTGGACTTGCCGTCGGTCTTGACGTAGCCGTTGTCGTCGATGTCGACCTGCCCGCGCACAAGCCGCGACTGCGGCTCGTGGCCGATTGCGATGAACGCGCCGGACACGACAAGGTCACGCAGCTCGCCCGTCTCGGTGTTCTTCAGCTCGGCGTGTCCCAGCGCGCCGTTCTCGCCGGGTACGAACTCGACGACGGTGTAGGGCGTGAGCAACTCGATGTTCTCCTGCGCGCGAGCTCGCTCGAGCATGATCTTCGAAGCGCGGAAGTCCGCGCGGCGGTGCACGACGGTGACCTTGGATGCGAACTTGGAGAGGAAGATGGCCTCCTCCATGGCCGAGTCGCCGCCGCCGACGATGACCGTCTCGGCGCCGTTGAAGAAGGCCGCATCACACGTCGCGCAGTAGCTGACGCCGCGGCCGGACAGCTCCTCCTCGCCGGGCACGGCGAGTTTCTTGTGCTCGGCGCCCATCGACAGAACGATCGTGCGCGCGCGGTGCTCGGTGTCTCCGACCCATACGCGATGGATGCCGCCGGGCTCGGCGGCGAGCTCAACGCGATCGACGTCCTCGGTGACCAGTCGCGCGCCGAAGCGCTCGGCCTGCTCGCGGAACTTCTGCATGATGTCCGGCCCCATGATGCCCTCGGGGAAGCCGGGGAAGTTCTCGACGTCGGTGGTCTGCTGCAGCAGGCCGCCCCAGGCGAAGCCCTCGAACACGAGCGGGCTGAGGTTGGCTCGGGCGGTGTACAGCGCGGCCGTGTACCCAGCGGGTCCGCTGCCGATGACGATCACGTTCTCGACGTCGCTCATCTCATCTCCTATCGCGTACTTCACTAAGTAAAGTATAGCGCCGCGTCTGGCCTTTGTCACCTGGCGCCGACCGCGCCCGCCGTGCCAACCGACCCGGCGTGGGCGGCAGCGGCGGGCTGCGCGTCCTGCTCTTCGCGCCAGCGCGACACGGTGCGCCGCAGCTGAAAGTAGGCGATCGCGCCGGGCAGCGTCGGCAGCCAGAAGGAGATGCCGCGATAGGACAGCACCGCGACGACGGCCAGGTTGAAGTCGACGCCGAACGCGGCGAACACGCCGATCATGCCGCCTTCTACGCCGCCGAGGCCGCCGGGGAGCGGCAGCAGGTTGCCCAGTGTGCCGACGAAGTAGGCCATCCAGATGACCGTGAAGGGCGGAACCGAGCCGAACGCGTGGAACATCGCCCACAGCACGCTGATGTCAAAGCCCCACCAGGCGATCGCGCCGAGCACGCCGGGCTCGCGGCGGCGGATCAGCCCGAGCGCCGTGCGCACGCCGCTGGCGGCCAGCGCCGGCACTGTCACCGCGCGCGCCAGCCAGTGCGCCAGGCGGCCCGAGCCCGATGCGCGCCGCTCGAGGCGGCGCTCGACGTCGCCGGGCAGCGCCGCCACGGCCGCAGCGAACCCGAGCAGCAGCGTGGCGACGATCGCCGGCAGGTAGGTGAGCGCGAACGAGCCGCCTCCGGGGAACAGGCCGGTGCCCAGCCCCAGGCCGTCGATCAACAGCGAGCCCGCATAGACGACGTAGAGCAGCACCGTGAAGGCGACCATGCGACAGGCGACCAGGCGCGGCTCCATGCCCGAGCGTCGCAGCGCCCAGGCGGTCAGCGCGATGCCGCCGGCGCCGGCGGCGGCGAACAGCCGCGTGGCGACCAGGCCGGCCATCGTGATCTCATAGCTCTCGGGCCAGCCGATGCGGCTCTGCCCGCGCACGAACACGGCGCGAAACAGCGCGACGTAGCCGGCGAAGGACAGCAGCTCCAGCAGCACGCCGATGGCGATCCACCAGCTGTCGCCGCGCTCGATGCGGTGCACGGTCTTGCCGACGCCCGAGAGTTTCGGCAGCACGAAGTAGAAGAACGCGACGGCCGTCAGCACGAACACGCCGAAGGCGATCGCCTGCCTGCGCGTGACCGCCACGCGCGGCATGTCGTCGTCGCGCGACGCCTGCGTGGGTCTCGCGGGCGCGACCTGCGGCTCGCTTGCTTGCTCGCTCACGCCCCCCCTGTGCCTCCTCCCTCGTGCGCGATCGCCTCCAGTCTCCCCAGGCCGCCGGCTATCCGTTCGGCCAGCGGCGCTGCACGCGGGCCGATGCGCCGGACGGCCGTCGTCAGCGCGGCGCCCGCCAGCAGATCGACCAGGTAGTGCTCGCCGAGATACACCAGCGCGAAGCCGAGCGTGACCGTGTAGGCAAAGCCGAACGCACCCGCGACCGGTCCCACCTCTGCGAGCAGAAGCGCGGCCATCAGGGATGTCGCGAAGTGGAGCGAGGGCATCGCGGCCAGGGGGTTGCCTCCGAGGACACTGTAGAGCGGGCCCCAGCCGTCACGCCAGAAGTGCTCGCCGTACTCGACCATCATGCGCCGCACCGCCAGGCCGTCGGCTCCGGCGGTGCTCTCGGGCGCCGCATACCACGGCGGAGCCGTGGGAATCAGCCAGTAGAAACTCGCGCCGACGTCGAACACCGCATACGTCATCGCGGCGGCGCGGGCGAATCGCTCGGGTCGGCGCAGCAGCACGTACACGACGGCGCCGTGGGGCACGGCGAACCAGACCCAGTGCGTCCATACGAGCACGCGATCGAGGTTGCGCCATTCCGCGCCGTTCTCGCCGACGCGCGCCAGCGCGCGTTGCAGGCGCACGGTCGGCAGCTCGCCGAGCCCGAGCGCGCGGTCGGCGACGATCGGGTAGTCGAAGTGCGTGCGCCGCTCCTGCGCGCCCGGGTCGTCGTGGGGGAACTTGTATGCGGCGAGGTAGGCCCACATCTGCAGTGTGCAGACGCCGATGTCGCGCTTGCGCGACGGTCGCATCGCCACGGACAGTCCGACGGGCCCGGCGAATGCCACGCCCTGCAGGACGACGGCCGGCGCTCTGACGCGCTTTCGCGCCAGCGGCGCGGCGACACCCGCTGCGACCACCCCCCAGGCGAGCGCTCTGAGAGCTGTCGAGCGCGGCACCGGGCCGAGTATAGGCGCGCGTTCGGCCCTAAGAAGCGAAGCCGCGGGCGCCCGCGCGCTCGCGCGCGGCCTCGACCAGCCCGCCCACGACCGGGCTCATCTCGTCGGCCTCCGGGTGCCACTGCACGCCGAGCACGAACGAGCGATCGGGCAGCTCCAGCGCCTCGACAAGACCGTCGAACGGCGACGTCGCGCTGACCCGCAGTCCCTCGCCGAGGCGATCGATGCCCTGGTGGTGGTGAGACTTGGTCGCGTGGGCGGCCGCGCCGATCACCTGCATGGCGAGCGTGTCGTCGAGCACCTCGACGTCGTGGTCGGAGCCGTCGAAGGTGCCGCTCACGCGACGGTGCTCGTCGTGACCGAGGTGCTCGGGCAGATGCTGGATCAGCGTGCCGCCGAGCGCCACGTTGATCAGCTGCATGCCGCGGCAGATGCCCAGCACGGGCAGGTCGCGCTCGATCGCCGCGCGCGTCAGCGCGATCTCGAAGGCATCGCGCTCGGGCACGGCGTCCTTCGTTTCGGCGTGCTCGCTCTGGCCGTACGTGGCTGGGTCCAGATCGGCGCCGCCCGCGAGCAACAGCCCGTCGATCAGCCCCAGCACCTGGTCCGGCTCCTGCACCAGCTGCTCGTCGGGCGCAAGCAGCAGCGCCAGAGCGCCGGCGCGCTGCACCGCTTCGACGTAGTTGCGCGCGAGCAGCACGGCCGGCTGGTCCCACACGCTCCAGCGGGCGCGCTCGAGTGCCGGGCACATGCCGATCACCGGTCGATCCATCTCTCACACCTTAGGATCTCGCGCAGGCCGCCCGGCACAACGCCGCCGACCCCAGCCATGACGTGCGACGAGAGGACGCCGATGAACGAGCCGACGACGCAACTGCAGACGGTCAACGTGCTGCGCGACGGGGCCGCCACGACGGTGCAGCTGAACCGACCCGAGGCGCTGAACGCGTGGAACGCGCAATTCGGCACTGACCTGCTGGCTGCGCTGCGCGAAGCCGCCGAGGACGACTCGGTGCGCGTGGTCGTGATCACCGGCGCGGGGCGCGGGTTCTCCTCGGGAGCCGACCTGAAGGACATCAGCGGCGGCGACACGGCTGCCGACGGACGCCCCGACGTGTACAAGACGCTGACCGAGCGCTACCACCCGATCATGCAGACGATCCGCGAGATGCCAAAGCCGGTGATCGCGAGCGTCAACGGCCCGGCCGTGGGCATCGGCTGCTCGCTGGCGCTGTGCAGCGATCTGATCCTCGCCGCGCAGAGCGCCTACTTCCTGCTGGCCTTCGTGAACATCGGCCTGGTGCCCGACGGCGGGTCATCGCTGTTCGTGCCCACGCGCATCGGCATGGCGCGCGCGACCGAGCTTTCGATGCTCGGCGAGCGCCTGCCCGCTGAGCGGGCGCTGGAGTGGGGCCTGATCAACCGCGTGGTCGCCGACGAGCAGCTCGGCGAGGAGACCGCGGCGCTGGCCGCCCGCCTCGCCGCGGGACCCACGCGCTCCTACGCCGGCACCAAGCGCCAGCTCAACAACTGGCTCTACTCGCGTATGGATGAGCAGCTGGAGCTGGAGGCGCGCATCCAGCAGGAGATGGCCTCCAGCGACGATTTCCTCGAGGGCGCGATGTCCTTCGCGCAGAAGCGCCCGGCGCGCTTCGCCGGCAGGTAGGCGGCGAGCTTGGTGCTCGTGGCAGACGTCATCAAGCGCATCCCGTCCACGCCTGAATAGAATCCCCGCCGCCTTGGGCCATCTCGTCTCAGCAACGCTGGCGTTCTTCACCCCGCAGTCGGGCGGTTCGTCCAACGCCAACCAGATCGACAGCCTGTACAAGATCACGCTCGTGATCGGGCTGGTGATCTTCGCGGCGGTGGAGATAGGGCTGCTCTACGCGCTGATCAAGTTCCGCGCGCGCAAGGGCGCGGTGGCGGCGCAGATCCGCGGCAACACGCGCCTGGAGGTCGGCTGGACCGTCGGTGCGGCGGTGATCCTGCTGGCCCTGGCGATCGTCACCTTCGCCAAGCTGTCGTCGATCCAGAACCCGTCCAACTCCGGTCCCGACGGCGACAAGCTGGCCAGCAGCGGCGGGCTGCTGTACGCGAGTTCCGAGCGCAAGCTGCCGCCGGACGGCAAAGCGCTGAACATCAAGGTGATCGGCCGCCAGTACATCTGGCAGTACGTCTACCCCGGCTCGAGCGAACCCGACGGGCTCGGCGCGCCCTACTCCTACGAGGAGATGGTCGTGCCGACGAACACGACGGTTTCGCTGGACATCGTGTCGGCCGATGTCGTGCACTCCTGGTGGGTGCCCAAGCTGGGCGGGAAGTTCCAGGCCGTGCCCGGGTACCACAGCTACACCTGGTTCAAGATCGACAAGCCGGGGCTGTACCGCGGGCAGTGCGCGATTCTCTGCGGTCGCGGGCACGCGCGCATGATCGCCACGGTCAAGGCTGTGCCGCCGGCGCAGTTCGACCAGTGGCTGGAATACCAGAAGAAGCAGCTTTCAGAAGCCAACCAGCAGGCGAAGATCGCGCGCGCGAAACTGAACGCGCAGACCGGCGCCGGCCAGGTCGAAAACCCCTAGGACGAAGAGGAAACCGGCACAGCAATGGCTACGACGCTCGCACCAGTCCCCCAGGTGACCACGCACGGCGTGCAGCGCGAGCCGCGCGGCTGGACGAGCTGGATCACGACGACCGACCACAAGCGCATCGGGATCATGTACATGGTCACGACGTTCGTGTTCTTCTGCCTCGGCGGCGTGGAGGCGCTGCTGATGCGCCTGCAGCTGGGCGCGCCGGACAACACGCTGATCTCGCCGACGATCTACAACCAGCTGTTCACGATGCACGGCACGACGATGATCTTCCTGTTCGTCGTGCCGATGATGGCCGGCCTGGCCAACTATTTCGTGCCCTTGATGATCGGTGCGCGGGACATGGCTTTTCCGCGCCTCAACGCACTGTCCTACTGGCTGCTGCTGGCCGGCGGCATCGTCTTCTACGCGTCGATCTTCTGGAACCCGCCGGAAGCCGGCTGGACCAGCTACCCGCCGCTGTCGAGCTCCGCCTTCACGCCGGCCGGCGGCCAGGACGCGTGGATCTACCTGATCCACCTGACCGGCATCTCCTCGATTCTCGGCGCGATCAACTTCTACGCGACGATCGCCAACATGCGCGCGCGCGGCATGAGCTGGGGACGCCTTCCGCTGTTCGTCTGGGCGATTCTCACGTACTCGGTGCTGATCATCTTCGCGATGCCGGTGATCGCCGCGGCGGTCACGATGCTGCTGACCGACCGACACTTCGGCACGCATTTCTTCGACCCGGCCAACGGCGGCTCGCCGATCCTCTGGCAGAACCTGTTCTGGTTCTTCGGCCATCCCGAGGTCTACATCATGATCCTGCCAGGCTTCGGCATCGTCTCGGAGATCCTGCCGGTGTTCGCGCGAAAGCCGATCTTCGGCTACAAGGCGATCGCGGCGGCGACCGTGGCGATCGCCTTCCTCGGCTTTCTCACGTGGGCGCACCACATGTTCACAGCGCCGATACCCGAGGCGGTGCTGGTGTTCGTGATGATCAGCTCATTCTTGATCGCCGTGCCGACGGGCGTGAAGATCCTCAACTGGATAGCCACGCTGTGGCGCGGTACGGTCGAATTCAAGACGCCGCTGCTGTTCTGCGCGGGTTTTATCGCGCTGTTCTTGATCGGCGGCATCTCCGGCGTGTTTCTTGCCGTGTTCCCGGTCGACTGGCAGCTCAACGAAACGTACTTCGTGGTCGCGCACCTGCACTTCGTGCTGGTCGGCGGCTCTGTGATGACGATCTTCGCGGCGATCTACTACTGGTTTCCGAAGATCACCGGACGGATGCTCTCAGAGAGTCTGGGCAAGCTGAGCTTCTGGCTGATGTTCGTGGGCATCCTGGCGACGTTCCTGATCCAGCACGTGATCGGCCTGGACGGCATGCCGCGTCGCGTGTACGAGTACGACAACATCGGCAACCTCGAGCTGTACAACCAGATCTCCACGGTCGGCTCGTTCATTCTCGGGCTCGGCGTGCTCGTGACGATCATCAACGTCGCGCGCAGCCTGAAAGTCGGCGTGGTCGCCGGCCCAGACCCATGGAAGGCCAACACGCTTGAGTGGTTCACCAGCTCGCCGCCGCCGGCCAACAACTTCGACACCGTGCCGCAGATCCGCTCGGTGGAACCGATGAAGGACATCCGCCGCGAGGTCGAGCGGCGCACGGGCGGCGCCCCGGTCTCCGGCGCGGTCGTGCCCGCCGGCGCCACGCAGGTCGGGCTGTAGCGTGTCGGGCGCCTCGCCATCGGTCGCCTCCGCGCGCCTGGCCTTCGCGCCGCGCACGCGCCGGCTGGTCAACGACTACGTCGAGCTGACCAAGCCGAAGGTCCAGTCGCTGCTGCTGCTGACGACGATCGCGACGATGTACGTCGCGGGCGACCCGTCGCCGCTGCTTGTCTTCTGGACGTGTCTCGGCGGCTATTTGTCGGCCGGCGGCGCCGGCGCGGTCAACCACTGGTTCGATCGCGACATCGACGCGCAGATGGCGCGCACGGCGACGCGACCCGTGCCCTCCGGGCGCGTCGCGCCGAACGCCGCTCTGGCCTTCGGCTGCACGCTGGCGGCGCTGTCGCTGCTGGAGCTCTCGCTGGCCGTAAACCCGCTGGCCGCCGCGCTGTCGTTCTCGGGCTTTCTCGGCTACGTGTTCGTCTACACGGTCTGGCTGAAGCGGCGCACGCCGCAGAACATCGTGATCGGCGGCGCAGCCGGCGCGGTGCCACCGCTGGTCGGCTGGGCGGCCGTGACGGGTTCGGTCAGCGGCACAGCGGTGATTCTCTTCTTCATCGTGTTCTTCTGGACGCCGCCGCACTTCTGGGCGCTGTCGCTGCTGATGAAGGGTGAGTACGAGAAGGTCGGCGTGCCGATGCTGCCGGTGGTGCGCGGCGAGCGCGAGACGCGCCGCCAGATCCTGCTGTACTCGCTGCTGCTGTACACGGTCACGCAGCTGCCCTTCTGCGCCGGCGGCTTCGGCACGATCTACCTGGTCGCCTCGCTGACGCTCGGGCTCGGCTTCATCGGCGGGGCGCTGCGCCTGTATCGGCGCGCCGACCGTCGCTCGGCGCTGCAGCTGTACCTGTTCTCGCTTGCCTACCTGGCCTTGCTCTTCTGCTCGATGGTCGCCGATGCGCACCTTTAGCGAGCCGTCGACGCTGCGCGGAGCGGCGTCCTCGGTCGCTCGCCTGCATAAGCAGGCCACGCTCCCTGCGTCCTTGCTCCGCTTGATCGACGCCCCGCTAACCGTTTCGAGCGATAGGATTGCGCGCCGATGAACCGCCGCCTGGCACGCAAGAACCTCCGCACGGGCTGGATCGTGGCGGCGATCTGCTTTCTGATGTTCGGCCTCACGTTCGTAGTCGCCGCGGCCTACGTCTCATGAGCCCGCTCGACCCCGAGGTGCCGCCTGTCGGCGAGGAGATCCATCTCCCTGGGCCGACGATCCTGCCGGTGTTGACGGCCGTCGGGCTCACGCTGCTGCTGATCGGCTTCACGACGTTCATCGAGTTCACGGTCATCGGCGGCCTGCTGACGATCGGCTGCGTCGCGCGCTGGATCAAAGACACGCGCGCCGAAGTCGACGAGCTCCCGCTCGACTGACGGCACGCCGCCTCGCCTGATCTGCGTCGCCCGCTAGGACGCAGTCTCGATGGGGCGTGCGCGCGCAGTCCCCAAACCGCGCGCGCCCCCACTCACCCCACTGCTGCGCTGACGGGGACCG
>DATARK010000043.1:0-1869 GCA_036264175.1 Solirubrobacteraceae bacterium
CGATCTCGCGTGACTCGCCGGAAAAACGCTGCGCGAGGTCGCGATCGCGCCCCATCGTCTTCCCGAGCATGATCCCGGAGACCGACAGCGACTCGGCGACCAGCGCGCTCATGTCAGCTAGGCGGCGCTGCTGCTCCGAGGTGATGCGGCGGCGGATCTTGCCGACGCGGCGGGTCATCCACACGAACAGCGGCAGGATTGCGAACGAGGCCAGCGTCAGCCGCCAGTCCAGCACCGCCATCGCGACGGTGGTGGCCAGCACCGTGGTCACGTTCGAGACGATCGAGGTGGCGGTGGTGGTGACGACCGTCTGCACGCCGCCGATGTCGTTGGCGATCCGCGACTGCACCTCGCCGGTGCGGGTGCGCGTGAAGAACGCCAGCGACAGGCGTTGCAGGTGCGTGTAGACGGAGGCCCGCAGGTCGTGCATCACCTGCTGGCCGATCAGGTTGGACTGCCAGGTCTGGGCGACGCCGATCACGCCTGTCACGATCGGGATCGCCACCATCCCGCCCACCAAAAGCGTCAGCGTGCGGGTGTCAAGGTTGCTGCCCTGCGAGAGCACGTTGTCGAGCAGGTCGCGGAGCAGGAACGGCGAGATCAGGCTGATCCCGGCGGAGATCACGATCATGGCCAGCAGGCCGGACAGCCGTATCCGGTACGGATAGAACAGGCGCAGGATCCGGCGCGTCTGGCTTGGCTTTGCGGCCTCGGTCACAGGCCCGGCTCGAGCGCACGGTTCAGGATCTCGCGCAGCGCGCGCTGATCGGTGGCGGACAGCCGGGCGATCGGCTCGGGAGCCTCCGACAGGCGCCGCACGATCCGGCGACGCACCTCCAGGCCGTTGCTGGTCACAACCAGCATCTTGACGCGGCGGTCGCCGGGGGCGGCGTCGCGGCGCACCAGGCCGCGCTCCTCGAGCCGGTCGACGATGCCCGTCACGTTGGATGCATCGCAGCAGAGCTTGCGGGCCAGCGTGCGCATCGGCAGCGGCTGGTCAGGGTCGAGCAGGCGCAGCACGTGCGCCTGCATGGGCGACAGATCGAACTCGGCGGCCACCTGCGGAACGCGCCCTCGCTGCGACACGAACAGGCGGAACAGCAGGGTCCAGGCTTCGCTTGCGTCATTGCTCATACGCCTATAATAATCACAAACCAACATATTTGACAACCTCAACTATCGAGGTACACTGCAGATTATGGATACCTATCTGTTGATCCCACTGGAAGACGCAGTCGTCTTCCCGAACATGAGCATCACCCTCCCCATCGACGTCGGTGACGAGCAGCGCGTGCTGCTGGTGCCCACGCACGAGGGCGAGTACGCGAAGGTCGGCGTCGTGGCCGAGGTGACCGAGCGGGCGAGGCTGCCGCGCGGCGTCACCGCCGTGTCGCTGAACGCCCTGCACCGCGCCGTGCTGGGCGCGGCCGAGGCCGATTCCTCCGGCCGTCTGCGGGTCGCCGCCGAGCAGCACGTGGACGACACGCCGGCTCCCGTCAAGACGCGCGAGCTGGAGCAGGAGTTCCGGGCCGTGGTCGAGGAGAAGCTGGAGCTGCGCGGCGACGATGGCCGTGTGGCGGCGTTCCTGCGCTCGATCACCGACGCGTCATCCTCGCCCAGCTCCTTGCGGATCGAGTCCATCTGCTTGCGCAGGAAGTACTCGCGCTGCTGCTTCTGCGCACCGGTCTCGACGTCGTCGCGGATGCGCTGCCGGACCTGGGCCTGCGCCAGCGCCTCGCGCTGCGCCTCCACGGCCAGCCGCAGGCGCTCCATCACGTCGAGCTCCTCCAGCAGCGACAGCTTCTGCTCGAACGACAGGTCGGTCGAGTAGCCGGCGCTGTCGGCCAGCGCCCCGGCGTCGGTGATCGA
>DATARK010000009.1:0-1515 GCA_036264175.1 Solirubrobacteraceae bacterium
ACGGTGAAATGGGCGACGCGCTCCTGATAATTGGGCCCGCGCCGCTGGGAGAGCCCGTCGAGCGTGAAGTCGTAGTGGCGCACCGAGACGGTCTCGCCCGGCTTGACGGCGGCGATGCGCTCGGCGCCCCACTGGGTCTCGCCCACGATCCCGAGCAGCGACACCCCGACGCCGAAGTGGGCGATCGCCGTGCCCCAGGCCGAGCGCGGCAGGCCGCCGGCGCGGCTCATCACCGCCGCGAACGGCACGCGGAAGAGCCCGGTGCGCTCGGCAACATCGGTCAGCGCGCCGGCCATGACGAAGAAGGCGAGCCCCACCACGAACGGCGCGAGCACCGGCCCGCCGCTGGCGACCGCGAAGGCGGCGGCCATGGCGACGATCGCGACGCCGAGCGCCACGAGCAAACGCTGGGCGACGCCGTAAAGATCGCCGCGTTTCCAGGCGAGTAGCGGCCCGAACGGAATGGCGATAAGGAGCGGCACGGCGAGGCGGCCGACGGTGGCGTTGAAGAACGGCGCGCCAACGGAAATCTTGTCGCCGGTCAACGCCTCGAGGGCGAGCGGATAGAGGGTGCCGACGAACACGGTCGCGCATATGGTGGTGAGGAACAAATTGTTGAGCAGCAGCGCCCCCTCGCGCGAGACCGGGGCGAACAATCCGCCCTGGCGCAGCGTCGACGCCCGCCAGGCGTAGAGCGCGAAACTCCCGCCGATAAACAGGATCAGGATCGCGAGGATGAAGACGCCGCGCGTCGGATCGGTGGCGAAGGTGTGCACCGACACCAGCACGCCGGAGCGCACGAGGAAAGTGCCGACGAGGGAGAGCGAGAAGGCGAGGATGGCGAGCAGCACCGTCCAAACCTTGAGCGCGTCGCGCTTCTCCATCACGACCGCCGAATGGAGCAGCGCGGTGCCGGCGAGCCACGGCATCAGCGAGGCGTTCTCGACCGGATCCCAGAACCACCAGCCGCCCCAGCCGAGCGTGTAGTAGGCCCAGAACGAGCCCATCGCGATGCCCAGCGTGAGAAACATCCACGCAACCAGCGCCCACGGCCGCACCCAGCGCGCCCAGGCAGCGTCGATGCGCCCTTCGATCAGCGCCGCAATCGCGAAGGAGAAGGTAATCGAGAAACCGACATAGCCGAGGTAGAGCAGCGGCGGATGAATGGCGAGCCCCGGATCCTGCAGGATGGGATTGAGGTCGCGCCCTTCGAACGGCGGATTGGGAATGCGGGCAAAAGGATTCGACGTGACGAGGATGAACAAATGAAAGGCCGCGGCGATCCACGCCTGCACGGCGAGCACGGTCGCCTTGAGCGCGGCGGGAAGATTGGCCCCGAAGGCGGCAACCAGCGCCCCGAACAGCGCCAGGATGAGGACCCACAGCAGCATCGAGCCTTCGTGGTTCCCCCACACGCCGGTGATTTTGTAGATCAACGGCTTCGCCGAATGGGAATTCTCGAACACGGTGAGCAGCGAGAAATCCGAGGCGACATGACACCAGGCGAGCGCCGCG
>DATARK010000049.1:0-7467 GCA_036264175.1 Solirubrobacteraceae bacterium
CGTCCTGCCGAGCTCGTCCTTGATCTCGGAGATCCGGCGGCCGTCGCGGGGGCGGTCGACGATCGAGGCGATCATCTCGCTGTCGCGGCGCAGGTGGGCGTCGGCGACCGCCGGCATCGGCATCGAGCGCGCCCGCGCGGCCGCGTGCTCGCCGGAGCGGCGGCCGAAGATCAGCGTGTCGAGCAGCGAGTTGGCGCCGAGGCGGTTGCCGCCGTGGACCGATACGCAGGCGACCTCGCCGGCCGCGTACAGGCCCTCGATCGGCGTGCGTCCCTCGGCGTCGGTCTTCACACCACCCATGATGTAGTGCTGGCCCGGCCGGATCGTGATCGGTTCCCGCGTGATGTCCACGCCGGCGAAGTCCTTGCCGATGTTGACGATCTCGCGCAGCGCCTCGAGCGTGCGCTTGCGCGGCACGACGGTCACGTCGAGGTAGATGCCGCGCCCGCCCGGTCCGACGCCGCGGCCCTCGTTGATCTCGATCTGCTCGGCGCGCGAGACGACGTCGCGCGAGGCCAGCTCCATCTTGTTCGGCGCCGACTTCTCCATGAAGCGCTCGCCCTCGGAGTTGAGCAGGTGCGCGCCCTCGCCGCGCGCGCCCTCGGTGATCAGGATGCCGGTCTCGACCAGGCATGTCGGGTGGTACTGCACCATCTCCATGTCCATCAGCGGCGCGCCGGCGCGGTAGGCCATGGCGATGCCGTCGCCGGTCACGATCAGACCGTTGGTCGTGGGCTTGTAGACCTGGCCGGCACCGCCGCAGGCCAGGATCACGTTCTTGGCGGTGAAGGCCTCCATGCGCCCGGCGCGCACGTCGCGCGCGATCACTCCGCAGCAGCGTCCCTGCTCGTCCTGCAGCAGCGACGTGGTGAACCACTCCTCGAAGCGCTCGACCGTCTCGTGGTGCTTCATCAGCTGCTCGTAGAGCACGTGCAGCAGCGCCTGGCCGGTGATGTCGGCGACATAGGCCGTGCGCTTCATCGAGGCGCCGCCGAACGCGCGCAGATCCATCTCGCCGCGGTCGTTGCGGTGGAAGGTAACGCCCATGTGCTCCAGGTGAAGCACCTCGCCGGGCGCCTCCGAGCACATCACTTCGATCGCGTCCTGATCGCCGAGGAAGTCCGAGCCCTTGACCGTGTCATAGGCGTGTGAGTGCCAGTCGTCGTCGACGCTGATCGCGGCGTTGATGCCGCCGGCGGCCGCCACGGAGTGCGAGCGCACGGGGTGGACCTTGCTCATGATCGCCACGCTGGCGCCGTCGCGGGCCGCCGCGAGCGCCGCGCGCTGGCCTGCGAGACCGGCCCCGATGATCAATACGTCGTGTGCTGGCATCGCTCTCTGAGGTCGGCTACAAGGGCAAAGGGGGGTCGCTGCGCCGGAGACTCTATAACGCCGGAGCGCCTGGGCCGTGTCACGCTCAGGTCGCCGTGCGCAGCGCGCGGCGCACCTCGGCGAGCGTCACGACGCCCCGCAGCACGCCGTTCTCGTCGACTGCGACCATTGCGCCCAGGCGTCCGAGACCCTCCGATCCGAGCAGCGATTCCAGCGGCTCGGCCTCGTCGATGCGCACCTGCACATCCTGGTCGAGCACGTCGATGACGGGCAACGCCGGGCGCCCGGCGGAGATCTCCTCGTCGACGCGCGCCGCGCGCACGACGCCGAGGAAGTGGCGCGCCGGGTCGACCACCGCGAACCACGGCCAGCGATAGCGCAGGAAGAACTGCTCGTGGGCGTCCAGCAGCGTCGCGCCGGCCGGAATGGTCACTGGCTCGCGATCCATGATGTCGGCCACGGTGATCGTCTGGATGCGCCGACCGACCACGCCCTGCAGCACGGCCGCGCCGGCCGCCTGGTAGAGGAAATAGGCCAGCAGGATGCAGGTCAGGCCCGCCGACCCAGCGCCCGTCGCCAGCCCCCACAGGCCCGCGGCGCCGAGCAGCAGCGCAAAGCCCTGGCCGGCACGGCCGGTCGCGTGTGTGGCGCGGTTGCGGTCGCCAGTGCGCCACCAGATCAGCGCATGCGCGATGCGCCCGCCGTCCAGCGGAAAGGCCGGCACGAGGTTGAACACGAGCACGAGCACATTGATCGTCGCCAGCCAGCTCAACCACACCAGAGTGGGCGTCGCCCGAACGCTTTCTTCGCCGACTGCGAGCTTGGAGAAGGTCGTGCCGCTGGTCAGCAGCCGCCCGGCGATGATGCAAGCGACGATCACCGCGAGCGTCACCAGAGGGCCGGCCGCGGCGACGCGGAGCTCGGTCTTGGGGTCGTGCGACTCCTCCGTGCGCGTGATGCCGCCGAGCGCCCACAGGTCGATTCCGGCGACCTGCAGCCCGCTGCGCCGCGCGACCAGCGCGTGGCCGAGCTCGTGCAGCACCAGCGAGGCGAAGAACGAGAGCACCGACGCCACAGCGACGAGATAGGCGGTCGTACGCGAGCCGCCGAGCTGGCTGTGAAAGATCGGCGTGACGAACAGGATGAACACGAACAGCACGACGAACCAGCTGATGCCGACACCCACGCGAATGCCGAAGATGCGGGCCAGCTGGAAGTTCGTGCGCGGAGCCATGGTTCTGATGGTAGGGCGAGCCTCCGCCGCCAAGTGCAGGCATTCTTCGACGAGCACCTGCATCCCGCCAGCTCGCCGGCCACTACCTGCGCACGATCGACTCACGTCTGAGCCCGGGCGCCCTGCCGGCGCCGGCTGCCTGACGCGGACGAACGTGGCTCGCCTCGAAGGCGACAGTCCGATCCCGCCCGGTTCGCTTGGCCTCATAGAGCGCCGAGTCGGCGCGCTGCAGACAGCTTTCGACGTCGCCGGGGTCCTCGCAGACCGCTACGCCCGCGCTGATGTGTACCGCGGGCGTGTCCGTGGGACCGGCCTCGGCAAGCGCCGCGCGTACACGTTCGCTGAAGTCTTCGGCCTCTGCACGGCCGCTGCCGGGTAGCAACACCGTGAACTCCTCGCCGCCCATGCGCGCGGCTACGTCGGTGGGGCGCGTGTGGGCGGCGATCAGCTTTCCGATTCGTTGCAGCACGCGATCTCCCGCGTCATGGCCCCACTCGTCGTTGACCCGCTTGAAGTAGTCGATGTCGAACGTCACGACGGCCAACGAGGCGGCAGTTCGCCTGGTGTAGGCCATCGCCACGGCCGCTCGCTCGTCAAACCCCCGTCGATTGAGCAGTCCTGTCAAGGCATCCGTGCGCGCCTCGCCGGCGAGCTCCGCAAGCAGGGACTCGTTGCGGTCCTCGAGCACGAGGACGACGAACGCGACCACGCTCACGACGACCATCACGTCGACCCAGCGCCCGGGGTAGCTGCTCGCTGCGGGTAGCACCAGCAGCACGATCGCGTGCGCGAGAGCGACCATGCCGACGATCGCCGCGGCGCCGGCGCGCCCCAGGAAGAAGGCCGTCCACAGCACCGGCAGCGCGTATAGGACCGCGCCGTCGCCGGCTCCGGGAGTCGTCGCCAGGGCGGTGGCGGCCAGCACTACGCCAAGTGGCCCCAGCGAGGCGAGCATCCAGCGTGGCAGGCGAGGACCGACGGTGAGCAGGAACGCGAAGATCGCTGCGACGACAAGCGCGGGCGCGACGGCGAAGGCCGGATCGCCCGGCAGCAGTCCCTCGATCGCGGCATCGAGGGCGACTGCGCCGTACATGACAGCGGCCGTATAGGCCATGAGGCGATTGTCCGCGCGAAGGCTGCGCGATCGGGAACGCATGCCGGTGTATCGGTCGCCAGGCTCGAGAACCCCAGAGAGGGCCGCAGATCTCGGCGTTTGTGCCGCCGCCCGTGTGGCTTCGGGCGGCGGTCAGCCGGCTTGCGGGAGGCTGCGCGCGATGATCGCCTCGAAGTCGCTGCCGGCCGGCAGCGTGCCGTACTCCAGGCCGCCGTCGCCGGCCAGGCGCGAGGCACAGAAGGCGTCGGCGACGGCCGCCGGCGCGTTGCGCACCAGCAGCGAGCCCTGCAGGCACAGCGCCATGCCTTCGACCACGCGGCGAGCGCGCGTCTCGAGCGTCTGCGGGTCTGCGAACTGGCTCTCCAGCTCGCTCACGCGGGCGTCCAGGCGCGCATCGGCGCCCTGTGCCTGGCGCAGCTCGTCGAAGTAGACCTCCAGCGCGCGCGGCGATCGCGTCAGCGCGCGCAGCACGTCGAGGCTCATAACGTGGCCCGAGCCCTCCCAGATCGAGGCCAGCGGCGCCTCGCGGTACAGCCGCGGCATGCCCGACTCCTCGACGTAGCCATTGCCGCCGAGGCACTCCAGCGACTCGAACGCGTGGTTGGGCGCGCGCTTGCACGTCCAGTACTTGCCGACGGCCGTGGCCAGGCGCTTGAACAGCTGCGCGTCGGTGTCGTTGTCGCCGTTCTCGGCATCGGCGTGTGCTTCGTCATAGGCGCGCGCCAGGCGCATCGCCAGCGCGGTCGTCGCCTCGGACTCCAAGCACAGGTCGGCGAGCACGTTGCGCATCAGCGGCTGGTCGAGCAGCGTCTTGCCGAAGGCCGCACGGTGGGCCGCGTGGTGCGTGGCGCTGACGACGCCCGAGCGCATGCCGGCGGCAGCGCCGATCACGCAGTCCAGGCGCGTGTGGCCGACCATCTCGATGATCGTCGGCACGCCGCGTCCGGGCTCGCCGACCATGCGCGCCCAGGCGCCGTGCAGCTCGATCTCTGAGGACGCGTTGGAGCGGTTGCCCAGCTTGTCCTTGAGGCGCTGGATGTGAAATTGGTTGCGCTCACCGTCGGGCAAGATGCGCGGCAGCAAAAAGCACGACAGCCCCTCGTCGGTCTGCGCGAGCACGAGAAAGACGTCGCACATCGGCGCCGAGCAGAACCACTTGTGCCCGGTTATCTCGTACTCCGCTCCCGCGCCGCCACCGTTCAGAGCGCGCGCCACGGTCGTGTTGGCGCGCACGTCTGAGCCGCCCTGCTTCTCGGTCATCGCCATGCCGCAGATCGCGCTGCCCTTCTGCTCGACCGGCACCAGGCGTGGGTCATATGTGGTGGCCGTCAGCAGCGGCTCCCACTCGGCCGCGAGCTCACCCTGCGCGCGCAGCGCCGGAATCGCCGCGAAGGTCATCGTGATCGGGCAGCAGAAGCCGGCCTCGGCCTGCATCGCGGTCATGTACAGCGCGGCGCGCGCGGTGTGCGCAAACGGCTGCTCGCTGGTCCACGGCAGCGAGTGCAGCTCGTGCTGCACGCCCATCGTCATCAGCTGATGCCAGGCCGGGTGGAACTCGACCTCGTCGATGCGGTTGCCGTAACGGTCGAACGTACGCAGCACCGGCTCGTTCTCGTTGGCCATGCGTCCCCACTGCTGCTGGGGCTCACCGCCGACGAAGCGTCCCAGCTGCGACGCGCGCTCTGTGACCCACCCGGCGCCCTCGCGCTCGGTGGCCTCGACCAGCGGCAGGTTGCTCGCGAACACGTCCACGCCGGTCAATGGCGTGGCCTGGTTGAAGACCGTGTGCGTGCGGTACGGCGAGTCGCTCTCGCGCGCCTGTGGCGAGACGGTTGCCATACGTTGAAGTCAAGCAGATGGGCGCGCCGCCGTGTGGCCGGCGCGATCGTGCGCCGATGGGCGCCGAGTCGTCTCGCGGCGGGTCGATAGCATCGGCCGCCCCGCCCGCGATTCCCCCAAGGACCGACCGCCATGGCCAAGATCAAGGTGAAGACCCCGCTCGTCGACCTCGACGGCGACGAGATGACACGGATCATCTGGCAGTTCATCAAGGACAAGCTGATCCTGCCCTACCTCGACGTGGAGCTGCGCTACTTCGACCTGGGCATCGAGAGCCGCGACGCCAGTGAGGATCGCATCACCGTCGAAGCCGCCGAAGCGGTCAAGCAGTACGGCGTGGGCATCAAGTGCGCCACGATCACGCCCGACGAGGCGCGCGTGGAGGAGTTCGGCCTGAAGGAGATGTACCGCTCGCCCAACGGCACCATTCGCAACATCCTCGGCGGAGTGATCTTTCGCGAGCCGATCGTCATCTCCAACATCCCGCGCCTTGTGCCCGGTTGGACCAAGCCGATCGTGATCTGCCGCCACGCCTTCGGCGATCAGTACCGCGCAACCGACATGGTCGTGCCCGGCGAGGGCTCGCTGACGCTCACCTACACGCCCAAGGACGGCGGTGAGCCGATCGAGCTGGACGTCTATGACTTTCCCGGCGGTGGCATTGCGCTGGCGATGTACAACCTCGACGACTCCATTCGCGACTTCGCGCGCGCATCGCTGCGCTATGGCCTGGAGCGCAAATACCCGGTCTACCTGTCGACCAAGAACACGATCCTCAAGCGCTATGACGGGCGCTTCAAAGATCTCTTCCAAGAGATCTACGAGGCGGAGTTCAAGACGGACTTCGACCTCGCCGGCATCACCTACGAACACCGCCTGATCGACGACATGGTCGCCGCGGCACTGAAGTGGGAAGGCGGCTACGTGTGGGCGTGCAAGAACTACGACGGCGACGTGCAGTCCGACACCGTCGCGCAGGGCTTCGGCTCGCTCGGTCTGATGACCAGCGTGCTGATGACCGCCGATGGCAAGACCGTCGAGGCCGAGGCCGCGCACGGTACGGTCACGCGTCACTACCGCCTGCACCAGCAGGGCAAGCCGACGTCGACCAACCCGATCGCCTCGATCTTCGCGTGGACGCGCGGGCTGGAGGCGCGCGGGCGCATGGACGAGACGCCCGAGGTGTCGGAGTTCGCGCGCACGCTGGAGCGCGTGTGCATCGAGACGGTGCAAAGCGGCAAGATGACCAAGGACTTGGCGCTGCTGGTAGGCCCCGATCAGCCCTGGCAGACGACAGAGGAGTTCCTCGCGTCGCTGGATGAGAACCTCAAACAGGAGATGAATCAGTGAGTCAGCCCGTACGTGTAACCGTCACCGGCGCCGCCGGGCAGATCGGCTACAGCCTCGTCTTTCGCATCGCCAGCGGACAGCTGCTCGGACCCGACCAGCCGGTCGACCTGCGCCTGCTGGAGATATCCCCCGCGATGGGCGCGCTGGAGGGCGTCGCGATGGAGCTCGTCGACTGCGCGTTCCCGCTGCTGGCGAACCTCGATCTGCACGACAACCCCGACGACGCCTTCGACGGCGTCAACGTCGCGCTTCTCGTCGGCTCGCGTCCGCGCACCAAGGGCATGGAGCTCGCCGAGCTGCTGTCGGAGAACGGCAAGATCTTCACCACCCAGGGCAAGGCGCTGAACGGCCGGGCCGCCTCCGACGTGAAAGTGCTCGTCGTCGGCAACCCCGCGAACACGAACTGCCTGATCGCCATGAACAACGCCTCAGACATCCCGCGCGAGCGCTTCACCTCGATGATGCGACTCGACCACAACCGCGCGATCGCGCAGCTCGCGGCGAAGGTCGCGGCGCCGGTCACCGACATCACGCAGATGGGCGTGTGGGGCAACCACTCGCCGACGATGTATCCGGACCTGTTTCATGCACAGGTGCG
>DATARK010000050.1:0-66403 GCA_036264175.1 Solirubrobacteraceae bacterium
AACATCCTGCTGCTCGGCCCGACCGGCTGCGGCAAGACGCTGCTGGCGCAGACGCTCGCACGGATTCTCAACGTGCCCTTCGCGATCGCCGACGCGACCGCGCTGACCGAGGCCGGCTACGTCGGCGAGGACGTCGAGAACATCCTGCTGAAGCTGATTCAGGCGGCCGACTACGACGTCAAGAAGGCAGAGACCGGCATCATCTACATCGACGAGGTCGACAAGATCGCGCGCAAGGCCGACAACCCGTCGATCACGCGCGACGTGTCCGGCGAGGGCGTGCAGCAGGCGCTGCTGAAGATCCTCGAGGGCACGCAGGCATCGGTTCCGCCGCAGGGCGGGCGCAAGCATCCCCACCAGGAGTTCCTGACGATCGATACGACCAACGTGCTGTTCATCTGCGGCGGCGCGTTCGCCAATCTCGACAAGGTGATCGAGCGGCGCATCGGCCACAAGGGAGTGGGCTTCGCCGCGGCGATCGAGGCCAAGGCCGAGCGCGACGCCGGCGAGGCTTTCGAGCACTGCCTGCCCGAGGACCTGATCGAGTACGGGCTGATTCCCGAGTTCATCGGCCGCCTGCCGGTCGTCTCGGCCGTGCACCAGCTCACGCGCGAGGACCTCGTGTCGATCCTCGTCGAGCCGCGCAACGCGCTGGTCAAGCAGTTCCAGCGCTTCTTCTCCTTCGACGGCATCGAGCTGGTGTTCTCCGAGGACTCGCTCACGGCCATCGCCGAAAAGGGCTTGGCGCGCGAGACCGGAGCGCGCGGCCTGCGCTCGATCATCGAGGAGATCCTGCTGGAGGTGCAGTTCGAGCTTCCCTCGCGGCGCGACGTGAAGAAGTGCGTGGTCACCAAGGAGACCGTCGAGAAGGGCCTTACGCCGACGCTCGTCACCGAAGCGGCGCCCGAAGAGGCTCAGGACGCGTCGCTGCGCGAGGAGTCGGCCTAGCGCCGGCGACGCTCGCTAGTATCGCCCTGTGTCCAAGCACCGCGAATCCAAGTCGCGTCTGAAGAGCACCGCCGGCGCGGTGCCGTGGCTGACGCTGGCGCGTGCGGCGATGATCGTCAGCAAGCGCTGGAACGCGCTGTCGTCCAAGGAGCGCGTGCGCCTGGCCGAGCTGGTGCGCGAATCGCGCGGGCGCACGAGCAACCTCAGTGTCAAGCAGCGCCTGGAGCTGCGCAAGCTGGCCGGCAAGCTGGACGTCAAGGGCATGATCGGCGAGCTTTCGTCGCTGTGGCGCGGACGTCACGGACGGCGCGGGCGAAAGCGCCGCTAGGCGCCGCCGATGCCGGCTTTGACGGCGGGGCGCTGATTGCAGAGATGGCCGACGAGGATCTCGACAGCCTGTCCACGCGCGAGCTGCACGATCGCGCGATCCGTCGCGCCGAGCGTCATCTCGACATGAAGTTCTTCTGGCGGCTGCTGCAGCTGATTCCCGCCGCCGAGACGATCAGCGGCGACGAGGGCGACGGCGACTACGACATCCAGTCCTCCAAAGGCTTGATCTCCGACGCGCTGCACAGCGGCGATGGCGCGCTCGGCGAGGCGCTTCGGCCCGTGTTCATCGAGTACCTGCGAGCGCATTCCGACGCCTGACGCTCCCGCATACGGCTCGTCGCACCCGCCGGTCTGGGACCAGGCACAAGCCGAAGCGCACCTGCGCTCGCTGGAGCTGTTCGGCATGCGCTTCGGGCTGGACCGCATGCGCCGGCTGATGACCGCGCTGGGCTCGCCGCAGCTTGCATACGACACGATCCACGTGGTCGGCACCAACGGCAAGACGTCGACGACGCGCATGATCGCGGCCATTCTTCAGCGCCACGGCATGCACACGGCCAGCTACACCTCGCCGCATCTGAAGTCCTACCGCGAGCGCCTGCAGATCGACGAGCGCGATGTCGGCTCGCAGCAGTTCGCGGACGCGATCGCGCGGGCGTCGTGGGCGGCAGAGCGCGTCAACCGCACGCTGGCCGGCGACGATCACGTGACGCAGTTCGAACTGCTCACGGCTTCTGCGCTGTGGCAGATCGCCCAGCAGGACGTGCGCGTGGCGGCGATCGAGGCAGGCCTCGGCGGACGCTATGACGCGACGTCGGTGATCGAGTCGCGCGTGACCGCGCTGACGAACGTCGGCTTGGAGCACACGCGCTGGCTGGGCCCGACGCTGCGCGACATCGCCGAGGAGAAGCTCGCGGTCGTGTGCCCGGGCACGACGCTGGTGCTCGGCGCCGGCTTGGCCGACGAGGCGCGCGGTGTGGCCGAGCGCGTGGCCGGCGAGCGCGGCGCGCGCATCGTCTTCGCCGCGGACTCGGTCAGCGATACGCCGCTGGCCGCTGCCGGCGCCTTCCAGCAGCGCAACTTCGCGCTCGCGCGCGTTGTCGCAGAGACCTATCTGCGCGAGTGCTCGGTGACGCCGAGCGAGCAGGCGGTGCGCGCGGCGGCGGCTGCGACTGAGGTGCCCGGGCGCCTGCAGGTGCTGTGCCGCGACCCGCTGACGGTACTGGACGGAGCGCACAACCCGGACGCCGTGCAGGCGCTCGTGCAGGCGCTGGGAGACGTGATCGGTGGGCGTCCGCTGGCGCTGGTGCTCGGAGTGCTCGAGGACAAGGACGCCGTGGGCATGCTGGGGCCGCTGCTGGCGTTCGCCGAGCGGGCGTGGTTCACGGCGCCGCCCAGCGCGCGAGCGCTGTCGCCTGCCGCACTGCAGTCGCTGGCGCGCCAGCTGGGCTTCGAGCGCGCGGTCGGCGAGCCGAGTCCGCTGCTCGCGCTGGCGCAGGCCCAGCGGTGGGCCTCAGAGCGCGGCGGCGCGGTGCTCGCGACGGGCTCGGTGTACCTCGTCGGCGAGCTGCTCGCGCAGGCCGTGCCGGGCGCCCGCGCAGAGGACTCAGACGATCGCCGGCGAAGGGCTGCATCGTGAACGACGACGGCCCTTCGGTGCTGACGATGATCGGCGCGGTGGCGCTGATCGTGGCGATGGTGATCCTCGTGTTCTTCGCCGCCGGTTACGGATTCGGCCGTCTATTTCTCTAAGCTTGGCCCGCAATGAACACCCTCGCATACTTCGGAATCGAAAGCAGCGGCCTGAACCTGGTCGTGGACCTGCTGATCCTGTTCATCGTGGTGCTGTATCTGTCGTTGATCTACTGGACCTACGCCGATGCGCGCAGGCGGATCATGGACCCGATGCTCGTGGGGTGCGCGACGGCTGCGTCGCTGTTCCCGTTCGTGGGCACGATCGTCTACATGATCCTGCGCCCTCCGGAGTACCTGGAGGACGTGCGCGAGCGCGAGCTCGAGGTGCAGGCCGCCGAGGCGCGCCTGCACGAGTTCGACCACTCCTTGTGCCCGCATTGCGACTACCGCGTGGAGCGCGACTTCGTGCGCTGTCCGAGCTGCCTGCGCAAGCTCAAGGAGCGCTGCGTCAACTGCTCGCGCCCGCTCGACCAGGCGTGGACGATCTGCCCCTACTGCGAGACCGAGGTGGCACCGAGCACGCCGGCGCGGCGCACGCGCCGCCGGCGCACGCAGGCCTCGATCGATGCCGAGCAGGCCGAGCTGGCGACGACGACCAGGCCCGAGACCGCCCGCGCGAAGGCCACGCGCGAGCGCAAGGAACGCGAGGCCGTGCCGGTCGTCGACGCAGAGGTGGTCGAGGAGGAAGGCGACGAGCAGGACACGCGCGCCACACCCGTCGTCGCAGCCGAGCCGGCGCCGCGCTCACGTGGAACGCGCTCAGGCTCCAGCGGCTCCGGCGGCAGCAGCACCCGCCGCCCGCGCCCGAGCACCTAGACGCACTCCCGCAATCCAGCAAAGGAACCCATGGACCGAACGTTGATCCTTGTAAAGCCAGACGCGTTCGCGCGGGGGCTGTCCGGCGAGATCATCGCCCGCTTCGAGCGCAAGGGGCTGAAGATCGTGGCGCTGCGCAGCATGACGGTGCAGCGCGAGCTGGCCGAGCAGCACTACGCCGAGCACGCCGAGCGTCCGTTCTTCGGCGAGCTGGTGGACTTCATCACGTCGGGGCCGATCGTGGCGATGGTGTTCGAGGGCGTCGAGGCGGTCAAGGCGGCGCGCCAGGTGATCGGCGCGACCAATCCGCTGGAGGCGACGACCGGCTCGATTCGCGGCGACTTCGCGATCGAGATGGGCCAGAACATGGTGCACGGCTCGGACTCGCCGGAGTCTGCGGCGCGCGAGTCGGCGCTGTTCTTCCCCGACCTTTAGCCGGCCGCCGCCGTCGCACAGCCGCTTCCGCTCGTACTGGCCTCGCGCTCGCCTCAGCGGCGACAGCTGCTGGAGCGCCTGGGCGTGCCCTTCACGGTGCGTGTGTCGGACGCGCCCGAGATCGAGCAGGGCTCCGATCCGGCGCAGGTGGCTGTGGAGAACGCGCGGCGCAAGGCGACAGCCGCGCACGATGGCGGCGTGGCCGAGGCGGTGATCGGCTGCGACACGATCGTGGTGCTCGACGGCACGATCTACGGCAAGCCGCCCGACGAGGCGGCGGCGCGGACGACGATGAGCGCCTTGGGCGGACGCACGCACGAGGTGATCAGCGGCCTGGCGCTGCTGCTCTGCGAGGGCGGCGCGCAGGTGCGGCTGCGCACGGCGGTGGCGCGCACACAGGTCAGCTTTCGCGAGCTGGACGACGAGCTGCTGGACTGGTACGCGGCGACCGGCGAGTGGCGCGATCGCTCGGGCGGCTACGCGATCCAGGGGCTGACCGGCGCGCGGCTGGCCGTGGCCGTGCGCGGCGAAGAGGAGAACGTCGTGGGCCTGCCGCTCGGCAAGCTGCTGGAGCTCTATCCGGAGCTCTTGAACAGTTTTTAAGCTGCGCCTTCGGCGCCTCGAGCGTGCGCGGCTGCGGTCCGTCGCGCGGTTGCAGCCGACCACGCATTTCCCCTGCAAAAGCGCTGGCGTGCCTATCGGGCGGCAAGGGACGTTCGCTACACTGCCCCACCGAGCAAGCCTCAATCGCCGATCGGCCAGCACACGCAGCCGAGGCTCGCTGGCCGATCTCCGATCGGCGGCGGCGCGGGGTCGAGGCCGAGCGCTTTCTTTCCTATAAATGGGCATCTTCAGCTATCTGACAGGTTTTGGCGGCCGCGACATGGCCGTCGACCTGGGAACCGCCAACACGCTGGTGTATGTGCGTGGACGCGGCATCGTGCTGTCGGAGCCGAGCGTCGTGGCGATCGACTCGCGCACCGGCGAAGTGCACGCGGTGGGCATCGAGGCCAAGCGCATGCTGGGGCGCACGCCGGGCACGATCCAGGCGATTCGCCCGCTGAAGGACGGCGTGATCGCCGACTTCGACGTGACCGAGGAGATGCTGCGTCACTTCATCCAGAAGGTTCATCAGAACCGCTGGGCGCATCCGCGCGTGGTCGTCTGTGTTCCTTCGGGCGTGACCGGCGTGGAGAAGCGCGCCGTCGAGGAGGCGTGCCTGTCGGCGGGCGCGCGCACCGCCTATTTGATCGAGGAGCCGATGGCGGCGGCGATCGGCGCGGGGCTGCCGGTCGGCGAGCCGACGGGCTCGATGGTCGTGGACATCGGCGGCGGCACTTCCGAGGTCGCAGTGATCTCGCTCGGCGGCATCGTCGTGTCGCAGTCGATTCGCGTCGGCGGCGATGAGATGGACGAGGCGATCATCAACTACGCAAAGCGCGAGTACAAGCTGCTGATCGGCCAGCAGACGGCCGAGGAGCTGAAGCTGGAGATCGGCTCGGCGTGCCCGATGGCCGAGGAGCTGCAGGCGGAGATTCGCGGGCGCGACATGGTCGCGGGACTGCCCAAGACGGTCGTGCTGACCAGCGAGGAGATCCGCCAGGCGCTGGAAGAACCGCTCAACCAGATCCTCGACGCGGTCAAGGAGACGCTCGACCGCACGCCGCCGGAGCTGGCATCGGACATCATGGACCGCGGCATCATGCTGGCCGGCGGCGGCGCGCTGTTGCAGGGCCTGGACGAGCGCCTGCGCGAAGAGACGCAGATGCCCGCCCATCTGGCCGAGTCGCCGCTGACCTGCGTGGCGGTCGGCTCGGGGCGTTCGCTGGAGGAGTTCGAGGCGATCCACCGCTCCAACCGCAGCTCGCGCAACCGCCAGCGCCGCAGATGAGCCGCGTGCCTGTTACGGGCACGCGCACCCGGGGGTACTCTTTCCCGAACGCTTTGGAAGGTCGCTATTCGTGTATGACAAGACGGTCCGTCGTCGACGCGCGGTGCTCGTGCTGCTCGTCGTGCTCTCCCTGATACTGCTGACGGCCTACTTCGGCGAGGCTTCGAACGGTGGCCTGCACTCCGTGCAGCGCGGCTTTCTGACGGTCGTCTCGCCGATCCAGAACGGCGCCAACAAGGCGCTGAAGCCGGTGCGCGACCTGATCGGCTGGTTCGGCGACACGCTGCACGCCAAAGGCCAGCGCGACGAACTGCGCAAGCAGGTGGAGAAACTGCGCGCCGAAGTGATCGCCGACCAGTCTGAAAAACACTCCTATCGCGAACTGCTGACGATGTATCGCCTGGACAACCAGCTGAGCGTCAAGGACTACCAGCCGGTCACGGCGACGGTCGTGGCCAAGTCGCCGAACGTGTGGTACTCGACGGTCACGATCGACAAGGGCGAATCCTCGGGCGTGCACGTCAACGATCCGGTGATCAACGGCGAAGGGCTGATCGGCAAGGTCGCCCAGGCGGCCTCCGACGGTGCGCAGGTGACGCTGATCACCGACAGCTCGGTCGGCGTGTCCGCGCGCATCGGCTCGTCCAACGCGACTGGCATCGTGCAGCCGAAGGTGGGCGACCCCAACGATCTGCTGCTGCAGTACCTGCCGGCCAACACGCAGGCCAACAAAGGCGAATACGTGGTCACCTCGGGCACCGTGTCCAGCCCCGACGACTCGCTGTATCCGCCGGGCATTCCGATCGGGCAGGTGACGTCGGTCAACGAAGAAAGCGCCTATCGCTCGGTCAACGTGCATCCGCTGGCCGACCTGCACAACCTCGACGTGGTGCAGGTGCTGACGGCGACGCGCGGCTCGCTGCCCGCCACCCTCAGCCGCCTGACCGTCAACCTGCCGCCCGGGCAGCACGCCGGGCAGAGCTCCGGCGAAGCGTTGGCCTCGACCGAAGGCGGCGGATGAACGGCAACTTCCCCTCGGCGCTGCTCGTGCGCATCGCCGTGCTCAGCGTGGTCGTCGTGTTCTTTCAGATCGGCGTCGTCTCGGAGGTGCCTGTGTTCGGCGTCAGCGTCGACCTGTCACCGCTGCTGGTCGCCTTCGTCGGCCTGCTGTGCGGCTCGACGATCGGTGCGGCGACCGGCTTCGCCGTCGGGCTGCTGGTCGACCTGGCGCTCGTGCAGACGCTCGGCGTGACGTCGCTGACGCTGACCGTCGTCGGCTACTGGGCCGGACGTCTGCGCGAACTGCGTGACCCGCAGGCCGCGCTGACGCCGCTGCTCGTCGGCGCGGCCGCCGCGGCCGCCGCGGCCGTCGGCTATTCGCTGGTGCAGTTCCTGCTCGGCGTCGACGCGCCGGTCAGCCTGGAGCTGCTGCGCCAGATCGTGCTCGGCGTGGTCGTCGACACGATCATCGCGCTGCCAGTGTGGGCGATCGTGCGCCGCTGTCTGATCGGCGGCCTGCCCGACGACCCGCGGCGGCGCCGCAGGCGCGCGTACACCACCGGCGGTCTGAGCCCGTTGTCGCGATCGTGATGAAGCGAGCTCCCCGAGCATGAGCGCGATCGAGCCCGCCGGGCGGCGATCGGAGCGCATTCCCGTCTCGCCGCAGCTGGCGCTGCGCGTGGCGATTCTCGGCGGGCTGGCGATCGCGATGTTCGCGATCATCTTCTTCCGCCTGTGGTTCCTGCAGGTGCTGTCGGGCGAACAGTACGTGCAGCAGGCCAATGCCAACCGCGCGCGCGACCTGCCCGTGGCGGCGCCGCGTGGCGAAATTCTCGACCGCGAAGGCAAGGCGCTGGTCGCCAGCCGCACGACCAACGCCGTGCAGGTCGTGCCTTCGGCGTTGCCGCCGGCGGGGCGCCAGCGCGTGCTGCTCTACCGCCGCCTGGGCCGGCTGCTCGGCATGAGCGGCGCGCACGTGCAGGCGCTGGTGATCAAGGGCCGCACGGCGGTGCCCTACGCGCCGGTGACGATCAAGACCGATGCCGGCCGCGGCGCGCTGACGGTGCTGGCCGAGCGCCAGAGCGAATTTCCCGGCGTGACGCAGCAGCCGGTGTCGATCCGGGCATATCCCTACGGCGCGATGGCCGCGCAGGTGCTGGGCTATGTCGGACAGGTCTCCGAAGGTGAGCTCAAACTGCGTGCTTTCGATGGCGTGAAGCAAGGCACGGTCGTCGGCCAGGAAGGCCTGGAGTACTACTACGACCGCTACCTGCGCGGACGTCAGGGCATTCAGCGGGTGGAGGTCAACGCGGCCGGCTATCCGGTGCCCAGCAAGCTCGCGCCGACGCCGCCGAAGGCCGGCTACAGCCTCAAGGTGACGCTCGACATGGGCTTGCAGAAGGAGGGCGAAAAGGCGTTGCTGCAGGGCATCGAAAACGCGCGTGCCGGCGGCAAACCGGCCGACGCGGGCGCGTTCGTGGCGCTTGACCCGCGCAACGGCCAGGTTCTGGCGATGGGCTCCTCGCCGACGTTCGACCCGAACAAGTTCGCCAAACCGCTGACCAAGAGCGAATACGCGGCGCTGGAGGGCAAGGCGGGAGCGGCCGGTGAAGAATCGCCGGCGCCGCTGACCGACCGCGCCGTCAACGGCACCTATCCGACGGGCTCGACGTTCAAGCCGATCACGGCCATGGGCACGCTGGAAGCCGGCGTGATCAACCCCAGCGAGGGACTCGGCGCGGGGCAGTGCATCGCCGTCTCGACCGAGCAGTTCTGCAACGCCGGCAAGGCCGACTACGGCGCGGTCGGTCTGGTGGAAGCACTGAAGGTGTCCTCGGACACGTACTTCTTCCAGGCCGGCGAGCTGGCCAACAGCCACGGCAACGTGATCCAGCGCGAGGCGCACAAGCTCGGCGTGGGCGAGCAGACGGGCATCGACCTGCCCAGCGAGATCACCGGCCTGGTGCCGGATCGCGCGTGGCGCGCGAACGTCGCGCGCGAGGAGCTGGCGTGCGAGAAGCGCCGCCACGTGTCCAGCTGCGGCATCTCCGACGGACGCCCCTGGAGCGTCGGCGACAACATGCACCTGGCGGTCGGCCAGGGCGACCTGCTGACCTCGCCGCTGCAGATGGCCGTCGCCTACTCGACGCTGGCCAACGCCTTCACCAACGGCGGCAACGGCTGGGTCGTGCGCCCGCACCTGGGCATGGAGATCGACGGCTCCCAGGGCCGGCTGGTGCAGTCGCTGAGCTTCCCGGCCGAGCGCCACGTGCATCTCAACGACGAAGACCTGAACCTGGTCATGCAGGGCATCCACGAGGCCGCCAGCCAGCCGGGTGGCACCTCGGCGGCGGTGTGGGCGGGCTGGAACCAGGCGCAGCACCCGGTCTATGGAAAGACGGGCACCGCGCAGCACGTGGGCAAAGAAGACCAGTCCTGGTACATGTGCTTCGTCGGCGATCCCAAGCGGCCGATCGTGATCGCGGTGACGATCGAGCAGGGCGGCTTCGGCGCCGAAACAGCCGCGCCGGTGGCGCGGCTGCTCGCCTCGCAGTGGTTCGGTCAGGCCAAGAAGTTCGTCGCCGGGAGCTCGCACACGTTTTGAGCCCGCTCAGCCCGATCACGGCCTCAGAACAGGCGTCGGCCGTTGCCGATCGCGCGCGCGTGGGGCCGCGCACGCTGCGCCTGCCGCTGGACCCGCTGCTGACGCTCGCGGTTATCGGGCTGGCGGTCTGCTCGATCATCACGCTCGGCGCGGCCACGCGCGACCTCGTGCCGGGGCAGCCGCACTACTACGTCGACCGCCAGCTGACCTATCTGATCGTCGGCGTGCTGCTGATGATCGCGCTTTCGCGGCTGGACTACGCGCGGCTGCGGCCGCTGAAAAACGCGATCTACGGCGTATTGATCTTCACGATTCTGGCGGTGCTCGCGCTGGGGCACACCGCGCGCGGCTCCCAGCGCGCGATCAACCTGCCGTTCTTCTCCTTCCAGGCTTCCGAGCTCGGCAAGGTGCTGCTGATGCTCGCGCTCGCGGCGCTGGTCGTCGATCGCGCCAGGCGCCTGCGCGACCGCGACACGACCGCGCTGGTGATGCTCGCGGCGCTCGTGCCGGCGATGTTCGTGATCGCCCAGCCGGACCTCGGCTCAGGGCTGGTCTACGTGACGATTGCGCTGACGCTGCTGTTCGTCGCCGGCACGTCGTGGAAGCATCTCGCCGGGCTGTTCGCGCTTGGCGCTGTGGCGCTGACGTTCGTGCTCGTCGCGGCGCCGGCGGTGGGAGTGCACGTGCTCAAGCCCTACCAGGTGCAGCGCCTGACGGCGTTCCTGCATCCGACGACCAACGCGCAGAAGGAAGGCTACCAACAGGAGGAGTCCAAGATCGCGATCGGATCGGGCCAGAGGTTCGGTCGCGGGACCAACGCCACGCAGAGCAAACTCGGCTACGTGCCCGAGAACCACACCGATTTCATCTTCGCCGCGGTCGGCGAGCAGTACGGCTTCGTCGGCGCCGCGTTCGTGCTGTCGCTGTACGGGCTGTTGATCTGGAGAGCCCTGCGCATCCTCACGATGTCAAAGGACCTGTTCGGCTCGCTCGTCGCGGCCGGAGTAGCGGCTATGCTCATGTTTCAGGTCTTTGTCAACGTGGGAATGGCGATTGGGATCATGCCGATCACCGGCGTCACGCTGCCGCTCATGAGCTATGGCGGCTCGTCGGTCATCACCACACTTCTGGCAGTGGGCCTGTTGCAATCGATTTACATCCAGGCACGCGCCTCGCAAGCAATGAAGGGGCGCGTCCTGCGCTAACAGACACCGATGAACGCCCCGCATCTCCCGCCAGACCGTCAGCCCGCTGCGGCGAGCCCCGACGACGTCGCGGAGAGGCGGCAGGCCATCGATGTCATTGCCGACCCGCGGGCCGCCGGCCCGTCGCACGGACGCCTGCATCACGGGCGCCCGTCCGCCTCGGGCCAGGCGCCAACCCATACCGAAAGACTGGTTCACATTGAAAAAGCAAGTTCTCGTCAGCGTCGATCGCGCGGAGACGCGCGTCGCGCTTCTGGAGGCCGGCGGCACGCCCGCCGCGAGCTCCTCGACCCGCAAAGGAGCCGCCGCGGCGGCCAAGCCATCGACTGCGAAAGCGAGCTCACGCAAGCGCGGAGCTAAGGCTCCCGACGCCGGCTATCGCATCGCCGAGCTGTACATCGAGCGCCGCGGCGGGCGCTCGATCGTCGGCAACATCTACAAGGGCAAGGTCGACAACGTGCTGCCCGGCCTGGAGGCGGCGTTCGTCGACATCGGCCTGGAGAAGAACGGCTTTCTGCACGTCGACGAGATCGTGCTGCCGGGCGTCGAGGCGCCCAAACGCGGTCGCGGCAGCGGCAGCGGGCGGCGCATCTCAGACCTGCTCAAGCCCGGGCAGGAGATCGTCGTGCAGGTCGTCAAGGATCCGCTGAAGACCAAGGGCGCGCGGCTGTCGATGGAGCTGACGATCGCCGGGCGCTACATGGTCTATGCGCCCAGCGGCGAGGGCATCGGCGTGTCGCGGCGCCTGGAGGACAAAGAGCGCGACAGGCTGCGCCGCCAGACAGCCAAACTGGAGATCGGCGGCGGGGGCGTGATCGTGCGCACGGCCGCACACGGCGCCAAGCGCGAGGACTTCGAACGCGAGCTGAAGTACCTGCACAAGCTGCACGAGGTGCTGGAGAAACGCGTCGAGGACACGGCCGCGCCCGATCTGGTCTTCCAGGAGGCCGACCTGTCGGTGCGCGTGGTGCGCGACATCTTCTCGGCGCACTTCGAGCGGGCGATCGTCGACGACGAGCAGCAGTACCGCAGGCTGGTGTCGTTCTTCACGCGCACCGCTCCCGAGCTGGTCGAGCGCGTCGAGCTGTGGCAGCAGGACGAGCCGCTGTATGAGGCCTACGGGGTCGACAAGGCGATCGACGGGCTGCTCTCGCGGCGTGTGGACCTGCCCAGCGGCGGCTATCTGATCATCGACTACGCCGAGGCGCTGACCGTGATCGACGTCAACTCCGGCTCGTTCATCGGGCGCGGCAAGGGTGCCGGTTTGGAGGACACGATCACCAAGACCAACCTGGAGGCGGCGGAGGAGGTCGTCAACCAGCTGCGCCTGCGCGACATCGGCGGAATCATCGTGATCGACTTCATCGACATGGCCCGCGCGCGCAACCGCGACGCGGTGATGAAGGTGCTGCGCAAGACGCTCGACGAGGATCGCACGAAGACCTTCACGGCGGAGATCTCCAAGCTCGGGCTGGTCGAGATGACGCGCCAGAACGTCACCGAGGGCGTGCGCGAGATCATGAGCCGTCCCTGCCCGACCTGCGAGGGCGAGGGCGTGATTCGCTCCGAGGAGACGATCGCGATCGAGTTCGAGCGCCGCCTGCGCGACGTCGCCTCCGAACACTCAGACGTGGACGCTTTCCTCGTGCAGATCAATCCGCGCGTGACCGCCGAGTTCACCGGGCACGGATCGCGCGTGCTGCACGCGCTGGAGGCCGAGACCGGGAAGTCCTTCCTGTTCGAGGGCTCTGAAGGGCTCGCGCTCGACCACTTCGCGATCACCTTCCAGGGAACGCGCGAGGAAGTCGAGGAGCGCGCGCTGCCGTTCCGCCAGGGCGACGAGGTGCTCGTGGAGATCGTCGAGCCGCACATGTACGACGTCGACGACGCCGTGGCGAAAATCGACGGCTACATCATCTCGATCGCCGGCGCCGCAGCTCACGTGGGAAGCAAGCGCATGGTGCGCATCGACCAGGTCGGACGCACCGCGGCGAGCGCGCTGCTGCTCGACGAGGTCGGCGAGGTCGTGCGCGCGCCTGCGCGGGCGACGAGCGCGCGCAACGGCCGCGGCGGATCGAGCCGCCGCACGCCCGCGTCGGGCGAGGGTGGCCGCGCCGGCGAACGGGCCCGCTCGCGCGCCCGCGGGCGCAGAGCGCCGGCCGACAGCGAGGACGCCGACGTGCGCCGCGAAGCGGGGCTGCACGAGTCTGCCACGGCGATCGACTCAGAGCCCGAGGACACGCCGGTCAGCGACGCCGAGCCGACCAAGAAGCCGACGCGCCGCCGTTCGGCGAGCTCGGACGAGCAGGCCGAGGGCAGCGGGGGCGCCGAGGACAAGTCGCAGGACGAGGGCGCTGAGGATGGCCTACAATCCAAGCCTCGGCGTCGTGGCCGCAGGGGCGGGCGACGCCGTTCGGCTGCCAAGGCCAAGGCAACTCCGGAATAGGGCAGATATGTACGCGATCGTCAAGACAGGTGGCAAGCAGTACCGCGTCGAGCGCGGCCAGCGCCTGCTGGTCGAGCGCCTCGCGGCCAAAGAGGGCGCGGACGTGGCGCTGGAGCCGATTCTCTACCGCTCTGAGGAGCCGGTCTTCGACAAGGCGGGCCTGGAGACGGTCAAGGTGACGGCGAAGGTCGTGGCGCACGTGCGCGGCGAGAAGCTGCGCGTGTTCAAGTTCAAGCCCAAGCGCGGCTACAAGCGCCGCACCGGCCACCGCCAGGACCTGACGCAGATCGAGGTCACCGAGATCACGCAGGGCAAAGCCAAAGCGGCGGCGAAAGCCACTGCTGACAAACCGGCAGCGGCCAAAGCGTCGGCCGACAAACAGCCGGCGGCCAAAGCGCCCGCCAAAGCGCCCGCGCAGGCCAAAGCCAAACCGGCCGCCAAAGCGGCCAAAGCTTCCAAAGCGAAGGAGGAGTCGGCAGATGGCTCATAAGAAGGGGCTCGGCTCCAGCCGCAACGGGCGCGACTCCAACGCGCAGCGCCTCGGCGTGAAGACCTTCGCCGGCCAGGTCGTGAGCGGCGGCGAGATCATCGTGCGCCAGCGCGGCACACGCTTCCGTCCTGGCGCCGGCGTGGGCATCGGCAAGGACGACACGCTCTACGCGCGCGCTGCCGGCACCGTGCAGTTCACGACAGGCCGCCGCGGGCGCACGGTCAGCGTGCTGCCCGACGACTCGTCCTCCTAGGGCTTGGCGGTGAGTCCGCGACGGCTCGCCGGCCTGCTCGGCGCCGGGCGCGCCGCGCTGGGCGTCGCCGTGCTGTCAGCGCCGGAGTCGGTGACCTCGCACTGGTTGGGCGAGGACAACGCCTCACATCCGGCCGTGCGCTACCTCGCACGCTCGCTGGGCGCGCGCGACCTCGCGCTGGGCGTGCTTGCATGGCGCACGCTCGACGACGCGCGCGTGGGGCCGCAGGTCGCGGTCGCCTGCGCCGTCGCCGACGCGGTCGATGCGCTGGCGACCGTCGCGGTCAGCTCCAAGCTGCCGCGCGTGGGCGCGATCGGCACGGTCGCCGTGGCCGGCGCCGCGGCCGTCGCCGGTCTGTACGTCGCACGCCAGCTCGCCGACGCCTGAGCGCGCCGCGCGCGCGAACGGGCCGTGCTAGCCCTGCTGTGCGGTGGGGCGCACGAGGATCTCGTTGACGTTCACGTGCGGCGGCTGTGAGATCGCGTAGATGACCGCGCGCGCGATGTCGTCGTCGTGCAGCGCGTCCTGCGGTCGATTGTCGAAGAACGGCGTGTCGACCATGCCGGGCTCGATCAGCGTGACGCGGATGCCCGTGCCGTGCAGGTCCTGGCGCGCGGCCTCGCCCATCGCCGTGACGGCATGCTTCGTGCACGAGTACATCGAGCCCGGCAGCGCGCGGCGGCCGGCCACGCTGGACGTCAGCAGCAGGTGCCCGCCCGACTCTGTCAGCGCGGGAATCGTCGCGCGCAGCGTCAGCGCGGCGCCATAGACATTCGTCAGGACCATCTCGCGCCAGTGCTCGGGCGTGTCGTTGAGAAAGCCGCGCGGGCCGCCGAAGCCGGCGTTGGCGAACGCCGCGTCGAGCTGACCGAAGGCCTGCAGCGTGGCGGTGACGAGCTGCTGCTGGGCATCCCAGTCGGTCACGTCGCATTGCACGGCGATCGCCCGATCGGCGCCGCCGAGTTCCTCGGCAAGGCCCTCCAGGCGCTCGCGCGAGCGCGCCGCCAGCGCCAGGCGCCAGCCGGCTGCAGCGGCGTGTCGCGCGGTCGCTGCGCCGATGCCCGACGAGGCGCCGGTGATCAACAGGACTGGGTCGTCGGCCGGGGCGGCTTGATCGGCGCTCATGATCGGTCAGCTCCTTGCTCGGAAATCGCTCGTGATGGCCCCATCTAGCCACATTCGCGCGGCGGGCGCGCACCCGACGGCTGTCACGATGGTGCGCATGCTTCACGATCGCGCGCGGATCCACGTTCAGGCGGGTGCCGGCGGCGACGGCTGCATGAGCTTTCGCCGCGAAGCCAAGGTGCCGCGTGGCGGTCCCGACGGCGGCGACGGCGGGCGCGGCGGCGAGATCGTGCTCGTCTGCGACGACTCGCTGCGCGATCTGCAGAGTTTCAAGCGCAAGTCCCACCATCACGCCGGACGCGGCGGGCACGGCGAAGGCGCGCAGCGCCACGGCGCCGACGGGCAGACGCTGGCGATCGGCGTGCCGCCGGGCACGCAGATCGCAGCCGCGGCCGACGAGGGCGGCGACCTGGCCGGGCGGCGCTGGGAACTGCTCGCGCACGGCCAGCGCGCGACCGTCGCCCGCGGCGGCTCGGGCGGTAAGGGCAACAAGCGCTTTGCCACGCCCACGCGCCAGGCGCCGCGCTTTGCCGAGCGCGGCCTGCCCGGCGAGCAGGGCTGGCTGGAGCTGACGCTCAAGCTGCTCGCCGACGTCGGCCTGGTCGGGCTGCCCAACGCCGGCAAGTCTTCCCTGCTGGCGCGCCTGACGCGCGCGGCACCGAAGGTCGCCGACTATCCCTTCACGACGCTGTCGCCGGTGCTCGGCGTGCTCGAGGGCGAGGACCGCCAGCTGGTGCTGGCCGACATCCCCGGCCTGATTGAGGGCGCGAGCGAGGGCGCCGGCCTCGGCCACGACTTCCTCGCGCACGTCGAGCGCACGCGCCTACTGGTGCACGTTCTCGATATCGCGCCAGAGCTGACCGGCGGCGACGACGCCGAGGTGAACCACGCGACGATCGAGCGCGAGCTCGCCGCTCACGACGCGCACCTGGCCCAGCTGCCGCGCGTGCTCGCGCTGTCGAAGTGCGATCTGGTCGACGAGCAGGTCGTACAGCAGGCCGTCGAGCGATGGCGCGAGCGTCTGGGGGAGGCGGTGCCGGTGATCGCGACCTCCAGCGCCACGGGTGCCGGCGTGCGTGAGCTGGCCAACGAGCTGCTGCGCAGCGTGCCGGCGATCGCTGCTGAGAGTGCCGGCGAGGGGGAGGGGCAAGCGGCAGCGGGCACGGGCTCGATGAGCAACGGGGACGAGGAGCTCGCCGAGCACATGGTCTTTCGCCCGGCCGGCGACAGCGGCTTCAGCGTCGAGCGCGTCGGGCCACGATCATTTGCCGTGCGCGGTCGCGGCATCGAGCGGCTGATGGCGCGCTATGACGTCGACAACGACGATGCGATGGCCTACTTCGAGCAGCGACTGCGTCGCATCGGCGTGCTGCGCGCGCTGGAGTCCAAGGGCTTCTCACCGGGAGACGAGATCGAGATCGCCGGCGTGACCTTCGAGCTCGACCCCGGCGCGCCGGCCTAGCGCGCTCGGCGTCGGCAAATAAGCTCCAGTCATGAGACGCGTGGTCGTGAAGCTCGGCTCCAGCGTGGTCGCCGACAGTGACGGCGAGCCGCGCGTCGACGTCCTGCGCAACGTCTGCGACGCGCTTGCCGACGTGCACGGTCAGGGCGGCGAGGCAATTGTCGTGACCAGCGGCGCGATCGCGCGCGGCATGCGCGTGATGGACCTGCCGCAGCGCCCGAGCTCGATTCGCGAGCTGCAGGCGGCCAGCGCGGTCGGCCAGGGCAAGCTCTATCGGATCTATGACGAGCTGCTGCGCGAGCGCGGCGTGACCAGCGCGCAGGTGCTGCTGACGTTCTTCGACATGAGCGCGCGCACGCACTACCTCAACGCGCGCCAGACGCTGACGACGCTGCTGGAGTGGCGCGTGCTGCCGGTGATCAACGAGAACGACACGACCGCAACCGACGAGATCTCCTTTGGCGACAACGACTTCCTTGCGGCGCAGGTGGCGGTGCTCGTCGGCGCCGACGAGCTGATCCTTTTGACGGACATCGACGGGCTGTACACGGCCGACCCGCGCCTGTATCCCGACGCGAAGATCGTGCGCGAGGTCGACGACTTCGCCGGACTGCAGGAGCTGGAGATCGGCCACACGACCTCGCCGCTGGGCTCGGGCGGCATGCGCTCGAAGGTCGTCGCCGCCGACATGGCGACCGCCGCGGGAATCGCCACGGTGATCTGCAACGGCGTGCGCGCCGACGCTCTGCCGGCGGTCCTCGCCGGCGAGCGCGAGGGCACGCGCTTTGCCGCGCGCGAGGCGCGCTACAGCTCCTTCAAGCTGTGGCTGAAGTACGCAAAGCCCTCGCGTGGGACGCTCGTGGTCGACGCCGGCGCGGCGCGCGCGGTGCGCGAGGGCAGCGCCAGCCTGCTGCCGGTGGGAGTCGTCGAGGTGCTCGGCGAATTCGACGCCGGAGACGCCGTGGACATCGCCGAGGCAGAGGGCGACGACGGTGCCGGGCCGACGCTGGGGAAGGGCATCTGCAACTACTCCGCAGACGAGCTGCGCCGCGTGCAGGGCATGAAGTCCGCGGCCGCGCGCGACGTGCTGCCACGCGCCAGCGAGGAGGCCGTGCATCGCGACTACCTCGTGGTCGACTGAGGGGTCGTACCCTTAAGTGGCCATGGCCACCGCCGTAACCTCCGTCGCCGACGTCTGCCGCGCGGCCAAGCGGGCCGCGCGCGTGCTCGCGCGGCTGGACTCTGACGTCAAGGACGCCGCGCTGGAGGCAATAGCGGCCGCGCTGGAGGAGTGCCTTGTCGAGATCCTGCAGGCCAACGAGCGCGACATGCACAGCGGCCGTGAGAACCAGCTCGGCGACGCGCTGCTGGACCGGCTGCGTCTGGACGAGCAGCGGGTGCTGGCGATCGCCGCCGCCGTTCGCCAGATCGCCGCGCTCGCCGATCCGGTAGGCGAGCTGATCGACGGACGGCGCCTGCCCAACGGCCTGGACGTGCGCAAGGTGCGCGTGCCGCTGGGAGTCGTCGCGGTCGTCTACGAGGCACGGCCGAACGTCACGATCGACGCGGCCGCGCTGTGTTTGAAGTCCGGCAATGCGATCGTCCTGCGCGGCTCCTCCTCGGCCGAGCACTCCAACGCCGCGCTCGCGCAGATCGCCTCCGAGGCGACCGTCGCCGCCGGCCTGCCCGAGGGCTGCGTGAGCCTCGTCGCAGGCGGCGGCCGCGAGGAGCTGGCCGAGCTGGCGACGCAGAAGGACAGCGTCGATCTGATCATTCCGCGCGGCGGCGAGGGTTTGAAGGCGGCGCTGCAGGCCGTGGCAACGGTGCCCGTGATCTATGCCGCTTCAGGAAACTGCCATGTGTTCGTCGACGCCACGGCGCCGCTGGAGCGCGCCGAGGCGATTGTGCTCAACGCCAAGGTCCAGCGCCCGGGCGTGTGCAACGCGGCCGAGACGCTGCTCGTGCACGAGCGCATCGCAGCGCAGTTCCTGCCGAGCGTCGTCGAGTCGCTGCAGGCGGCGGGCGTGCTCGTGCGCGGCGACGAGCGCACGCTCGCGCTGGTGGCCGCGGGCGATCGGCCACACTCCGATGCGCTGCTGGAGCAGGCCGACGAGCAGGACTGGGCGACGGAGTACCTGGGCATGACGCTCGCCGTGCGCGTGGTCGACTCCCTGGAGGACGCGATCGGACACATCGACAGCTACGGCAGCGGCCACTCCGAGGCGATCGTCACGCAGGACGCAGCGTCGGCGCGCGCGTTCGAGCTGGGCGTCGACGCGGCGTGCGTGTACGTCAACGCCTCCACGCGCTTCACCGACGGCGGCGAGTTCGGACTCGGAGCGGAGATCGGAAACTCGACCCAGAAGCTTCACGTGCGCGGCCCGATCGCGCTGCGCGAGCTGTGCACGTTCAAGTACCTGGTGGAGGGCGACGGACAGATCCGTGCCTGAACGCCCGCCGTCGCCGACGGCGCCGACGCCGCGCGAGCTCGGCTCGCTGGGCATTCTCGGCGGGACCTTCAACCCGCCGCATCTGGGCCACCTGGCGATCGCACGCCACGCCTTGACACAGCTGCGGCTGCAGCAAGTCGCGCTCGTGCCCGCACGCCGCCCCCCGCACAAGCCGATCGAGCAGGACCCGGGCTGTGAACGCCGCCTGGAGTTGTGCCGGCTGCTCGTGGAGGGGTGCGAGGGCCTGAGCGTGTGTGCGCTGGAGGCAGAGCGCGACGGGCCGTCCTATACCGTGGATACCTTGGAGTCCATACATGCCAGCCATCCGCAGGCCGAGCTGACGCTGATCGTGGGAGCCGACATCGCCGCGACGCTGGCGGGATGGCATGAGCCGCAGCGGCTGATCGAGTTGGCGTCACTGGCCGTGGCCGAGCGTCCGGGCAGCGACCGCGGCGCGGTCGTGAAATCACTCGGCGCACTCGGCGAGCACGCGCGTGTGAGCTTTTTGGACGCGCCAGCTGTCGACGTGTCCTCCTCGCTGGTGCGCGAGCGTGTCCGCGCCGGATCGGCGATCGCCGGGCTGGTCGGCGACGCGGTCGCCGGCTACGTCGCCGAGCACGGGCTCTACCAAGCGCGCGTGCAGGCGCCGAGCCGATGAGCGAGCCGCTGCAGGGAGCCGAGCTGCTCGCTGAGATCGCGCGTTTGGCGGCCGACAAGAAGGCGATCGACGTGGTCGAACTGGACCTGCGCGGCGTGCTCGGCTACACCGACTACTTCCTGGTCTGCGCGGGCAACACGACGCGTCAGACGAAGGCCATCCACGATGGCATCCTGGAAGGGCTCAAGCAGGAGCACGCGACCGCGCCGCGGCGCGTCGAGGGCGTCTCGCGCGCGGACTGGATCCTGATGGACTACCTGGACGTCGTGGTGCACATCTTCACGCCGGAGGCGCGCGACTTCTACCGACTCGAGCAGCTGTGGGGCGAGGCGCCGGCGCGCGTTGCGGACCACGCTTAGCGGACGGCCGGGCGCGGGGTCAGAGACGTCGGCGAAGCGCCGGCACGCCGAAAAGTCCGCAAGCTGGCGGCTGGACGACCGTCGCATTGATCTGCATCGTGCGCTGCGAATAGGGTGGCCGCGACAGCGCCTGCGAGTGGCGCAAGGCGCATTGAAGGGGGAGAGAACCATGCATGCATTCTCGGCTGCTCGCAGCCGGCAGATGTCGTTTGCCGCGGTCGTCCTGCTCACGCTCGCGGCGCTGGCCTGGTGCCTGAGCTCGCTCACTGCGCAGGCGCGCGCCGACGGCCCCGGCTCCGGCTCGCCCTGGACGGCGAGCCTGGGCGACTCCTACATCTCCGGCGAGGCCGGGCGCTGGGCCGGCAACACCAACGGCAGCTCGTCAAAGATCGACGCGCTCGGCAGCAAAGCCTATGACGACAACTCCAGCGGCACGGCCGAACAGATCGCCGGCTGCCACCGCTCCAAAGCGGCCGAGGTGTACATCGGCGGCGGCGTCAGCGGCGTGAACCTCGCCTGCTCGGGCGCCAAGACCTCGACCTTCACCGAAGGCAGCACGTTCAAGCCGGGTCTGGACTTCTACAACTCCGGCGGCAAAGAAGGCCAGGCGCTGCTGCTGCAGCATTTCGCCGCTACGCACAACGTCAAGCTCGTGGCCGTTTCGATCGGCGGCAACAACTTCAACTTCGCGAGCATCGTGCAGACGTGCGTCGAGGACTGGCTGCTGTCGCCGTCGTGGTGGCCCAACTACTGCAACGACGACAGCTCGGTGACGAGCAACTTCACGTCGAGCAACGTCAGCAGGGTCAAGGGCGAAATCACGACGGCGGTCAAGAACGTCGCGCAGGCGATGACCAACGCCGGCTACTCCAGCTCGCAGTACTCGATCGTCGTGCAGGACTACCCCTCGCCGATTCCCAACGGCTCGGGTTTCCGCTACTCGCAGAGCGGCTACACCCGACAGGAAGTCGGCGGCTGCGGCTTCTGGAACAACGACGCCAACTACGCCAACGAAAAAATGCTGCCGACGATCGACAGCACGGTGTTCGGTGCCGCCAGCGCGACGGGCCTGTCGAACCTCAAGACGCTGAACTTGGCGTCGGCGTTCAACGGCAGGCGGCTGTGTGAGAAAGGCGTTGGGCTGCTCGAGGAAGAGGGCCTGTCCTCCTGGACGAGCGCGGGCGCGGTCGACAAAACCGAGTGGATCAACCAGATTCGCACGATCACCGCGATCTTCCCGCCGTATGAAATTCAGGAAGACATCCATCCCAACTACTGGGGCGAGCTGGCGCTGCGCAACTGCCTCACGCAGGCCTACAACGCGGGCACGCCCAAGGGCGGTGCCTGCACGATCGCCTCGACCGGCCTGAACGCGGCCGGCGAGCCGAACATGTCGCTGCACTAGCGACGCGCACACGCGACGGGCGTCGGCCGGTCTCACGGCCGTCGCCCGGCCGTGCGGCCCCCGTGGGCCGCGCCAGACGTGCTGCGAAGATGGCACGGTGAGCGCCTCCGGTCACGACAGCCGACGGATCACGGCTGTGATGCGCGAAGACGAGCGCGTGACGCCGCTCGAGCTGTTCTTCGACCTGGTGTTCGTGCTCGCGTTGACGCAGTGCACGACGCTGATCGCCCACGACGCGACGTGGGGAGGAATGCTCAAGGGGCTGCTGGTGCTGGGCATGCTGTGGTGGTCGTGGGTGGGCTACGCGTGGCTGACGAGCGTGGTCGATCCTGAGGAGGGCACGGTGCGGCTGGTGATGTTCGTGGCGATGGCCGCGTTCTTGGTCGCGGCGCTGTGCGTCCCCGGCGCGTTCGGCGACGACGCGCTGCTGTTCGCCTGCGCCTACGCGGTCGTGCGCGTCGCACACATCGTGCTGTTCATGCTCGCCAGCCGCGACGACGGCGCGCTGCGACACTCGGTGATCGGGCTTGCGGGCAGTACGGCGGTTGGCGCGGGGCTGCTGTTCGTCGCCGCAGCCACGTCGGGCGCGGTGCAGGTGGGGCTGTGGGGTCTCGCGCTGCTGCTCGACACCGGTGGGCCGCTGCTGTTCGGCCAGGACGGCTGGAAGCTCGTCCCCGGCCACTTCGCCGAGCGCCACGGGCTGATCGTGATCATCGCGCTGGGCGAGTCGATCGTGGCGATCGGCGTCGGCGCGAAGGCCAGCATCGGCGCCGGCGTGGTTGTCGCGGGCCTGCTCGGCGTGGCCATCGGAGCTGCCCTGTGGTGGGTGTACTTCGACGTCACGGCGATCGTCGCGGGACGGCGACTGGCGAAAGCCGAGGAGGGCCACGAGCGCAACGGCATCGCCAGGGACTCCTACTCCTATCTGCACTTCCCGATGGTCGCCGGCATCGCGCTGATCGCGGTCGGGCTGAAGGCGACGCTCGCGCACGTCGACAGCTCGCTGAAGATCGTGCCGGCGACGGCACTGCTCGGCGGCGCCGCGCTGTACCTGCTGGCGCACGTGGCCTTTCGTCTGCGCAACATGCACACGATGAGCGTGCGGCGGCTGGTCTGCGCTGCGGTGCTGCTCGCGCTGCTGCCGGCCGGAGCGTCGCTGCCGGCGCTGTGGACACTGGGCATCCTCGCGGCGCTGCTAGCGGCCTTGATCGTCTATGAGGCTGTGCGCTATGCCGAATCGCGCGACCGCATTCGCCACGAGCTGGCACGCGAACCGATCGCCGACTAGCAGCGCGCCGCAGGACGACGCGCTGCGGCGTGCGAACAATGCGCGCTTCTGGCGTCGCAGAGGTGTTCTGTACTGCAGAAGACCGTGACGCCCGGCGCCAACCGGGCCGCGCTACCGATGGCTCGCTCGAGCACCGACGCTCAGGTCTGAAAATCCCGAGAGGAGGAGCGTTCATGTTGCGCAGAGCAATCGCGTCGGCGGTGGTGCTTGGCCTTGCCGTTCTCGGCATCGCCTCGACCGCTGCGGCGGCGCCCACTGTCACGTTCAAAGCCAAGGCCGTGCCGATTCCGGGCTTCCGCGGCACCGGCAACATCCTCGGCGCGGGCGCCGCGCTGCAGGTCCAGTACACGATCAACGGCACCGAATACGGCGGCTTTCCTCCGCCACTGGTCGGAGTCAACTTCTACATGCCCGCCGGCACGCGGCTGCATCCGGGGGGCTTTGCAACGTGCGCGCCGGGCGCGCTGCAGAACATGGGCCCGTCGGCCTGCCCGCGACGCTCGCGCGTGACGCTATCGGGGACCGCGCTGGGCGTGGTCAGCTTCGGCCAGGAACGTGTCGAGGAGCGCGCGTCCATTCAGGCCTTCTTCGCGCCCGGCGGCGCGCTGCAGTTCTACACCCAGGGAAGCTCGCCGGTGTCGCTGGAATTCCTCTCGCCGAGCCACGTGGTCGGCTCCGCGCGGCCCTACGCACAGAAGTTCGTGACCACGGTGCCACTGATCGAAACCGTGCCCGGCGCGCCCGATGCGTCGGCGCTGTCGATCAGCCTGAAGCTCGGCGCTGCGTTTCGCAAGCACGGCAAGCTGATCTCCTACGGAAGGATGCCCAGCCACTGCCCGAGGGGCGGCTTCCCGCTGAAGTCAGAACTGCTGTTCGCGGGGCTCGGTGGCCTGCCGCCGCAGACGGTGCCAGTCACCTACAAGGCGCCGTGTCCGACGCGCCATCGCGCGCACAGCAGTCGACACCACCATCATCATCACCACCACCACCGCCGCTAGCTGCCGTCTCTGCCGTCGCTGCTCGCGTACCGGCTCGGCGCGAGCCGCGGGGGTGGGGCCGCTCACGCCAGCGCTGGCTCGCTTTGCGGCGCGTTCGCCTGGCCCCGCGGAGCGCTCGCGCGCCGCTCACCGAGGATCACGCGGCAGCCGTCGGAGGGGCTGAACGTGATGCCGCGCCGACGCGTGACCTCCGGCGTGCCCGGCGAACGCAGCTCATAGCGGCCCAGCACTGCGCGCAGAACGATCTTCATCTCCAGCAGCGCGAAACTCGCACCCAGGCAGCGGCGCCGGCCGCCGCCGAAGGGAATCCACGTGTACGTCCCCGGCGTCTGGCCGAGGAAACGCTCGGGGCGAAAGGCATAGGGGTCGGGGTAGATCGCGGCGTCGTGGTGGACCAGGTAGGCGCTGGCGAACAGCACGACGCCCGGCTGGTAGGCGATGCCGCCGATCTCGACCGGTTGCTTGACCAGGCGTGGCTCGGCAGCGCTCAGCACCGAACGCCGACGCAGGATCTCGTTGATCGTGGCCGACAGGTAGGCGTCATCGTCGGACTCGTGGTCGAGCTCGGCGTGCAGGTTGTGCTGGACTGCCGGCTCGCGCGCGATGCGCTCCAGCGCCCAGGCCAGCTGCGAGGCCGTCGTCTCGTGCCCAGCCACGAGTGCCGTGACGAGCTCGTCGCGAAGTTCCGCCGGGCTCATCGGCTCGCCGTCCTCGTCGCGCGCGCCGAGCAGCATCGAGAGGACGTCGTCGCCGTCGTCGGCCTGCGCGCGCCGCTCCTCGATCAGCTCGAAGATCAGCTCGTCGGCGCGGGCGCCAACGCGTTCCATGCGCCCGACCGGGCCGCGGCCAGCCAGCAGCCGCTGCGCCGGGGGAAACAGTGACAGCGGGCTCTCGCCGAAGGCCAGCAGCTCAGTTGTCAGGTCGCGCAGCTCGTCGAGCTGGCCGCCGCGCCGCAAGCCGAACACGGTACGGAGCATTACCTCGAGCGTCAGCCGCTGCAGACGCGGATGCAGCGCTGTCGGCTCGCCCAGCGGCCAGGACGAGATCTCCTGGTCGGTCAGCTCGACCATCAGGCCGGAGAGACGCTGCATCTTCTCGCCGTGGAAGGCGGGAAGCAGCAGCTTGCGCTGGCGCAGATGCGGCGCCTCGTCGAGCAGGATGACCGAGTTGGCGCCGATCACCGGTTCGAGGATGCGCGCGCCCTCGCCCGGGTGCAGCACCTCAGGCGGCGCGGTGAAGATCTGCTTGATCTCGTCTGGGTCGCTGATGATCACGAAGGGCGACTGGCCGGTCAGACGGACCGTGAAGCGCCCGCCGTAGCGCGCGCGGCAGCGCTCCAGGTAGGCGGTGGGACGACTCCACCAGCCGATCGACTGCAGGATGCTCGGCATTCTCGGTCCAGGCGGCAGCTGACTCACGACGACTCCTTCCTACGCGCGCGACGATGTGTGCTCGAGTCTACGCCTGCAGCGGGAAGCGCCAGCGCCGAGCCCTCGACGACCAGCGAGACCTCGTCGCCGACGGCCGGCAGTCGATGGCCGGCCGCGCGCGCGGTGATCTGCGGGCAGTCGGGGTCCGCCAGCGCGATGCGCGCGGTGGCGTCGTGGCCGTAGAAGCGCGTTGAGAGCACGCGCCCGCTGGGTGCGCCGGCGAGCGGCTCGCGGCAGAGGATCTGCTCGGGGCGCAGCATCAGGCTCGCGGGCGCCGCCGCCGCGCCGTTGGCGTTGCGGACCGGCAGTCTGCCAAGCGGCGTGTCGGCATGCCCGTCGACGAGCTCGCCGTGCAGCAGCACGGCGTCGCCGAGAAAGCCCGCCAGCTGAGCGTCGATCGGGTCGCGGTACAGCGTCTGCGGATCGGCGGCCTGGACGATCGCGCCGTCGCGCATCACGGCGACGACGTCGGCCAGCGACAGCGCCTCCTCCTGGTCGTGCGTGACGAGCAGTGCGGTTGCGCCGCTCTCGCTCAGGACGTCGCGGACCTCGCTGCGCACCTGGGCGCGCAGTCCCGCGTCCAGTGCGTCAAATGGCTCGTCCAGCAGCACCAGCTCGGGCGCGGGGGCGAGAGCTCGTGCCAGCGCGACGCGCTGCTGCTGGCCGCCGGAGAGCTCATGCGGCTGGCGCTTTGCCAGACCGGCGAGACCGACGAGCGCCAGCAGCTCCTCAACGCGCCCTGAGCGCCGTTGCCCGCGGGGCAGGCCGAAGGCGATGTTGGCAGCGACGTCGAGGTGCGGGAACAGGGCGCCCTCCTGGGCGACGAAGCCGATGCCGCGACGCTCGGGTGCGACGTGTGTGCGCTCGTCGCAGACGAGCCGCTCGCCGACGTGGATCGTGCCCGCGTCGGCTCGCTCGAAGCCTGCGATCAGGCGCAGCAGCGTCGTCTTGCCGCAGCCCGAAGGGCCAAGCACGGCGGTCAGGCTGCCGGCCTGGGCCTGCAGGTCGAGGCCGTCCAGAACAGGGGTATCTCCGAAGGACTTGCCCAGCGCCGAGACCGACAGCTTCGCCGCGGTCATGCGCTGCGCCGGGGTGCGACCACGGCGCCGAGTCGGCGCGTGAGCATGTAGGTGGGCAGCGCGGAGATCGCGACCATCAGTCCAGCGTAGGGCGCGGCCGCGCCGAAGGCGCGCGTGGAGGCGTCGGCCCAGAACTGCGTGGCGAGCGTCTGCGTGCCGATCGGCGCCAGCAGCAGTGTTGCCGTCAGCTCGGTGACCGTGGCGAGAAAGACGAGCGCCGCGGCCGCGCCGAGGCCTGGCAGGATCTGCGGCAGCGTCACGCGCACGAGCGCGCGCAGCGGGCTGCAGCCGAGCGAGCGCGCGATCTCCTCGTGAACCGGCGGTGCCTGCGCCAGCGCGGCGCGTGTGGCGACCAGCGCGAGCGGAAGCGAGAGGATCGAGTAGGCGATCAGCAGCAGCAGCGTATTGCCGTACAGCGCCGGAAACTGGTGGACCGAGACGACGATCAGCGACAACGCGACGACGATGCCGGGAAGCGCATAGGGCAGGTAGGCGGCGCGCTCGAGCGCGGTGGCGATGCGGCTGGTGTGGCGGATCGTGAGGATCGAGACCGGCAGCGCGAGCAGCGTCGTCAACAGCGCCGCTCCCAGCCCGAGCTCCAGCGATCTGCCGGCGGCCGACAGCAGCGTGACTACGGGGAACGTCGTGGAGCCGCCGTGCAGCACCCAGTAGACGAGCGTGACCAGAGGCAGGCCGAGCGCCAGTCCGACCAGCGCCGCCAGAGCCGCCAGCACCGGCCATCTCGCTCGTCCCAGGCGCGCCCGGGCGGCGGGCCGCGGCGCGCCGGTGTCCACGCGCGCGTAGCGCGCGCGACCGCGCAGGGCGATCTCGCCGAGCAGCAGCGCCAGGCACAGCAGCACGAGGACCGTGGCGAGCATCGAGGCCGCCGGCCCGTCGAAGCTCAGCCGGTACTCGTCGTAGATGGCCGTGGTGAACGTCTGAAAGCGCAGCATCGCAAACGCGCCGAACTCCGACAGCAGGTGCACGGCGACGAGCAGCGCGCCGCCGAGCAGCGCCAGGCGCGTCTGCGGCAGCGTCACTCGTAGGAAGGTGCGCCACGGCCCCATGCCGAGCGAACGCGCGCTCTCCTCAAGGGCCGGATCGAGTCCTCGCAGGACGGCCGCGACGGGCAGATACACCAGCGGGTAGTAGGCGAGCGTGACGATCATTGCTGCGCCGCCGAAGTGCTGCACGGAGGGCGTGATCGAAACCCAGCTGTAGCTCGTGACGAAGGCGGGAACGGTTATCGGCAGTGCGGCGAGCACCGCCCATGCGCGTCGGCCGGGCAGGTCGGTGCGCTCGACGGCCCAGGCGACGCCGACGCCGAGCACGACGCAGGCGGTCGTGGCGACGGCGACCAGCGCAACCGTGTTCGTCAGCAGTTTTCCGACGAAAGGGCGGAACAGCAGCGCTTCGACCTGGCTCCAGCCGATCGACAGCGCCTGGTCGAGCAGAAAGCCGAGCGGCAGCAGCACCAGCAGAGCGACCGCGACCGCGAGGGCCAGCAGCACCGGTGGCGTGCGTCTGGCCAGCAGCCGGGCGCGCATCCGCGCGCCCGGCCACGACCCTCCGGCTCGGCCGAGGCCGGCGGCCTCCATGCCTTAGAGCAGCCCCGCCTGCTGCATCAGTTCCACCGGCGCGCTGCCGTCGCCGAGGTCGGCCGGCCCGACCTCAGGCGGCTGCAGGCTCGCGAACGGCACCAGCCCGGGCGGCGGCGCCACGCCGGCCGCCAGGGGGTACTCCCAGTCGCCGCTGTGTGTGATCGCGCTCTGGCCTTCCCTGCTGACAAGGAACGCCAGGAACCTTTGCGCAAGCGCCGGGTTGCCGCTCGACTTCAGCGCGCCGGCGCCGGAGATGTTGACGAGGGCGCCCGGGTCCTTGTGGCCGAAGTAGTACAGCTTCGTGTGGACCTTCGAGGCGCCAACCTCGGCGCGCTGCTCGAACCAGTAGTAGTGGTTGATGATGCCGGCGGCGACCTGGCCGGATTCGACCGCTGCGACGATGCCCTCGTTGTCGTCATAGCGCTTGGCGTTGGTGGCGAAGCCTTCCAGCCAGCGCGTCGTCGCCGCGCGTCCGTCGAGCTTGTCGACCGCGCTGACGATCGGCACGAAGTCGGGCTCTGAGGGCGCGATCGCCAGCTTGCCCTTCCATTCGGGCTTGGCCAGGTCGAGGATCGACGGCGGCAGCTGGCTGGCAGAGATCAGCTTTGGGTTGTAGATCAGCACCGTCTCACGCGCCACCACGCCGATCCAGTGACCACTGGCGGAGTCATAGCGCGCCGGCACCTGTGCGAGCGTCGACTGCTCGACGGGCACGAGCAGACCCTTTTTGCTCAGCAGTTCCAGCGGCGGCGTGTTCTCGCTCAGCAGCGCGTCGGCCGGCGAAGCCGATCCCTCCTGCACGATCTGGTTGGCCAGGCCCTCGTCCTCGCCGAAGCGAATGCGCACCGTGGCGCCTGTCTTGCGTTCGAAGGCCTTGGCCAGCGCGTTGGTCATCTGCTCGTGCTGAGCGCTGTACAGCGTCAGTGTGCCGGCGCTCGAGCCGGTCGATGACACGGAGCCGCAACCGACTGCCAGCGTGGCTATGGCCGCCGTCAGGGCGATGGCCAGAGGCGTCGGCGCTGCAGTGCGACGGCGGGGGGTACGCAATGGATCTCCAGATCTCGCGGGGCGTGGGCGATGCTTAGGCTACCCTAATTAGGAGCGCCTAACCAGGTCGCCGTCAGGGCGACTGGGGCAGCTTGGCCGAGCCCGCTCGCGCCGCGGGAGCGGACGGCGGGGGCACGACCGGGCCGATGTCGCCGTCGGGCGCCTCGTCGAGGTCGACGATCACGGGCGCGTGGTCGCTTGGCCCGCTGCCCTTGCGCGCCTTGCGGTCCACCCATGCGGCCCGCACGCGCTCGGCGACGGACGCCGAGCCCAGCACCAGATCGATGCGCATGCCGAGGTCACGGTGGAACATGCCGGCGCGGTAGTCCCAGTAGCTGAACACGCGCTCGCTCGGCCAGCGGTCACGCACGATGTCGCGCAGGCCGCGTGCCTGCAGCTCGGCCAGCGCGGCGCGCTCGGGCGCGGTGACGTGGGTGTGCCCGACGTAGGCGGTCGGGTCGAACACGTCGGCGTCGGTGGGCGCGATGTTCATGTCGCCGCACACCAGCGCGGCCTCGGGGCCGGCGCCGACGAGCTCGCCGAGCGCCGCCAGCCACGCGAGCTTGTACTCGTAGTGCTCGGAGCCCGGCGTGCGCCCGTTGGGCACGTAGACGCTGTGCACGCGAACGCCGCCGCAGGTTGCTGAGACGGCGCGCGCCTCGGCATGCGGAAAGCCCGGAGCGTCGGGGATTCCGGCGACCACGTCCTGCAGGCCGGCGCGGGAGAGGATCGCTACGCCGTTCCACTGCACCTCGCCGTGGCGGGCGATCTCGTAACGGCGGCGTCGCAGCTCCTCGCCGAGCAGCTCGTCGAACGCCTCGTCGGCGAGCTTGGTCTCCTGCAGGCACACAACGTCGGGCTGGCGTTCGTCCAGCCAAGCGAGCAGGCGGGGCAGGCGCTGCTTGGCCGAGTTGACGTTCCAGGTGGCGACGCGCACGCTGGGTAACGGTAGCGGCGCGGGGCGCCTACGATCGACCCGGCAGCTGCTGTGGCAGGCCCGGCTCAGGCTCGATCGCAAAGGCGGTGGGTCATGTACCCCATCAGTGCGTAGATCCCGCACAGCACGACGAGCTCGACGACGCCCGCATCGCCGCGAGCGAGGCAGTGCTCGCGCGTCTGGCCGGCAGGATGAGCGAGTGGGGAGCGAGAAAATGGGCGAATGATCGGGCCGAAAGACGGGTATGACCCTCTTCAAGGAGTCCTCAAGGAGGTACGGCAAGGATGGCCACGTTGACGGTTGTTCTATTGGGCGGTGCGCTCCTCGCGACGGTGATCGCGATGGAGGCTGGAGTGCTGCGTTTCCCGACACTGCGCTTGCGCCGCGCGGCGCGGCCTGATCCGATCGTCGAACCGGATCAGTGTGTCGCCACGACCGCGGGCGGCGACCGCTGTGTTCGTGGCACGGCAGATCGGCGCTCGCACTACTGCTGGCAGCACCAACGGATGGCTCGGCAGATCGGAGAACGCAGCGCGCAGTTGGCCTCTGTCGGACAATGACCCGGCTGCGACCAGGTCCCGAATGGCGTCCCCGCTTGGTTTTGCCCGATAGCGCCGCCGGGTACTAGGCGAAGGTGCATTTCGTGCGAATCGCTGCAGCGGCAGCGCTCCTTGGCGTAGTCACGATCGGTGTGAGCGCGATGCCGGCCCAGGCTTTGGACCCGACTGCGTTTCTCGTGACGCAGCCCTACGAAGGGGTCACCGCGATTGATCTGTCGACCAATGCGGTCACGAAGACGCCCCTGTTTGGCGAAAAGATCGGAGAATTTGCGTTCAGCCCGGATGGCCGCACCGCGTACGTTGCCTACGGCGGAGGCATCAGGGCGATCAACGCCGAAAGCAAACAGCTCGAAGGCGAATCGATCGGTTCCGAGGGCTGGGTCAAGCACATCGTCGTCACACCCGACGGGACGAAAGCGTTCGTCGCCGAGGATCAGTCGGAACGGATCTCCGTGGTCGAACTCACAGGCCGCCACGAAGCCAAGGCGATCAACCTGAACGAACAGGGTCTGGAAACGCTCGCGATCACTCCAGATGGGCGAACGGTGTTCGCCATGAACAGCAAGCTGCACGGCGTGATCCCGGTCGACGTCGCCACCGACGCGGCTGGCTCGCCGATCGTCACCGGCACGGGCGAAGAAAAACTCACCGGATTGGCGATGTCCCCCGACGGGCGCACGCTCTACGTGGGCCAGAGGGGCTCGATTGCGGTCATCGATGTCGCCAGCCGCTCGGTGCGCGCGACGATCCGCGTCCCCTGGACGATCGAAGCGTTCGCGCTTTCGCCCGACGGAAGCGTCGCGTACGTCGCAGGGAGCAGTTTCCAGACACAGGAGATCGAAGGCGTCGTCCCGGTCGACCTCGCGAACGGAACGCTCGGTGCATGGACGCCCGCAGGCAAAGATCCGAACTCGATCGCCGTAACGCCCGACGGGCGTATGGCGTACGTGACCAACTACAACAGCGCCAGTGTCACGCCGATCAACCTGATCACGCATGCAGCCGGGCCAGAAATCCCCGTCGGCAACTATCCGAGCGCCATCGCGATCGATGCCACTCCCGCGACAGTGGCGCCGTCGCCCGTCGTAGGGCAGTCATCCCCGGGACCGACCCCAGTCAAGCCGATCATCCACGTGCTGCACTGCGTGGTTCCGCACCTCGGCCGGACCGCGCTCCCGACCATTCGCAAGCGTCTGCGTCGCAACCACTGCCGGCTCGGTCGGGTTCGCTACCGCCACAGCCGCCGTCGCAGAGGCCACGACATCTCGCAGACTGCCCGACCCGGTAGGCGGCTGCCCGGCGGCGCGAAGATCGGTGTCGTTCTCTCGCGCGGGCTCTGATGGAGCTAGTCGGGCTCGAACCGACGACCTCCCGGCTGCCAGCCGGACGCTCTCCCAACTGAGCTATAGCCCCTTGATCTGGTTCTGAAGCTTAGCCGCCTCGCGATATGGGCTGCGCTCGCAAATGCTGAATCACCGACGCCAGCTCGTAGTCACGCGCCCACCTCACGCCCTCGGCCTGATTGTTTCGGGTTGGCTCTAGGCGAAGCGAGATCATTCCCCGACACCCCGAGATGCTGGTCATCGGAATCAGGAAGCTCGCTTGAAGTTCCGGAGCGTAGGCGGCGATGGCGTCGATCTCCGCTGATGAGTAGGGCTTGCGGACATAGCCGTTGGGCGTGAAACGGGAGGTGACGGTGCGGACGCCAAGGACACCCCCGATGCGTTGCGCGAGCTTGCACTGCACGCGTAGGAGCGCCGGCTCTAGATCGACGATGAGGTCATAGCGCCGGCCCTCGCACAGTGGCCGCAGCACGGTGAAGCCCTGTTGGATAACAGCTGCGGTAATCGCCGCCTCGGCAGCGGCCCCCTTCTGACTGGGCGTGAGCTCGACCATCCTCCGAGCGTACGCCTCGCTTGGGACGCAACCGTAGCGCCTTGTCTGCGGCGGCGGGGAAGAGGGCGGGCGCGCTGAATGCACTGCCGGCCCGGCGACTACTCCGGCGGGATGAACTCCGGCACGTCGAGATCGTCGCCGGAGTCGTCCTCACCGCGAGCGGGCCGCACGCCCGCCGGACCGCCGCCGCCAGGCCCGGCCTGATCCAGGCGCGCGGTCATGCCGCCGTGCGCCAGGCGCACGTCGCGCAGCAGGCGCTCGGCGTTGTTGCGCAGCGACACGGACAGCTCGCGCAGGTTGCGCGACAGCTCGGTTCCCTCGCGCAGCACCTCGCGCGCGACGACGTGTGACTCGCCGACGATCTCGCGCGCATCCTCGCGCGCCTTCGTGCGCACGCGCTGAGCCTGCTCGGCGGCGTCGGCGCGCAGCTTGTCCAGATCCTCGCCGCCGGATGCGACGGCGCGCTCGGCCTGGGCACGGCCCTCGCTCAACACCCGCTCGGCCGTGGCCTCGGCGTCGGCGACGATGCGCTGCGCCTCGGCCTGCGCGTCGGCGAGCGCCCGATCGGCCTGCACGCGCGCCTCGGCGAGCGCCTGCTCGGCCTGCTGGGAGAGCTCGCCGCGCAGCTGCTCGCTCTGCTCGTGGGCGCCGGAGCGCTCGGCGGCGGCTTCGTCGCGAGCGCTCGCGCGCACCTGCTCGGCCTGCTGCAGTGCGCTCGCGCGCAGCTGCTCGGCCTCGGCTTGGGCGTCGGCACGCACGCGCTCGGCCTCGGCATGGATGGCGCCGACCGCGGCGACGGCGTCGTTGCGCGCGGCCTCGGCCTGCGCGCGCGCCTCGCGCAACAGCTCCTCGGCCTCCTCCTCGGCGGCGCGTGCGCGGTTGGCGGCGGCGCGGTCGGCCTCGGCGATGCGTTCGCGTGCACGGTCCTCGGCCTGCTCGCGCAACTGCTCGGCGGTGCGTTCGGCCGCCTGGACGATGGCGGCGACGCGTCCGGGCGCCGACTCGAGCGCCTCGCGGTCGAGCTCGTTCTGCTCGTCTGAGGATCGCGGTCCGGGCATGTGAGCAATCGTAAACCCGCAGGCGCGCGGGAGAGCATTGCGCTTTGCGAGCGATGGCAGAGAATGTTGGATATTCGTCCTTGCGGACGACTCGTGCGTGCGCCACGATGACGCTATGGCCAAGCGCGCAAAGCCCCGCCAAGTTGTGATGGTGCTGTTCGACGGCGTGCAGAGCCTCGACGTGACGGGTCCGCTGGAGGTCTTCTCCGGCGCGGAGCGATTGCTCGACGATGTTGGTCGCAGCGCGCGCGGCTATGAGTTGCACACGCTGAGCATCGACGGCAAGCCGCTGTGCAGCTCCAGCGGACTGACGATCGTGCCGCACGGCCGCCTGGAGCAGGCGCCCGAGCGGATCGACACGCTGATCGTTCCCGGCGGCGCCGGCGTGCGCGAGATGGTCGGCGACGAGTCGCTGCTCGCCTGGATCGCCGCCGCGTTCAAGCGCTCGCGGCGCACGGCATCGGTCTGCACGGGCGCCTTTGCGCTCGCCGCCGCGGGCCTGCTGGACGGCCGCCGCGCGACGACGCACTGGACTGCGGCGGCCGCGCTGGCGCGGGCATATCCAAGGGTGAACGTCGACGCCGAGCCGATCTTCGTGCGCGATGGAGACGTGTGGACGTCGGCGGGCGTGACGGCGGGCATGGATCTGGCGCTGGCATTGGTCGAAGACGATCTCGATCGCGAGGCGGCGCTGACGATCGCGCGCCACCTGGTGCTGTTTCTGCGCCGCCCCGGAAACCAATCGCAGTTCAGCGCGACGCTCGCGTCCCAGCAGCCCGAGCGAGAGCCACTGCGCGAGGTGCAGAGGCTGGTTGTGGAGGACGTCGCGGCCGATCACAGCGTCGAGGCGATGGCAGCGCGCGCGCACATGAGCGCGCGCCACTTCGCACGCGCGTTCGCCGCCGAGACCGGCGTGACGCCGGCGCGCTATGTCGAACGCGTGCGCCTGGAGGCTGCGCGGCGACGGCTGGAGGACGGCGGCGAGCCGGTCGCGACGATCGCCGCGGAGTGCGGCTTCGGCACCGCCGAGACGATGCGCCGGGTGTTCCTGCGAGCGCTCGCGGTGGGCCCGGCGGAGTACCGCAGGCGATTTCAACCAACCACCAGGAGGCACGGACATGAACACGGCGATCCTGCTGTACGACGGCTTCACGGCGCTCGACGCGATCGGGCCGTATGAGGTGCTCAGCCGGCTTCCCGGCGCCAAGGTGACGTTCGTCGCGGCCGAGCCGGGACCGGTGCGCACAGACAACGACATGCTGTCGCTCATCGCCGACTGCTCGCTGGAGCAGATGACGGCGCCGGAGATCGTGCTCGTGCCCGGCGGTCCGGGCGAGGTGGCAGAACGCGCAGGAGGCCCGGCGCTCGAGTGGCTGCGCCAGGTCAATGGCACGAGCCGCTGGACCACGTCGGTGTGCACGGGTTCGCTGATCCTGGCCGCCGCGGGGCTGCTCGACGACAAGCGCGCGACCAGCCACTGGCTGGCGATGGACAAGCTCGCCGAGCTCCGTGCGCGGGCGGTGGCCGAGCGCGTCGTGTTCGACGGCAAGATGGTCACCGCCGCGGGCGTGTCGGCGGGCATCGACATGGCGCTGACGCTCGCCACGGAGATCGCCGGCGAGCAGGTCGCGCAGGCGATTCAGCTGGGCATCGAGTACGACCCGCAGCCGCCGCACGACGCCGGAGCACCGCACAAGGCGCCGGCCGAGATCGTCGCGCTGCTGCGCGGCAACAGCCGCTTCGTGACCGGCGAGCGCGAGGCGGCCATGACGACGCCAGGTTGACGAGGCCTTGACGCCCCGACCGCCTAGTGATCGAATCGGCGAAACGACCGAAGGGGGACTCACATGGCTGTGTTGGTGACATTGCGGATCACAGGCGATTCCGCCCGCATCGAGCAGGCCCTCACGAGCGATTCCGACCGCCTGACTGCGGTCTCCGAGAACGCCAAGAGCAAAGGCGCTCTGCACCACCATTTCTACGCCAACGCCGACGGCAGCGGGGTGTTGGTCGTCGACGAATGGGAGACCGCCGAGGGCTTTCAGCAGTTCTTCGGCGAGAACCCTGAGATCGGCGCGATGATGGGCGAGGCGGGTGTGACGAGCGAGCCCGAGGTGTCGTTCTGGCAGCTGCTCGACACGCCGGACGCTTTCTGAGCGGGCCGGCGCCCGCCGCGCCGGGGCGATCCCGGCGCGCGCGGCCCGGCGAGCTCGGCGGGCGGCCGCGGAAGAAGTGCCGAGGCCGCCCGCTAGTCTGCGATCTCCGATGGCAGAGCACATCTATGACCCGCAGGCGATCTAGGCGCGCTGGCAGGAGGTGTGGGCCAGCGAGCGCACGTGGGAGGTGACCAACGAGCACGACGCCGCAGGTCACTCCGACAACTCCTACGTGCTGGAGATGCTGCCCTACCCCAGCGGCGAGCCGCACATCGGCCACCTCAAGACCTACTCCGTCGGCGACGCGATCGCGCACTTCCATCGCCGGCTGGGCCGCCGCGTGCTGCACCCGATGGGCTATGACGCCTTCGGCCTGCCGGCAGAGAACCACGCGATCAAGACGGGCGAGCATCCACGCGACTCCACGGCGGCTTCGATCGCCTCCTTTCAGCGCCAGTTCCGCTCCTGGGGCATCTCGATCGACTGGTCGCGCGAGCTGGCGACGAGCGAAGCGAGCTATTACCGCTGGACGCAGTGGATCTTCCTGGAGCTGTTCAAGTCCGGCTTGGCCTATCGCAAGGAGGCCGCGGTCAAGTGGTGTCCGCACGACCAGACGGTGCTGGCCAACGAGCAGGTCGACGCCGAGGGCCGCTGCGAGCGCTGCGGCAACCTCGTCGAAGTGCGCCAGCTGGAGCAGTGGTTCCTGCGCATCACCGACTATGCCGAGCGGCTGCTCAACGATCTGGAGAGCATCGACTGGCCGCCGAACGTGAAGACCATGCAGCGCAACTGGATCGGTCGCTCCGAGGGCGCCGAGGTGACCTTCCGCTGCGAGGAGCTCGGCATCGATTATCCGGTGTTCACGACGCGACCGGACACGCTGTTCGGAGCGACGTTCTTCGTGATGGCGCCCGAGCATCCTGACATCGCGCGTCTGACCGAAGGAACCGAGCACGAGCACGAAGTGCACGAGTACGTAAACGTGGCGCTCAACGAGACCAACGAGGAGCGCGGCAACGTCGAGAAGCCGAAGACCGGCGTGGCGCTCGGGCGCACGGTCACCAACCCGGTCAACGGCGAGCAGATTCCGATGTACGTGGCCGACTACGTGCTGATGGAGTACGGCACGGGCGCGATCATGGCGGTGCCGGCGCACGACGAGCGCGACCACGCCTTTGCGAAGGCCTTCGACCTGCCGATTCGCCGCGTGATCGAGCCCGCCGGCGGCAGCGACGAGCAGGACTTCGCCGCGCTGCCCTACAGCGGCGACGGCGTGCTGGTCAACTCGCGCGAGGACTTCGACGGGCTGGACAACCGCGAGGCGCTCGGCGAGATCGTGCGCTGGCTGGATGTCGAGGGCAAAGGGCACGCGTCGATCAACTACAAGCTGCGCGACTGGCTGATCTCGCGTCAGCGCTACTGGGGCACGCCGATTCCGATTCTCTACTGCGAGCAGTGCGGCGTCGTGCCGGTGCCCGACGACCAGCTCCCGGTGCAGCTGCCGGACATCGAGGACTACACGCCGAAGGGCCGCTCGCCGCTGGCCGCGGCCGAGGAGTGGGTGAACACGACCTGTCCCAACTGCGATGGCGCCGCGCGCCGCGAGACGGACACGATGGACACGTTCGTCGACTCCTCGTGGTACTTCCTGCGCTACTGCGACCCGCACAACGAGCTCGCCGCGTGGAACCCGGAGGCGCTGCGCGAGTGGATGCCCGTCGACCAGTACATCGGCGGCGTGGAGCACGCGATCCTGCACCTGATGTACGCGCGCTTCTTCTGCAAGGCGCTCGCCGACCTGGGGCACCTAGACTTCCAGGAGCCGTTCGCCGCGCTGTTCACGCAGGGCATGGTCACCAAGGACGGCGCGAAGATGAGCAAGTCGCGCGGCAACGTCGTCTCGCCGGCGTCGATCGTCGAGCGCGTCGGCGCCGACGCGGCGCGCTGCTACATCCTGTTCGTCGGGCCGCCCGACCAGGACGCGGATTGGTCGGACGCCGGCGTGGAGGGCGTGCACCGCTTCCTCGGCCGGCTGTGGCGCCTGGCGGCCGAGACGGCCGAGCTGGTCGACTCCGACGCCGGCGCGCCCGCGACGCCGGTCGACGCGCAGGGCGACGATCTGACGCTCGTGCGCAAGGCGCACTGGGCGATCGACAAGGTCAGCGGCGATCTGCGCCGCTTCGCTTTCAACACGGCGATCGCCGCCGTGATGGAGCTGATCAACGACTGCTCGCGCCGGCGCGACGCGGCGGAGCCCGAGACGCTGCGCTTCGCGCTGGCCACGGCCGCGTCGCTGCTGTTCCCGTTCGCGCCGCACGTCTGCTCGGATGCGTACGAGCGCCTGACCGGCGAGCGCGTGTGGGAGGCCGACTGGCCGAGCGCCGAGGCGGAGCTGCTGGAGCGCGACGCCTACGAGTTGGTCTGCCAGGTCAACGGCAAGCTACGCGATCGCGTGCAGGCCGCTTCCAACGCGACGCGCGACGAGCTCAAGCAGCTGTGCAAGAGCGCGCCGAACGTGCAGACGCATCTCGATGGCAAGGAGCTGGTCAAGGAGATCGTCGTCCCCGGCAAGCTCGTGAATCTCGTGGTGCGCTGAGCGCGTCGCCGCGAGCGCCTAGACTCGATCGATGGCCGAGCTCAAGCCCGCTTATCTGATCCACGGCGACGATCACGGCGCTGTGGCCGAGCGGCGCGCGGGGTTGCGCACGCTGGCCGAGGCGCCGGGCGCCGAAGCGAGCGTGGAGCTGCTGGAAGGCGATGCGGCGACGCCGGCCGGGGTGGCCGAGGCGCTGGCGGCGATGACGCTGGCGATCGGACGTCGCGTGATCGTGGTGGAAGGTGTGGAGCGCTGGCGGCCGGCCGACGTGGAGAAGCTGATCGCGCCGGCGCTCGCGCAGATGCCGCCGGACACGACGCTCGCGCTGTTCGCACGCGAGGAGGCACGCGCGAAGGCGCCGCAGGAGCTGCACGACGCGGTGCGGTCGGCCGGCGGGCAGATCGTCGCGCAGATGACCGTCAAGCCGTGGGAGCTGCCCAAGTGGGCGCGCGAGCAGGCAGCGCGCGTCGGACTGTCGCTCGATGCGGCGGCGGCAAAGGCGCTGGTGGCGCAGGTCGGCGACCGCCAACAGCGATTGCTGCGCGAGCTGGAGAAGCTTGCACTGGAAGGCGACGCCGACGAGGGCGGCGCGACGGCGATCGACGCACAGCGCATCGACGATCGCGCGGCGCATTCAGCGGAGTGGCGAGCCTTCGCGCTGGCGGACGCGCTCGTCGGTGCCAACGCGCGCGAGGCGACGCAGTCCTACCTGCGCCTGCGCGAGCAGGGCGAGCGCCTGTCGGGGCTGATCTACCTGATGTCCCAGCGCCTGCGCGACGCGCTTGCGGTGGCGCTGCGCCTGCAGGCCGGCGAGTCCGAGGCGACGGTCAAGCGCGGCCTGCGCATGCCCGCGCGCGCCGCCGAGCGCTTCGTGGCCGACGTCGCGCGAAGCGACCCCGACCGCCTGCGCGCCGCGCTGGCCTCATTGGCCGACCTCGAGCTCGACTCGCGCGGCGGCGCCGTGATCGCATCCGACCGCACGCCGTTTGCGGCGCTCAGCGAGGACACGCTCGCCCTGCGAGCGATCGCTCAGATCGCCGGGTGACTAAGAGGAGCTGCCGGCGCGGGTCCGCGCTGCGCGTGACTTCTTGTGCGCGCCGTTATTACGGTGCAGCGCGCCGCGCTTGACGGCCTTGTCGATCGTGCGCACTAGCTCGCGGTGCGTCGCGTCGGCCTCGGCGGCATCGCCGCTCTGCACGAGCGTCTCCAGGCGGCGGAAGTGCGTCTTGATCGCCGAGGTGTAGCGGCGGTTCTCCAAGCGCTCGCGCTCGGTGCGCAGATTGCGCTTCTTCTGGGAGTGGATGTTGGCCATGAAAAAGTCGCGAGAGCCCGGCATCAAACGGTCCGGGCGCGCCGCGAAGAGCCGTACTATAGCGGCCTTGTCTGAGTCTGGAGAAGCGGGCGGGGGGGTGCCGCCTAGGTCGGATGAGCCGCTCACGCCGGAGGAGGCGCATGTGACGGCAGAGGAGTCCTCGGCGCTGATGGCCGAGCTGCCTGATGCCGGCGAGGAGCCGCAGCTGCCGGCGCCGCCGGTCGGGCGCGGCGTCGCACGCAACACGGCGATCTTCTCGATCCTCACTGGCGTCTCACGGGTCGTCGGGCTGCTGCGCGAAATCGTCGCCGCGAGCTTCTTCGGCACGGGCGGGCCGGCGTCGGCGTTCACGCTGGCATTTCAGGTGCCCAACCTGTTCGCCAACCTGTTCGCCAACGCGGCGCTGTCGGCGGCGTTCGTGCCCGTGTTCACCGAACTGCTGCAGAAGGGGCGCAAGAAAGAGGCCTTCCGCCTGGCCTCGACGTTGTTCTGGATCATGCTGATCGCGCTGGGCGCGGTGACGGCCTTCTTCATCGTGGCGGCCGGCGTGATCATGCCGCTGTTCGTCGGCAACACCTTCGAACCGCAGCTGACGTCGCTGCTCGTCGGGCTGTCGCAGATCCTCTTCCCGGTCGTGCTGATCCTCGGTCTGACGGGCATCCTCGTGGCGGTTCTGCAGTCCTATGACCACTTCACGATTCCGGCGATCTCGCCGGCGGTGTGGAACGTCGTGATCATCGTGCTGCTCGTGATCCTCCGCCCGCACTACCCGGGCGGCTACCACGACGGCAATCAGCTGCACGCGTACGCGATCGCGGTGCTCGTGGCGACGTTCGTGCAGCTGCTGCTGGCGATCGTCGCGCTCGGGCGCATCGACTTTCGCCTGCAGATGCACATCGACTGGCACGACCCGCGCATCAAACAGGTGTTCACGCTGATGCTGCCGGTGACGATCGGCCTGGGCATCGTCAACCTCGACCAGCTGATCAACTCTGTCTTCGGCACGCTCGTGTCAGACGAAGCGCCGCGCGCGATCGACAACGCCTTTCGCGTGTACATGCTGCCGCAGGGGCTGTTCAGCGTGGCCGTCGCGACGGTGCTGTTTCCGACGCTCAGCCGCATGGCGGCCAACCGCGATCCCAGCGCGATGCGCCGCGCGGTCGGTGTAGGCATGCGCCAGATCAACCTGCTGTTGATTCCGGCGGCGGCGTTCATGGTGGTGCTGCCCAATCCGATCGTGCGCCTGCTGTTCCAGCGCGGCGAATTCAGCGCGCACTCCACGCACATCGTCGCCGTGGCGCTGTTCTGGTTTGCCTTCAGCCTGCCCTTCGGCGGCCTCAACCTGCTGCTCACGCGCACGTTCTTCGCCGTGCAGCGCCCGTGGATCCCGACGCGCCTGGCGGCGCTGAACATCGTCGTGGACATCATCGTCAGCGTCGCGCTGTACAAGCCGTTCGGCATCGCCGGGCTGATCATCGGCACGGTCGCCGCCAACGCCGTGATGACGGCGCTGCAGGCGCGCCGCCTGCGCGAGGGTCTCAACGGGCGCCTGGAAGGCGCGCAGACGACCATGATCACCGTGCGCATACTCGTCGCCTCGGCGCTGCTGGCAGGTGTCTCATGGCTCGTCTGGCGTCTGCTCGACGATCTGCTCGGCGTGTCGCTGGCCGCGCAGATCATCAGCGTCGGCGCCGCCGGCCTGGCGGGCGTGTACGTCTACGTGCGCGCCGTGCTGACCATGCACGTGCCCGAGGCACATCAGGTTCACCGGCTGGTCATGGCGCAGCTCGGCCGCGGCTAGGTCGGGAGCAAACGCGGACGGGCGGACCCGAAGGCCCGCCCGCGCCGCCCGAACTTGGATCGCCCTTAACTTCATACGTCCCAGGACTGTGTGTCTTGCCTGGGCGGCGTGACACTCTCGACACCTGGACAGGCCGCCGACCCGAAGGCCGGCGCGTAGCCGCGGTTGGACCGAAGTCCGCGTCAAGTGGGCGATCCGCCGGTAGGCGAAAGGCTAGCGCGCTGCGTCGGCGCCACCGCGGCGCGCGTGCCTTCTACGCTGTAGCGCGCATGGATCAGTCGCACATACGCAACTTCTCGATCATCGCGCACATCGACCACGGAAAGTCCACGCTGGCCGATCGCATTCTCGAGCTCACGCACACGGTTGCCGCGCGCGAGATGCGCGCGCAGCTGCTGGACTCGATGGACCTCGAGCGCGAGCGCGGTATCACGATCAAGGCGCAGGCGGTGCGCGTGTTCTACACCGCGCGCGACGGCGAGACCTATCAGCTGCACCTGATCGACACGCCCGGCCACGTCGACTTCACCTACGAGGTCTCGCGCTCGCTGGCGGCGTGCGAGGGCGCACTGCTGGTCGTGGATGCGGCACAGGGTGTGGAGGCGCAGACGGTCGCCAACACCTACCTGGCGATCGAGTCCGGGCTGGAGCTGATCCCCTGCCTGAACAAGATCGACCTGCCCGGCGCCGAGCCCGAGCGCGTGGCCGGCGAGGTCAGCGAGCTGATCGGCGAGGACGCGCAGTCGATTCTGAAGATCAGCGGCAAGACCGGCGAGGGCGTGGCTGAGGTGCTTGAGGAGCTGATCGCGCGCGTGCCGCCGCCGTCGGGCGATCCTGACGCTGCGCCGCGCGCGCTGATCTTCGACTCGGAGTTCGACCAGTACCGCGGCGTGGTCGCCTACATTCGCGTGGTCGACGGCGTGTTCAAGAAGGGCGAGGCGATCCGCGCGATGGCCACGGACACGCACGCCGACATCGACGACATCGGCGTGTTCAGCCCGCAGATGATGCCCACCGACCAGCTCGCGGCGGGCGAGGTCGGCTACCTGATCACCGGCCTGAAGGACGTCACGCAGCTGCGCGTCGGCGACACGCTGACCACGCGCGGGCGCACGGGCGGGGAGGCCGAGGCCACGGAGGCGCTGCCGGGCTATCGCGAGGTCAAGCCGATGGTCTTCTGCGGGCTGTTCCCGATCGACTCCGACAGCTACCCGGACCTGCGCGATGCGCTCGAGAAGCTGACGCTCAACGACGCCGCGCTGTCATGGGAGCCGGAGACCTCGGACGCGCTTGGCTTCGGCTTTCGCTGCGGCTTTCTCGGCCTGCTGCACATGGACATCGTGCGCGAGCGCCTGGAGCGCGAGTACGACCTGGAGCTGCTGGCGACGATGCCCTCGGTGGAGTTCGACGTGACGTTGACCAACGGCGAGGAGCTGGAGGTGCACAACCCTTCGGACATTCCCGACCCGGGCACGATCGAGGAGATCCGCGAGCCGTTCATCCAGGCATCGATCATCGCGCCCAAAGAGTTCGTCGGCGCGGTCATGGAGCTGTGTCAGGAACGCCGCGGCGTGCACTCGGGCATGCACTACCTGTCGCCCGAGCGCGTGCAGATGAACTACGAGCTGCCGCTGGCCGAAATCGTGCTCGACTTCTTCGATCAGCTGAAGTCGCGCACCAAAGGCTACGCGTCGCTGGACTACGAGCTGAGCGGCATGCAGCCCTCGGACCTGGTCAAGCTCGACGTGCTGCTGGCCGGCGACGCGGTCGACGCGCTGTCCATGGTCGTGCACCGCGAGAAGGCCTATGAGATCGGCCGCACGCTGACCGAGAAGCTGCGCAAGCGCATTCCGCGCCAGCAGTACGACGTGCCGATCCAGGCCGCCATCGGCGCACACGTGATCGCGCGCGAGACCGTCAAGGCCTTTCGCAAGGACGTCATCTCCGGCTGTTACGGCGGCGACATCACGCGCAAGAAAAAGCTGCTGGCCAAACAGAAGGAGGGCAAGAAGCGCATGAAGCAGGTCGGCCGCGTGGAGGTGCCCCAGGAGGCCTTCCTGGCGGTGCTCGAGCTCGGCGAGGACTAGATGCGCCGAGGCGAGCCGTTCAGGGTGCTGTTCGTGTGCCTGGGCAACATCTGCCGCTCGCCGACCGCCGAGGGCACGATGCGCGTGCTCGTGCACGAGGCCGGCCTACAGGAGGAGATCGAGCTCGACTCGGCCGGCACCGGCAGCTGGCACGTCGGCAGCCCGCCGGACGAGCGCGCGACCGCCGCGGCGGCTGGACGCGGCATCGCGCTGGAGGGTGCCGCGCGGCGTGTGCGCGACGAGGACTTTCAAGATTTTAATTTGATTCTTGCGATGGATCGGCAGAACCTCGCCGAGCTGCGGCGTCTCGCGCCCGATGCGAGCGCTCGCGAGAGGGTTCGCCTGCTGCGCGAGTTCGATCCGACGAGCTCCGAGCGGGACGATCTCGACGTGCCAGACCCGTACTACGGCGAGGGTGACGGCTTCGAGCTGGTGCTCGACCACGTGCAGGCCGCCTGCGCCGGGCTGCTGGCACAGATTCGCGCCGGCGAGCTTTCGTGACGCTGCCGCCGGGCGCGCGCGACGCGCGGGCGGTCGGCGGCGGCGACATCAACGAAGCCTTCCGCGTGGTCATGGCCGACGGCGGCGAGGCGTTCGTCAAGACGCGCGACGACGCCGCGCCCGGCGAGTACGCCGCCGAGGCCGCCGGGCTGCGCTGGCTGGCCGAGCCGGACGCCCTGAAACGCCGCGCGTGCTCGCCGTGGACGACGGCTATCTGGCGCTGCAGTGGATCGAGCCCGGCCGCCTGGACGCCGCCGGCGAGCGCGAGCTCGGCAGCGCTCTGGCGCTGACGCACACCGCGCATGCGCCGCGCTTTGGCAGCTTCGGAGGTTCCGACGCCGCCTGGATCGGACCGTTGGAGCTGTCCAACGAGCCGACGCCGGACTGGGCAAGCTTCTATGCCGAGCGGCGCCTGCGTCCGCTGGCGCGCATGGCGCGCGAGCGTGGCGCGCTGAGCGCGGCCGGCACGCAGGCGGTGTTGCGCGTCTGCGAGCGCCTGCCCGAGCTCGTAGGACCGCCCGAGCCGCCCGCGCGTCTGCACGGCGACCTGTGGTCGGGCAACGTGCTGGCCGACAGGCAGGGCAGGCCGTGGCTGATCGACCCGTCGGCCTACGGCGGCCACCGCGAGATCGACCTGGCGATGCTCGAGCTTTTCGGCGCGCCGTCGCGCGCCTTCTTCGACAGCTACGAGCAGGTCGCGCCGCTGGCCGACGGCCGCCAGGAGCGCGTCGGCCTCTACCAGCTGCTGCCGCTGCTCGTGCACGCGCTGCTGTTCGGCGGCTCCTACAGCGCCGCAGCCGAGCGCGTGGCCAAGCGCTACACCTGAGCCGGCTCGGCGCCAACGCGCGCGGGGGATATCGCCGGAGTCGGCGGGCGGGGGCTGGCCTGGCCTGGCCTGTCCCGTCGCGGCGGGCGCCGTCGGAGTGGTGGAAGTGCAGCAGCACACACTGGACAGTCGCCGCCGGCTGTATCTGCTGGCGCGTATGGTCGTCGCGCGCAACTATCGCCGCCGGCTCACGCTGGCGGCGGTCGCGCGCGCGGTCGCGAGCTCGCCGCGCCAGGTTCAGCGTGCCTACGCGCAGTTCGGCCAGACGAGCTTTCAGGAGGATCTGCGCGCGCGCCGCCTGAGCGCGGCAGCGCAGCTGCTGGCAGAGCAGCCGGCGATCTGCGTGCGCGACGTCGCACAGCTGGTCGGCTACAGCCAGGCGCCGGCCTTCGCGCAAGCGTTTCGTCGGCGCTACGGCCTTGCTCCGGCGCTGTTTCGCCGGCACGCCCGCGCGCATCGCGCGCTGGCTCAGACTGTCGAGCGCTCGCGTCGCGCGCCCTCGCCGGGCGTTGGCGCTGCAGCGCCCTGCAGCGACGCGTCGGGCTCCAGCGCTTCCGCGCCGGGCAGAGTGAGGCGCATCAGCGTGCCGCCACCTGGCGCCGACTCGGCGCCGACGCTGCCGCGATGCTGCTCGGCGACCTGACGCACGATCGCCAGGCCCAAGCCCGAGCCGGGGCGCCCGCGCGCCTCGGCGCCGCGGTAGAAGCGGTCGAACACGTGCGCCAGGTCCGCGGCGGAGATGCCCGGGCCGTGATCGCGCACGGTCAGCTGCCCGCCGTGCAGCGCGATCTCCACAGGTTCGTCGGGCGGGCTGTACTTGGCGGCGTTGTCGACCAGGTTGCTCACCGCACGCTCCAGGCGCGCCGGCACGCCCACGAGCACCGTCGGCTGCAGCGTCGTCGCGAACGTCGCCGCCGGCGCGTGGCGGCGCGCGCGCTCGACGACCTCCTGCACGAGCACGTCCAGGCGCACGTCCTCGGCCGCCGCGTGGCGCTCCTCGCCGCGTGACAGTTCGATCAGGTCGTTCATCAGGCCCGTCAGCTCCTCGATCTGCTCGACCACGTCTGCCAGTAGCCGAGCGCGCTCGCGCGCGTCCATGCCCTCGGCCTGCTGCAGGATCTCGATGTTCGTGCGCAGGCTCGTGACCGGCGTGCGCAGCTCGTGCGAGGCGTCGGCGACGAGCTGGCGCTGCGCGTGCACCGAGTCGTCCAGCGCGCTCATCGAGCGCTCCAGCGCATCGAGCATCGCGTTGAAGCTGCGCGCCAGGCGTCCGATCTCGTCTTCGCCGACCGACCTGATGCGCCCGCTCAGATCCTGCGTCAGCGCGACGTGCTCGGTGGCCTGCGTGAGGCGCTTGAGCGGCAGCACCGCAGCGCCGGCGACCAGTCGCCCGAGCAGCGCCGCCAGCGCGATGCCGCCGAGGTCCAGCAGCGCGAGAATCAGTCGCAGGCGGCTGAGCAGGCTGTCGACTTCGGTCAACGGCTGCGCCAGCTGCACGGCACGGCCTTTGCCAAAGGGCTCGGCCAGCACGCGCAGGTGCAGCCCGTTGACGCGCGCGTCGCGGAAGAACGGCACGCCTCCTTCGCGAGCCAGCCGGCGCGTTTCGGCGTCCACCGGCAGCGACACGTTGCGCGCCGAGCTGATCACGATCGTGCCCGCCGCGTTGACCACCTGCTGGTAGCCGCGCACCTGATCGGGACCCGGCGGCAGCCTGCCGAAGAGGTTTTTAGCGACCGGCCCGTAGCGCGGCAGCGCCGCCGCCTGGTTCTGGCGATCTTCTTCGGAGTCGCGCGAGGCGCCGTCGAGGCCGTTCAGATCGAGCCCCAGCCGTTCGCTGTCTTTCTTGGCGATCGCCGCCGCCTTGCGCCCAGGCTTCAGATAGCGCTGCAGGCGCCCGGCCGTGCGCGCGCGGCTGTGCAACTGCGCGTCGACCTGGCTGTGCAGCTGGTTCGAGGTCAGCAGATACGTGAGCATCGACGCGAGCACCACGGCGATCGCCACCGCGGCGGCCGAGGCGAGCGCGATGCGCCGGCGAAAGCTCATGGCGCGTCTCGCAGCACGTAGCCGACGCCGCGCACGGTGTGCAGCAGGCGCGGCTCGTCGCCGTCCTCGGTCTTGCGGCGCAGGTAGCCCATGTAGACGCCCAGCGAGTTGGACGTCGAGCCGAAGTCATAGCCCCACACATGCTCGAAGATCGCCGAGCGCGTGAGCACCTGGCGCGGATGGCGCATGAACATCTCCAGCAGCAGAAACTCCGTGCGCGTCAGCGCCAGCAGCCGCTCGCCACGCCAGGCCTCGTGTCCCTCGCGGTCCAGGCGCAGATCCTCGAAGCTGAGCGTGCCCGTCTCCTCGTCCTCCTCGACCGAGCGCCGCAGCAACGCGCGCACGCGCGCCAGCAGCTCGCGCAGCGCGAACGGCTTGACCAGGTAGTCGTCGGCGCCGGCGTCCAGCCCGGCCACGCGGTCGTCCACCTGCTCGCGCGCCGTCAGCATCAGCACCGGCGTGCGATCGCCGCCGTCGCGCAGGCGGCGGCACACCTCCAGGCCGTCGACGTAGGGCATCGACACGTCCAGAATCACCACCTCGTATGCGGCGTCGGACAGGCGCTGCAGCGCCTCGCGCCCGTCGATCGCCTGCGCGACCTCGTAGCTCTCCAGCGCCAGCGCGCGCGACAGCGCGTTCTGGACGGCGGGCTCGTCGTCGACGACCAATATGCGGGCTTGCTCGGGCATGCGTGCTCGCTCAATCTCGCCGCCGCGGTTGCTTGTCGGCGGCCGATGCGGGTAACTGCACCTCTGAGGCTACCGTGGCGTGAGCGATCGTCGACCGATGTGATCGCCGTTCCGCCGGCGCGCGAGCGGATAACGTCAAGCCGAGAGGATGCTGAGAGCCGTCATGGGAGCCGATCATCGCCACTGAGGCCGACGCGCCCGGCCCCGGCGGCGACGATCCCGGCCCCGGCCGCGCCGGCCCCGAGCCCGGCGGCGGGCTGCCCGAGGCCGAGCACGTCATGCGCGCGCAGTCGCGCGTGCTGCGAAACAGCGTGCTCAGCCTGCTGGTGTTCTTCGCGCTGGCCGCCGCGCTGCTGCTGTCCGTGCCCGACCTGCGCACGGCGCTCGATCACATCGCCCACGCCGACCCCGCGTGGCTCGGCGGCGCCGTCAGCCTGGAGCTGCTGTCGTGCGCCGGCTACGCCGTGCTGTTCGGGCTGGTCTTCGGCATGCTCGGGCGCCGGCTCACCTCGCGCCTGTCGCTGGCCGAGCTGGCCGTCAACTCCGTCGTGTCGATCAGCGGCCTCGCGGGAATCGCGCTGGGCGCCTGGGTGCTGCGCAGCAAGGGCGTCTCGGTCGACCGCATCGCGCGGCGCTCGGTGCTGATCTTCGTGCTCACCAGCGCTGTGAACGTCGGCGCGGTCGTGGTCATCGGCGTGCCCATGTGGCTGGGGCTGTTGCCCGGCTCGCGCAAGGAGGCGCTCACGCTGCTGCCCGCCGCCGCCGCACTGGCGACGATCGCCGGCACGCTCGCGCTCGCCGCCTGGGCACGCCGCGCCGCCGCGCGCCGCGCGCCCAAGGGCGGCCGGCGCACGGTCGCGCTGAAGGCGCTCGCCGACGGCGTCGCCGACGCGCTGCGGCTGATTCGCGAGCACGATTGGCGGCTGTTCGGCGCGCTGGCCTACTGGCTGTTCGACAACCTCGCTCTGTGGGCGTGCCTGGCGGCGATCGGCAACGAGCCGTCCTTCTGGGTCGTCGCCATGGCCTATCTGGTCGGCATGCTCGCCAACTCCATCCCGATTCCCGGCGGCCTGATCGCCGTCGAAGGCGGCCTCGTCGGCATGCTGCTGCTGTTCGGCGTGCGCCCTGCCTCGCATGTGGTCGTCGCCGTCGTCATCTACCGCGCCATCTCGCTGTGGATTCCCGCCGTGATCGGCTCGCTGGCCTTTCTCAGCCTGCGTCGTGAGATCGGCAAGCCGCTGAGTCCGGGCGTCGCCGGTTAGACGTCGGCCGGTGTCGCGGCCGGTCGGCCCCGCCGGTACCGGCTCGCCGCTCTAGCTCGCCTTCAGGCTCGCCGCTACCGCCAGCGCCGCGCTCGCCTGCTGGCAGGCGTGGCCGGGTAGGCGCTGCATCACCCGCTGCAGCTGCGCGCTCTGAGCGCCGTGCAGGCCGGGGCAGTAGACCGGCGGCGGCAGGTCGCCGCCGGCCGCGCCGGGGGCGTTGAGCGGCCGCAGCGCCTGCGTCGCCGCGTAGGCGCGCGCGAACGTGTTGGAGAAAACGTCGATCGCCACACGGCCGCTGTACAGCTCGATCGAGTGCCCTTCGTCGTACACCGTCGCCGGCACGCCGCGCACCACGGTGTTGCGCTGGCGTCCCAGCGCGGCGTTGGAGTGCAGGCTGTAGATCACCGTCGTCACCTGCAGCGGCAGCACGCAGCTGCCGCCGCCGAAGATGCCTTTGCCCTTCACGCAGTCGCCGTAGTAGACGCTCGTGCCCTGCGAGCTGATGTAGCCCTTCTGCCCGTCCGCCGCCGCCAGCGCGAAGCCGAGAAAGCTGCGCCCCGCCCAGTACAGGCGAAAGTACGGAAACGTCTGCGCTTCGGCCAGCGTGCCCTTGGCGATCGCTTGCGGGCGGCTCGTGCCGCAGCCACCCAGCGCGACCGCGGCGGCCAGCGCCAGGCATGCCGTGACGATCGCCGTCGCGCGCGCGCCGAGTGGCCTGGCGGTGAGGTTTGCGATGCGCATGGCCGTCATTATCTTGGCGTGCGGTTGTCCCACACAGCTACTTCAGGGCCTCTCACCGGTTCAGAGGAGTACAGATCCGCCGTCACACAGGCGGGTGTGCCGGGGTCCGGTGGGGTAGCACACCGGACCCCGGTTGATCTTCCCACCAAGCGCGCCCGCACGGCGCCACTGGGGTTGCTGCTCGCTGCAGCGCTGCTGCTCGCCTGGGGCCTGGTCGCGCCGCGCACGCCCGACCTCGCCGCGGCCGCCTACCGCCTGGACCTGTTCAAGCACCTCGGCCTGGCCGTCTATGACGAGCACTGGTATGCCGGCCACGACCTGCCCGGCTACAGCGTCATCTTCCCGCCGCTGGCCTGGCTGCTCGGACTGCGCCTCGTCGGCGCGCTCTCGGTGCTGGTTTCGGTGGCCTGCTTCGAAGCGCTCGCCGTACGTGCCTACGGCCGCTCGGCGCGCTGGGCCACCGCGCTGTTCGCGCTGGCCGCCGTCGGCGACGTGTGGATCGGGCGCCTGGCCTTCGCGCTCGGCCTGTCCTTCGCGCTCGGCGCCGTGCTCGCTCGCGCGCGCGGGCGCGGCTCGCTCGCCGCGCTGCTGGCCGCTGCCAGCGCCGCCGCGAGCCCCGTCGCCGGCGTACTGCTGGCGCTCGCCGCGCTCACCGAGACGCTCTGGCGGCGTTCGCCGCGCGCGCTGGCCGTGCTCGCCGCGCCGGCCATCGCCGTCGTGCTGGCGCTCACGCTGCTGTTCCCCGAGGGCGGCTATGAGCCCTATCCGACGCTCTCGTTCATCGCCACCGCGCTCGTCGTCGGGGCGTTCGCCTGCGCGCTGCCGCGCGGGCAAGGGCGCCTGCTGCTCGGCGCCGGCCTGTACGCGCTGGCCTGCACGACCTTTCTGCTCGTGCACACGCCGATGGGCAGCAACATCGAGCGCTACGGCGTGCTGCTGGCCGGGCCGCTGCTGCTGTGCGCGCTGATCGGCGCGCACCGCGATGGCCGCCCCACGTCGCCCGCTGGCCGCTCGCTGGCCGCAGGCGGCACGCCCGTCGCCGGCGGGGTGGCCGCCGTCGTCGCGCTGGTCGCCTGGGCCGTGTGGGCCGGCTGGGGTCCGCTGCGCGAGACGCTCGCCGTCGCCGGCAGCCAGTCCACCGGCGCGGCCTACTACGCGCCGGTCGAGCGCTTCCTCGCCGCGCACGCCGGCGAGCCCGTGCGCCTGGAGGTGCCGCTCACGCGCACGCACTGGGAGACCGCTGAGCTGGCGCCGCGAGTGTCGCTGGCGCGCGGCTGGGAGAAGCAGCTGGACACGCGCTATGACTCCGTGCTGCTCGCGCCGGGCCTCGACGCGCTGTCCTACGAGGGCTGGCTGCACGCGCAGGCCGTCTCCTACGTCGCGCTGCCCGACGCCGCGCTGGACCCCTCCAGCGCGCGCGAGGGCCGGCTGATCCGTTCGGGCCTGCCCTACCTGCACGAGGTGTTCGCCAACCGCCATTGGCGCATCTACGCCGTCGTCGCGCCCACGCCCGTGCTCAGCGGCCCCGGTCGCCTCGTCTCGCTCGGGCACGAGTCGTTCGCGCTGTACGCGCGCTCGCCCGGCAGCTTTCTCGTGCGCGTGCGCTTCACGCGCTACTTCACCGTCGCCGCCGGCGACGGCTGCGTCGATCGCTCGAGCGGCGGTTGGACGCGTGTCGTGGCGCGAGCGCCCGGACCGCTGCTAGTGCGCGCCAGCTTCTCGCTGGGCCGCGCGCTCGGTCTTGCGGGCTCGTGTCACAGCGGCTGAGCAGGCGTAGTCGAGGCTTCGCTGCGCCGGTCAGCGCGGCGCGAACGCGTACAGGCCTGAAAGGCCCGTCAGATAGATGTTCTTGCCGTCGCTGATCACCGGATCGAAGGAGCCCGTGCCCAGCTGGAAGGTCGGGCGTCCGGTGGAGATGCCCAAACCGTAGGTGCGGTGCGTGCCGAGGTCGGCGAAGTAGACCGTGCGACCAACGATCGTCGCCGAGCCGGAGATCTTGCCGTGCGCGGCGAACTTCCACGCGATCTGCCCCGAGCGTGCGTTCAGCGCGTAGAAGGTGCCGTCGTAGGAGCCCAGGTAGATCGTCGGGCCCAGGCCCGGCGCGTTGGTGACGGCCGGCGAGGCGTACACATACGCGCCCGTCTGCACCGCCCAGTCCAGCTTGCCCGTGCCGGCGTCGTAGGCATACACGCGACCGTCGGTGTTGCCCAGGAAGATGCGCCCGTAGAAGGCCGCAGGCGTCGAGTAGAACGTGCCGCTGCCCAACAGCGCGCCGCCCGAGCCGCTGATCCAGATGCGCCGTCCCGTGCGCTCGCTGACCGCCTGCACGTGCCCGGAGTAGTCGCCGAAGTACAGCTTGCCTTCGCTCAGCGTCGGGCTGGCCTTGACCGCCCCGGCGGCGTGGTAGGTCCAGATCACGCTGCCGTTGCTCGCGTTCAGCGCGTACACCGTGCCGTTCTGCGAGCCGAAGAACAGCTTGCCGTGGTCCAGCAGCGGCGAGGACTCGCTCGCGCTGGGCAGATCGCGCGACCAGCGCGTCGCGCCCGTTGCGTAGTTCAGCGCATACACGCGCCCGGCGCCGCTGTTGCCGCTGGACAGCACGCTGGCGAACACCGTCTTGCCGGCCACCGCTGGCGAGGACGCCGACAGGTGTCCCAGGCTGCGCCGCCAGAAGCTGTGCCCGGTGCGCTTGTTCAGCGCGCGAATCACGCCGTCGTCGCCCAGCTGGAAGATGTGGTCGCCGCCGATCACCGGCGGGAACTCCAGCAGCGTGTGCGCGTTGTTCACCCACACCTGCTTGAACGGCGCGTGCAGCGTCGCCGGCGCGGGAAAGAAGCGCGTGTGGTTCTTGGTGTATCCGTACAGCGGCCACGACGTTTCGACTTCAGCCGGCGCCGGCGCAGGCGTCGGCTCGGGCACGAAGCGCGCGTGCGGGTGGTAGATGCTGCCCGTGCGGTCGCGCTCGTAGAAATACGCCGCCAGGCCCACCCCGACCAGCAGCGCGATCGCGCCGGCGACGATCAGGCGGGCACGTTTGGAGCGCGGCAACAGGCGCTTGAGACGGTCGCTCATGGTCGAAGGCGCCGCTTCAGGCGGCGATCTTGCGCGAGCGCGCAGCCGGCGCGGCCGGCGCGGAGGTCCTGGCCTGCGGCTGCGGCTGCTCTGCGAGCGCGCCGCTGCTTGCGCGCTTCGCCGTCGCGTGCTGCGCACGAGTGTGCCCGCGGTCGCGCGAGCGACGCGCGATCAGCCGTGCGGCCGTCAGCACGAGCAGCCACACACAGGCGATCGTCAACGGCGGCAACGTCAACCCGGAAACGAGCGCGAGCACGTCGTGATTTGCGTTCAGCGACCAATTCCACAGCAGATAGTCGCCGATCGTGAGCCCGGTGACGGTGGCCAGAGGCCTGTGGGACACGCACGCAGTCTAAACGCACACCACGACGGATGAAACGAGCATCGGACGCGCGTTCGGGCGCGGGCGCCCGGCGCGCGCTTGTGTAGCTTGCCTGTCGAGGTGTCGCCAGAGCAACAGTCAGCGCCGGTCAGAGCGCTTCGCGCGACCGTCTCGGGGCGCGTGCAGAACGTCGGCTTTCGTGACGCCACCGTGCGTCGCGCGCGCCAGCTCGGCGTGCTGGGCTGGGTGCGCAACGACGGACATGGCGACGTGCTCGTGCACGCCGAGGGCCCGCGCGCGGGCGTGCAGCGGCTGCTCGAGTTCTTGCAAGAGGGTCCGCGCGGTGCCTCGGTGGAGCAGGTTGCCGTGGAGGATGTGCGCCGCGAGGGGCACGAGCAGTTCGCCGTGCGCGGCGTCAGCGCCGGCGTGTTCGTCGTGCAGGAGCACGCCGCCACTGCACACCACTTCGACCTGCGCCTGGAGGTCGACGGCGCGATGCGCTCGTGGGCCGTGCCCAAGGGGCCGTCGATGGACCCCGCGGTCAAGCGCCTGGCCGTGCAGGTCGAGGACCACTCGCTCGAGCACAACAGCTTCGAGGGCGCCACCGACCACGGCGGCGTGATCGTGTGGGACCGCGGCAGTTACGAGCAGGGCGGGCGCGTCGCCTGGCCCGAGGCGCTGCAGCGCGGCCACGCCGTGTTCGTGCTGCACGGCCACAAGCTGCGCGGCGGCTTTGCGCTTCAGCGCACCGGCCGCGGCGGCGACAAGCCGCAGTGGCTGCTGATCAAGCGCCGCGACGACGAGGCGCGCGGCGGCTCGGACGTGGCAGCCGAGCGCGCGGAGTCGGTCGTGAGCGGAAAGACGCTCGAGCAGATCGTGGGGGAGGGCGGGTAGTCAGCCGATCGTGGCCACGTCGATGACGAAGCGGTAGCGCACGTCTGAGCGCTCGACGCGGCCGTAGGCGTCGTCCACCTGGCCGGCGTCGATCAGCTCGATCGCCGGCTTGACGCCGTGCTCGGCGCAGAAGTCGAGCATCTCCTGCGTCTCGCGCAGACCGCCGATCGGCGACCCGGCCATGCTGCGACGCGAGCCGATCAGCGAGAAGGCGCCGAAGGTGTCGGGCTGGGATGGCGCGCCGACGCTGACCAGCGTGCCGTCGACGCGCAGCAGGCGCAGGTAGGAGTCGAGCCTGAGGTTGGCCGAGACCGTGTTGAGGATCAGATCGAAGCCGTTCTTCAGCGTTTTGAAGGTCTCGCGCTCGGACGTCGCGTAGTAGTGCTTGGCGCCGAAGCGCAGCCCGTCCTCGCGCTTGTTGAGCGTCTGGCTGAGCACCGTCACCTCGGCGCCCAGCGCGGCGGCGATCTGCACGCCGACGTGGCCCAGGCCGCCCATGCCGACGACCGCCACTTTCATGCCCTCGCCGACTTTCCAGTGGCGCAGCGGCGAGTACGTCGTGATGCCCGCGCACAGCAGCGGCGCGGCCTCCTGCAGCTCCAGGCCGTCGGGAATCGTCACGACGAAGCGGTCCTTGACGACGACCTGCTGGCTGTAGCCACCGTACGTCGGCTCGCCGTCGTACTCGCGCCCGTTGTACGTCGGCACGGCGCCCTTGGTGCAGAACTGCTCCTCGCCGGCCTCACAGTACTCGCACTCGCCGCAGCTGTCCACGAGACAGCCCACGCCGACGCGGTCGCCCTCGGAGAAGCGCTCGACGTCCGCGCCGACGGACGCGACGATGCCCACGATCTCGTGGCCGGGAACCATCGGGAACAGCGAGTTGCCCCACTCGTCTTTGACCTGATGGATATCGCTGTGGCAGATGCCGCAGAACTTGATGTCGATCAGCACGTCGCGCGGGCCGAGCTCACGGCGCTGGATCGTGGTCGTGTCGAGCGGCGCGCCGGCGGAGGGCGCGCTCAGGGCTGGCGTCGTGGACATGTGGCTCCTAGCGGTTCGGTCGTCGCGGGTGCGGCTGCGTGCTCAACGTAACAGCCGATCGTCAGCCGCCCATCACGGCCAGAGACTAGGCGCGCTTGGCGATGCGCATGAGCACCAGCCGCCACGCGCATCTGGCCTGCTCAGGGCGCTGCTCGATCGCCGCGCGCACGCGCTCGTAGAACCCGTCGGCGAGCGCAGCGACCTGCTCAGCCGGTCGCTGCTGGGACAGCGCCGCGAACAGCGACGGCTCGGAGAACGCTCGTAGAAACCCGGCGGCGCTGGCGGCGTATGCGGCCGTGTCGCCGCTCGCCTCAAGGCGCTGCCACAGCGGATCGTCGAGATCGGTCTGCGTGCACTCCTCCAGCGCAAACGAGCCGTCCGGCCCGTCGCTCGCGAGCGGCTCGGTGAACTCCTCGGCGGTGCGGTAGTAGGTAGGCAGGACCATGCGCTCGTAGTCCTCGCGCGCGAGCAGGCCATCGGCGACCATCGTCTGCAGCGCGGCGTTGGCCAGCTCCATCAAGCCCTCCGCGCCCGAGCGCCCCTGCTCGTCGGCGCCGCTGCCGACGACCACGAGCTGTCCGCCCGGCCTGAGCTCCACCAGGCGATGGCCGAGAAACCGCCGCCAGTCGTCGGCCGCGCGCCGCGCGAAGTCCGCGCGCTGCTGCGGTCCGGCCAGCGGCGAGAAGATCTGATCTCCCAGCACGCAGGGAACGGCGCTGAGCCAGTGCACGGTGATCGAGCTCCAGCCGAGCGACACGGTGGCGCCGGGCAGCAGGCGCTCGTAGAAGGAACGCCCGATCGCGAAGGCGAACACGTTGGCCCGATCTCGTAGGTAGCTGTGTGGGTCTGACTGCAGCGTCTCGAACAGCGCCGCGAAGTCGTTGGCGGGCAGATCGGTGTGCACGACGGAGATCGGCTCCTGCGCCACCACGCGTTCGCGTAGCGTGTCGATCGCGGCGCTCATCGGCGTTAGCGAGTTGCGCCCCTGCGACGAGCCGTAGTCGACGATCGTGATGCGCTCGAGCGCGTGGGGCGGGAGTGCCGCGGCCGCTCGCTGGAGCATCGGCACGCCGTCCTCGCCGGCGACGTGCTGCGGCTGGGAGTGCTCGTTGTAGACCCCCTTGCCGGCCATCACCGATGTGCCGGCGCGCGTCTGCGGCGTGCGGCTCTGCGTCATCGAGCGAATCCTACGATGCGAGGTGCTGACGGCGCTCAGCGCGCGCGCAGCGCGCAGGCCAGCCCGAGCATCAGCAGCGGCACCGCTGCCGGCGGGTAGGCCGTGAGGCTCGCGACGAGCGCCAGCAGCGCGCAGCCGGCCGCCGCGCGCTGGAACGGGTTGCTTGTGATCCGCATGCCGATGTATCGGCCGCCGACGCTGACTCCCTAAGTCACAGATCTTCAACACCTCGATGACATCTGGGCAACTCGCGGACGCGATCGCGCGGGAAAGGTGTCTGCACGGCGCCCGCAACGACAGCGCTGGGCCGACAATCGATCAAGGAGAAGACGAATGCGACGTAAGCGCTCCGTGTCCGCTCTGCTGGCCGCCTTGGCCGTGTCAGGAGGGGGCATCATCGCGGCACAGCCGGCAACGGCAGGGCCGCCAAGCCGCCTTCCCGCGGCCCATGCTCTCGCGTCGACGACAGAACCGCCGACGACGACGCCGATCAAGCACGTCGTCGTGATCTTCCAGGAGAACGTCTCGTTTGATCACTACTTCGGCACCTACCCGCACGCGGCCAACAGCGACGGTCAGTCCTTCAAAGCCGCGAAGGGCACGCCGGCGGTCGACGGGCTGACGCCGGCGACCGACCCGTCGCTTCCGCCCGCCCTGCAGCACAGCACGAACCTGCTGTTCAGCAACGCCAACGCGTCACAGCCGCAGCGACTGGACAGCAGCGCGACCGGCCTGCCAGGCAATGCCGGTGGCCAGCTGACCTGCGATCAGGATCACAACTACTCCGACGAGCAGCAGTCCTTCGACGGCGGCGCGATGGACCGCTTCGTGCAGAGCGTCGGAACGGCGAGCGGCAACACGCCGTTCGGCGCGCCGTGCAACGCCAACACGGTGATGGACTACTACGACGGCAACACGGTGCCGGCGCTGTGGAACTACGCCCAGCACTACGCGATGAGCGACAACTCGTTCGGCACCACGTTCGGGCCGTCGGCTCCGGGCGCGCTCAACCTCGCGGCCGGCGACACCGGCGAAGTCGACACGGCGCATCTCGCCAACAGCCCCTCGATCGCCACCTCGACGTCGCCCGACGCCGACCTGACGGCCGACGGCAACGGCGGCTACTCGCTGACCAGCGACGCGCAGCCCTACTGGGACGACTGCTCGACACGCGACGCCGTGGCGATGAAGGGCACGAACATCGGCGATGAGCTCAACGCGGCGGGCCTCTCGTGGGGCTGGTTCGAGGGTGGCTTTCGGCCGAGCACCAGCTACAGCGAAGCGCTTGCGGCGACGGGCAAAACCGGTCAGCCCACGAGCACGTTCACGCCGGATGAGTTCTCCTCGTACTTCGCAAACGCCACCAACCGACCCGCACACTCGAGCAACCAGAACCTCTGCAGCGCCGTGCACCCCGTCGGCGTCGCGCTGGGTGGGACGGGCCAGTGGGGCTTCAAGGACGACTACATTCCCCACCACGAGCCGTTTGAGTACTACGCCTCGACGGCCAATCCTCATCACCTCGGCGTGCCCAGCTCAGGCGGCCAGGACACGCTCGCCGGTCTGCAGGAGATCGGCAAGGACACGCAGGCCTATGTCGGCGGCGTGCCGCAGTTCAACACGCCCAACCACAACTACGACACGAGTGACTTCAGCCAGCTCGTCGAAGCGATCAACCGGCGCGAACTTCCGGCGCAGGCGTTGCCGGCAGTGAGCTTTCTCAAGGCGCCCGGCTACGAGGACGGCCACGCGGCCTACTCCGAGCCGGCCGACGAGCAGCAGTTCATCACGACGCAGATCAACGCGCTGATGCGCTCGCCCGACTGGAAGAACACGGTCGTGATGGTCAACTACGACGACTCCGACGGCTGGTATGACCACGTCTACAGCGGCGTCACCAACCCGTCGCTGTCGCCGGCCGACAACCTGACCAACACGAAGCTGAACGTGGCCAGCGAAGGCACGTCCGGACAGTGCGGCGGCAACCCGCAGGGAAGCGGCGAAACGCCGACGCCGCTGGGCGGCGAGCAGGGGCGCTGCGGCTTCGGACCGCGCCTGCCGATGATGGTGATCTCACCGTATGCGAAGAAGAACGCCGTCGACCACAACCTCTCCGACCAGGCCTCGGCGATCAACTTCGTCGAGCACAACTGGAGCCTGCCGGGCATCGCCGGCTCGGCCGATCAGGTGCTCGCCGGCAAGGACGCCAGCGAGGGCGTGCCGTTCGATCTCGCGGGCATGTTCGACTTCGAAGGCAAGAAGGACGGCAAGCTGTTCCTGAACCTGACCACGGGGCAGAGGCAGAAGTAACCACAGACGGGGGTGCGACGCGGCCGGCCCAAGGCCCGCGGCTCGATTGCGAGTCGCGGGCCTGGCGCCGCGAAGAGCTCAGACGGTGCGCGGCTCGGGGCGCAGCCGCTCGAAGGCGCGCACATCGCCTTGGTAGTCGAGTCCTCGACTGCGGGCGGTGGGCAGGTCAAGCGCGCCCGTCAGCAGCCCGAGCACGAGCGGCGGGGTGCCCGCGATGGTCGCGTCGGCGCTGTCGCTATCGCCCGGAGTGCACGTCACTGCGCCGTCTCGAGCGCGCACGATCATCGGCTCATCGCCGGTCAGCAGTCGCAGCGTGATCGGCCCGGCGTCCGGTTCGCGGTCGGTCAAGGACAGCTCTGCGGGCCAGGCCGTCCAGCGGCTGCGGAACTCGTCGGCCGGCGCGGGCCCCTCTGTCATGTAGGGCAGACCCCAACGCTGGAGCGCTTGCAGCACGGGACGCAGCTCGGCGCCTCGCTCGGTGAGGTCAAAGAGCGTCGTTGCGATCGGCGGCGGGGCCTCTTCGCGCGAGACGATGCCCGCCTTCTCGAGCTGGCGCAGCCGCTCGGCGAGCAGGTTCGTGGCGATCGCAGGCAGCCCGTTGCGCAGGTCGGTGTAGCGGCAAGCGCCACGCAGCAGCAGCTCGCGCACGATCAGCAGCGTCCAGCGGTCGCCGATCACGTCGAGGCCCTTGGCCACCGCGCAGTACTGGTTGTACGAGCGCATGAGACAAGTCTAGCACCGGCTTAGTAGAAAAAAAAGTCCAGGCACTTGAAAATCTCAAGTATTCGCGTTAGTGTCGCGCCCATGAACAAGAGACCGCTGATACTCGTTTCGCTTCTTCTCGCAGCCTTCGCAGTCAACCTCGACACCACGATCGTCAACGTTGCGCTGCCGACGCTGGTGCGTGAGCTGCATGCCTCCAACAGCGATCTGCAATGGGTCGTCGACGCCTACAACCTCGTGTTCGCGTCGCTGATCCTCACGGCCGGCAGCCTGTCAGACCGCGTCGGGCGCAAGGGCATGCTGATCGCCGGCCTCGGCGTGTTCGGCGCCGCGAGCGTCGCCGGCGCCCTGACCGAAAGCGCGGGTGCGTTGATCGCCGCCCGCGCGGTGATGGGGCTGGGCGCCGCGATGGTGTTTCCGGCGACGCTGTCGGTCATCTCCAACGTGTTCACCGAGCGCTCCGACCGTGCCCGGGCGATCGGGCTGTGGGGCGCTACGGCGGGGATCGCGATCGCGCTGGGGCCGATCTTCGGAGGCTGGCTGCTCGGCAGCTACTCCTGGTCGAGCATCTTCTACGCGATGGCGCCGGTCGCGCTGCTCGGTGCGCTGCTCGTCGCGCGCTACGTGCCAAGCTCACGCGACCCGCAGGCGCCGCCGCTGGACCTGCGCGGCTTTGCGCTCTCGACAGCCGGCATGGCCGCCCTGGTGTTCACGATCATCCAGGCGCCGGAATACGGCTGGGGGAGCACGCGCACGGTGGGCGGGTTCGTGCTGGCGACTGCGCTGCTCGTCGGCTTCATCGTCTCGCAGCTTCGCTCGCGCACGCCGATGCTCGACATCGGTCTGTTCGGCAACCCGAGGTTCTCGACGGCAAGCGCGGCCGTCACCGTGTCGTTCTTCACGCTGCTCGGCTTCATCTTCGTGATGACGCAGTACTTCCAGTTCATCAAGCGCTATGACGCGCTCTCGGCCGGCGTGCACCTGCTGCCGGTCGCGCTGAGCGTCGGTGGCGCATCGGTTCTGGGCACCAAGCTGGCCGTGCGCTTCGGCACCAAGCTCGTGGTCGCGACGGGGCTGGTGATGGTCACGGCCTTCTACATCTGGGTCTCGGCGATCGTCTCGCCGGACACGTCCTACGCGATCATCGCGATCCAGATGGTGCTCTACGGAACGGGCATGGGCCTGACGAGCGCGCCGGCGACCGAGGCGATCATGGGAGCCGTGTCGCGGACCAAGGCCGGTGTCGGCTCGGCCGTCAACGACGCGACGCGTCTGCTCGGCGGAACGCTCGGCGTGGCCGTGATCGGCAGTGTCTACGCGACGATCTACTCGGGCCACCTCGACTCGACGCTGCCCGGGGGACTTCCGCGCTCTGTCAGCGAGCTGGCCCACTCTTCGGTCGGAGGCGCGCTCGGCGCCGCCGAGCAGCTTGCCCGGGCAGGCCATCCGGCGCTGGCGGGCGGGCTGCAGCACGCCGCTTCAGACGCGTTCATCAAGGGGTTGAGCGCAGGCTGCCTGGTCGCCGCCGGGGTGGCCGCCGCGGGCGCTCTGATGGCGGTCATACTGCTGCCGGCGCAGCCGGCGGAAATGCCGGCGTTGGCGGTGGCGGGCGACGCCGGGTAGGGCGCGACGGGGACGACCGTGGCGGCGGCCCAAGGCACCGGCCGTGGCGATGTGCCGGGCCTGTCGCAGAATGCTCAAGCCCGCGACGGGCAGCGCCGATCCGAGACGGATGCCCGCAGTCCCCGCTTCCCATACCCAGGATCCGCTCGCTTCTGAGCAGCATCTGTGCTGCACGATGAGCTGCGTGCTCGTGCGCCTCGTGCGCAAGCAAGGGGGAGAGGCGGCGGTCGCGGAGCTGATCGCGCGGGCGGCATCACCGACACACGACGTCGCGTTTCTGGAAAACATCGAGAACTGGATCTCGCTCGACGAGGCGTGCGCGCTGCTGGCGGCGGGCGCCGAGATCACAGGCGAGGAGAACTTCGCCCGCCAGGTGGGGGCGCAGATGCTCTACCAGCATGCCGGCACGCAGGTGGCCACGCTGATGCGCTCACTCGGATCGCCGGAGGCGATCTTCAAGGCGGTCGCGCAGGCGTCGTCGAAGGTCAGCACGGTCACCGTGATGACGGCGATCGAGGCGGCTCCGGGGGAGGCCGTGGTCAGTGCCGAAGCGCGTGAGGGTTTCACGCGCCGGCGCCTGCACTGCGATTGGACGACCGGACTGCTCAGTGGACCGCCGGTGCTGTTCGGGCTGCCCTCCGCGCGCGTGGAGGAGAGTGAATGTCAGGCCCGCGGAGACGCACGCTGTCTGTACACGGTCACCTGGGACGCCGAGCAGGCCGCGGCGGAGCCGGGCGAGCGCATCACGGCGCTGGAGGCGCAGCTGGTGGCGATGTCCGAGCGGCTGCAGAGCGCCTACGCGACGGCCGGCGACCTGATCTCCACCGAGGATCTTGATGCTGTCCTGCACAGAATCGTCGAGCGCGCCGCCGATGCGGTGCGCGCGCCGGGCTACATCCTGGCCGTGCAGACGGGCGCCGACGCCGAGCTGCAGGTCTATGCCCACGGCATCGGCTGGCCCGAGGCCCAGGCGCTCGCCAGGGCCACGATCGACCACCAGCCCGCGGTGGATGGGTCGATGCTGATCGTGTCGGTCAGCTCCAGCCGTCGCGACTACGGCAAGCTGATCGCGCGATATCCCGGCGCGATCGAGTTCTCGCCCCAGGAACACGAGATCCTCAGCCTGTATGCCCGCCATGCCGCTGCCGTGCTCGACATGGCGACGGCGCTTGACGAGTCCGCGCGGCGCCACGATCAGGTCAGCTCGCTGCTCGCGCTGTCGCGCGCGCTGGCGCAGGCGGGAACGAGCGAGGAGGTGGCCGAGCGCCTCGCCGTCGCTGTCCCGGAGGTCGTCGACTGCGATGGCATGGCCGTGTGGCTATGGGAGGACGAGCATGAGCGCCTGCGGTCGCTCGCATCGTGGGCTCGACGCCCCGATCAGGCGGCGCGCCTGCGCGGGTTGACGGTCACACAAGACGACACGCCGCATCTGGCGCGAATGATCGGCGAGCTGGGTCCGCAGTTCTTCACAGCCGATACCGACGATCGCTTTCTCGGCGCGTTGATGGCAGAGCTCGAGCTCGCGGCGCTGGCGGTCGTTCCGATCGTCGCGCGCGACGTGTTCCGCGGAGCCCTGACGGTCTCCGTCTCCTCCAAGCCCGACAGGCTGCGGTCCGACAGTGAGCTCTTGCAACGCCTCACGGGGGTCGCCGCGCTCGCGGCGCCGGCGATGGAAAACGGTCGGCTGGTCGACAAGCTGCACCACCGAGCGAGCCATGACGGTCTCACCGGACTGCTCAACCGCGTGGGCTTTCGCGAGCACATCGATGGCGTCATGGCCAGGGCAGAAGGTGGCGGCGGGCAGGTCGGCCTGCTGTTCATCGACCTCAACGACTTCAAGCGCATCAACGACACCTATCACCACGATGCCGGCGACGAGTTGATTCGCCAAGCGGCCGAGCGCCTGAGCTCGATCGCTCGCGCAGAGGACCAGGTGGCGCGTCTCGGCGGCGACGAGTTCGCGATCGTCCTCAGCGACGTCCATGAGGACGCTCAGGTGCGCGCCGCCGAGGAGCGCGTGCGCGCCGCCTTCCGCGAGCCGTTCGAGCTGGGCGAGGCGTCGGTCGCGTTGGGAGCGAGTGTCGGAGGAGGGGTGTGGCCGGCGGACGGTCGCACGACGACCGAGCTCGTCAGATACGCCGATGCTGCGATGTACAGAGACAAGGCTCGTGCGCGACGAGTGCGCGCGCGCCGCGACGAGCACGCGGCCCAGCGCGTCTAGCGCCCGTAGGGGTCCTTCGGCGAGCGATCCTCCGAGAGCGACTCGCGCGATCGCGCGGTGAGCTGCTCGATCGCGTCGGCCAGATGCACGGGCGCGATGTTGTACTCGTCTCGCTGCACGCGGATTCTGTGGGCGGCCAGGAGCACGTCGGCATGCGTCAGGCCGGCCGGCGGCTCGAAGCGATAGGAGGCGAGCTCGATCAGCAGCCCGAGCGGGTCCTCGAAGTAGATGGAGTCCATGAACCCTCGGTCCTTGACGCCGCTGTGCTCGATCGCGCGCTCGTCCAGGCGCTCGACCGTCTGGGCGAACGTCGCTTGGGAGAGCGCGAACGCGAGATGGTGCACGCAGCCTGGATCGGTCGGCGTGCGCGCGGGGTCCGCGCGGCGCTCCTCGTTGGTGAAGACGGTGATCAGGCGTCCGTCGCCCGGGTCGAAGTAGAGGTGGCTCTCGGCGGCGTTGTCGAGGTTGGGCTGCTCGAAGACGAACGGCATTCCCAGCACGCCCTCCCAGAAGTCGATCGAGGTCTGCCGGTCGGCTCCCACGAGCGTGATGTGGTGAACGCCTTGGCTCTGCATCTTGCGCATCGGCTGATGGTCCTTTCGCGTGGGCGGTGCGACCTAGCCTAGGCGGACGATGCGCTCGTCGTAGGCTTCGTCGGGCATGCGCCTGATCAGCATCGACTCGCAAGCTGGGCCGGCTGCTGCTGTGCTTCTCGGCGACGAGGTGGTGCTCGCCGGGGCCGTCGGCGCGCCCGCCGGCATGCGCGAGCTGCTGGCCACGCTCGACGGGGACGGGCTGCGGGCGCTGGCCGAGCGCGCGCAGGCCTCGACCGCGGCGCGCATGGCGCTCGCCGATTGCTCGCTGGTCGCACCGGTGCCCGACGCCGAGAAGATCATCTGCATCGGTCTGAACTACCGCGACCACGCCGAAGAGTCCGGCCAGGAGATTCCCCAGGCGCCGATGTGGTTTGCCAAGTTTCAGAACTCGCTGTGCGGCAGTGGCGCGGACATCGTGCTGCCGGCAGCGCACGCGGAGTACGTCGACTACGAGGCCGAGCTCGCGCTCGTGATCGGTCGCCGGGCGCGGAACGTCACCGAGGCTGACGCGCTCGCACACATCGCCGGCGTGATGCCGTTCAACGACGTCAGCGCGCGCGACCTGCAGCTGCAGAACCAGCTGTGGACCAGCGGCAAGGCGATCGACACGTTCGCTCCGTGCGGGCCGGCGATCGTGACGCTCGACGAGATCGACGATCTCGAAAGCCTGACGCTGCGAACGCGCATCGACGGCGAGACCGTTCAGCAAGGCACGACCGCGAGCCTGATCTTCGGACCGGCCGAGCTGGTCGCGTGGCTGTCGCGGACGATCACGCTCGTACCGGGCGACATCATCGCCACGGGCACGCCCGCCGGAGTCGGCGCGCCGCAGGGCAGGTTCCTGCGCGACGGCAACGTCGTGGAGGTGGAGATCGACGGCGTCGGCACGCTGAGCAATCGTGTGCGCGGCGAATGAGCGCCTGACGCCTGGCACGCGCTCTCCGCGTTTGAGCTCTGCGCCCGCGGGTATGCACCGAGCGTCGGGGCGAGCCGGTCTCCGATGAAGCGCCGAGACCAATCCTTTGGACGAGAGCGGGGCAAGATGAACGCGGCAAGCGCTGCAGGAGACGCAATGTCAGATGCCGGTGGCCGACGCCTCGGCTGGGGCGCCTGCCTCTTCGCCCTTCTCCTGCTGGTTGCGTGCGCACTGGGCGCGCCCGCGGCGCGAGCGGCGCTGACCCCCGACCAGGACCCGTTCTACAAATACGAAGGCGCGACGCACCTGAACCGGATCACGCCAGGAACGGTCCTCAAGACGCGCAGCGTTCAGCTGCACGTCGGCGGAATCGGAGTGCCGATCACGGCCGTTCAGCTTCTGTACCGCTCGATCTCCGAGCTGCACAGGCCGACCGTCAACGTGACCTCGGTGCTGCTGCCACCGGTGAAACTGAGCACGTCGGTGCTGTCCTACCAGTCCTTCTACGACAGTCTCAGCACCGCAGACGACCCGTCCTACGCGATCACCACCGGCGGCTTCCCGGGAGCCGAAATCGCCCAGGTCGAGTCGGTGCTGATCGCACCGGCGCTGCTCGCGGGTGAGACCGTCGTGGTCCCCGACACCGAGGGGGAGGAAGCGGTCTTCTCCGCCGGCCCGGTGTACGGCTACAACACGCTCGACTCGCTGCGCGCGGCGCTCAGCTCGTCGGCGACGGGCCTCACGAGCACCGCCAAGATCGGTCTGGCCGGCTACTCCGGCGGCGCGATCGCGACGGAGTGGGCCGCGCAGGAGGCGCCCACGTACGCGCCGGAGATCAACTCGAACATCGTCGGTGCGGCGATGGGCGGCGTGCTGGTCGAGCCGGCGCACAACCTGAAATACGTCGAAGGCAGCGGCAGCTGGGCATCGATCATTCCGATGTCGCTGGTCGGGCTCTCGCGCGCATTCCACCTCGACCTGACGCCGTACCTCAGCGAATACGGCAAGGAACTTCTCGCCAAGGACCAGAACGCCTCGATCACCACCGAGCAGAAAGTCCCCGGCCTCACCTGGTCGCAGCTGGCCAAGCCGGAATTCCCGACGCCCGAAACGATTCCCGTGTTCGTGCGAACCGCCAACAAGCTGATCGTGGGTCGCAAGGAAACACCGACCGTGCCGCTGCTCATCGGGCAGGGCAATGGTGGCGAAGAATTCGAAGAAACGCCCGGCAACAAGCCGGGGATCGGCCCCGGCGACGGCGTGATGATCGCCGGCGACGTGCGCAGTCTCGCTCGCGAATGGTGCAGCCGCGGCGTCGCGGTGCACTTCACCGAATACCAGCACCTCGGACACATCGAGGGCGCGGCTCCGTGGATCGGTGAAGCGGCGGGCTGGCTGGCCGAACGCTTCGCCGGTCTCGCGGCGCCGCAGAACTGCGCGGAAATCGCGCCTGGCAACTCGCTGAAGCCGATCAAAATCGCCAAGTAGCGCTAGAGGCCTTCCTGCGCCTCTCCATTACCAATTTATACCCGACAGGGGGGCTTGATTCAAGCCCCCGGGTGTGCCGCATACTCCTCCGTCGCAGGTGAACCTACGAGACGCGGGAGTTACTGAATGCATATGAGCGAGCATGCCGTGGTGATAGCCGGAGGGGGTCCAACCGGGATGATGCTGGCGGCTGAGCTGGCCCTGGCGAAGGTCGATGTCGCGATCGTCGAGATGCGTTCCGATCACGTGCTCGTGGGCTCACGGGCCGGCGGCTTTCACTCGCGCACGATCGAGGTGCTCGACCAGCGCGGAGTCGCCGATCGCTTTCTCGCGGAGGGTCAGCCGGCTCAGGCCGCGATGCTGGCGACAAGCGTGTTGGACATGAGCGATTTCCCGACGCGCCATCCGTATTCGTTGGGGATCTGGCAGAACAAGGTCGAGCGGATCATGGCCGCATGGATCGCGGAGCTCGGGGTGGCGATCCATTACGACCGCGAGGTGACGGGCTTCGCACAGGACCGCGGCGGGGTCGACGTG